>MEXP01000018.1:38567-43824 GCA_001773725.1 Candidatus Amesbacteria bacterium RIFCSPLOWO2_01_FULL_49_25
AACTTCAGAAATCCAAAGATCGGATGATATTGCTAACTAACGTGCTGAATCTTTGGTATAGAACCGTAGTTTTGACACAGATTAATTTTGCTGGACACGATTATGGAACGAATTCCATCTCTCGCTACGATTTAAGTACGCTGATGGTTTACCCAGTTCAGCAATTTGTCTGCGGACCTAGGGAGTCAGAAAGAATTGCTTGGGAAAACCATTGTAAAGAGTTGTTAAATCAAACCTTTATTCCCAATAATACAACCCCTTGAGTTATGTGATATAAGCCTGGGTGTTCCCGGAATTTTTTAAGTCTTTTGACTTAACGAATCCAGTAACATAACCCAGGCTTTTTTATTATCCCTGCGGTATTCAGTTCTTGGAAAGACCATAAAGCGGTTGAAAGCTACCTAAGAACTTCTATAACAAAATAATCAAGACCTTACGAAAATATCTTATTTCTTCGCAACATAGACATCCCCAGGGATCAAAAATACCGGACGGCCGGCAGCGGTCTCGCAGGTATGGTGTCTTAACATTGGATCTCCGGCGATCCCCATTCTCACATTCAATCCACACTCGGGGCAAGTCCACTTTTTTAAGGACGATCTTCCTTTTATCTCTTTTCCGTTTTTAAACCAATCTATTTTCCTCTTATCCGTCGGCACATCATCGGGTCTTTCTATTCCCCATTCTTTCATCAGGATTGAAAACGGCTCATCGGCAACCGCTGTGTGGCAGCCAACGCCTGGCAATGGGTGAAGTCCGATTGATTCGCACTTTTCAATAAAGTCCTTGCCGTGAGACGGTTTGCCCGATCCTACCTGTTGCTGGAATAAATGCACATACTCATGGGCCAATGTCTCCATCTGCGCCCATCTACCCCAACGCCATACCTGCTTATCTCCGTCAGGTATGTAGTGCTCGGTATTGAAGTTAATCCGACAGGATAACCCCACCGGATCCCTTATCACCAAATACTCAGCAAGAACTTTGTAGTTTCTTAAATTATCAAATCCGATTACCGGATCGGGGAGCTGCTGTCTATCTACTCTTGCTATGGGGTCAATAAGCCTTTCCCTTAAGACGATTGCCTTCTCATAGAGGTATGCTGCTTCTTCTTTGAACTCCCAACCAACTGCGGTTTCGGCGTTTCTTCTTACCTCTGGCTGGGGGTTGGCTGTTTCGATCAATATTTCTTTCATATTAAAATCCGTACATACTTCCGTCCTCCCACTGATCCGTGTCGTCAAATTCGTGCTGCTGCAAATCTTCTTCGAAATGGCTGACTATTGTCCACTCCGCTTCCCAAAGTAACTTTTCTTTTTCAATGGCTTGAATTTCTTTCAAAACAAAATGGTGTTTGTCGCATACAAACTCCTCGCCTTTTTCGGTGATGATCTGCCATGTCGCCGGATACCCAGGCCCGCAATAGCCGCAGGCCTGTTCAGGCTCCTTTTGTATCTCCCTCTCTATTTCTTTCATATGCTGTCGGTATGTTTAAGTTTTCCTTTATCCACAGATCCAATGCATCCAGCCTATCGGCTGCCTCTTTCGTGTCTCCCCGGTTTAAAGAGATGTTCACGCTCACCAGAGGATCGACCACGTTGAGCCAGATATATCGTATCCCTTCATCATGTCCTATTTGGTAGGCTCGGGTGATGAAGGATTTGATCTCGCTAGTCACGATCTCATCCTCCTCATAAATAACCCCTTTATTCAAACTATTTCTTTCAACAAAATCCTGAATTGCCCTATCAACAAGAACCGTCATGGGAAGGCCGGATCTCTCGCTTAAGTCATGCAATTCCCTGATCCTTTGGCTGTGAATTTTCGGCTGATAGAGGTTTTCATCTGTTTGACGATCTATTCTTCCGTCGTTTTTTTGATTATTTTCCCTGTCGGACATTCACCTACACTAGCAGTCGCATTTTAAAAAATCAAGCACCATTTTCGGGTTTGGTTCGGTTTATTATCGTTTTCAAAACCAGTGGCAACTTCGATGGGGTCTACGGGAAATACCTAATCAAGTCTTCGCCTGAATTTCCCCTGTAAAGGGCTAGCTTATACTCCTTGGCTATAGCCATATCAACGTCCCACAGAGAAAAAGTCCTCAAGCTTTTCGTTTGCTGATATAGCCAGTAATCTTCAAAAATCTCACGCCTGTATAACTTGGAATCTTTGGGAATAAATTTGGTGTCTTTTGTTAGGAAAACAAAATAGTTCACTTGGCTATCCACCACTCCGTCAATGAAGAGAGATTGATATGAAGGTTTAAGGTAAGTATGGAAATCTTTGGTTGTAAAACCTCTGTATTCAGAAAATGATCTGCCTGGTTCTATGTATCGTTTCTCAGGACTATCCCAGTGTCCTGGATGCGAGTGGATTGTTCCAACTACTTTATCAATGCCGTGTTTTTGTTTCGCATTTTCCAAGCTGTCAAGAAATTTTATTGATGCTTTTTTCCCAACGACAAGCTTATCGGAAATAGTAAGTTTTCTCATATCACCCGGAAAACCAGTCAGTGTACCCCTTTCTAGCCCGTCCTCGGTTTCTAACCGTATTTTCTCCAACGTTCTGTGCCACTCATCATTTAGTTCTATCCTTTGGGGAAAGTTGTCTATGGATTCCAAACCATCTTTCCCTTTTTTCGCCAATAGAAGCGCATACTCTTGAAAGTGGCTTTCAAATCCCCACCGCTCTACTTGAGGTTCTGCTGATTGTTCCCCTTCTACTGTATCCATCCCCTGTATAGTAGCAAGGTGAAATATCAAAAAAAAGTCGCAACCTATGATAGAGGAGATGTAAAAGCTCCTGCTTTGGCGGGAGATTTGCACATATTGAATTACAGCGATTTGCGGCTGACCCGCAAATCATGTGCCTACTTCCGAACTTGCTTTATAATCCAATGCAGGTATGCTGGACCAGATATGTCAAACCAAGCCTGACTATCAATGGATAGGCATCTTCAGGGATTGAAGCAATGAATCGTAGTCGCATTTCTGTGGTTATTCTAATAGTAATTGGCTTGGTCTCCGCCTTAACTGTAATCCTCGGTGACATTGCATCCGGGGTGTTGCCTTATAGTTGGAAACCATACCTTTGGATAGCGTGGCCGCTTTTCTTCATTTTCTCTCTGGTTGGTATCGTGCTCGCAATCTGGCAACGACATATAGATCAAGTCGAAGTGGGTGAGGCACGCCCTAGTCCTATCCGTCAAAATCGCTTTCAAGCACCCCTTTTGATAATTGCGGTCCTGTTTCCCATAGGAATATGTGTATTATGTGTGATATTTAACGCAGGCGCAGGGTTGCTTAGATCTCTCTCTGAATTTGTACCTTCGCTTCCTGAGGTAATCGCTTCGGGAGTACCTAGGCCAACATCAATTCCTCTTCAGCCTCCTGGATGGAGAAACTTGGGCTTGATAGGTGAACCCATATCGGATGTTTCCGCGTCCGATGGGGTAATCTATATCGCCACCAATGGAGCCAGCCATGGGATTTTCAAGTCTGAAGATTCTGGTGAAAGCTGGCGGGCGGTAAATAATGGTCTTCTTGATTTTAATATCAGTCTGGTTGAAGCGGTTCCTGCTGACCCAAGCATTGTCTATGTTGTGGGGAAGAGCCTTTGGCGGTCAAAAGATGGTGGAGACACTTGGTATCAAATAATAGGTGAGGGCTGTGGCAATCCTCCAAGCATAGCATTGGCTTCAGATGATGGAAGTATAATTACTTGGTTGGCTTGTGGGGGATTTAGTGTCTCTTACAACGGAGGAGACAGATGGTTGGGTTTAATTGATTTTCCCGGTGACATACTGAGATCAGCTCCATCCGACAGAACTATAATTTACGGAGTTAAATTTGGTCCTCCTTACTCTGATCCAAACATCTTGCGTATTTTGGTAGGACAGGACTGGCGACCTCTACCTCATGTTGGACCTAATCTGGAAGTATTCGATTTGGCCGTCAGTTATTATGACCCCACATTATTGTTTGTGGGTACGCCCAATGGGGTGTATCGAAGCAAAGATGGAGGTGGGTCATGGATTCCTATTAACAAGGCACTGCCGGGTCAGGGAAAAGAATTAGAGTGCAAGTCAGTTCAAACTAGTCCCTGGAAAGATACGGAAGTCTTTGCTGTCTGCGACGGCGGGCTTTACTACTCAGAAGACCTAGGTATTCAATGGGCGCATCTGGAAGGTCCGACGGATATAACGCTAATTCACCCAATCAGTGGATCAAATATTATCCTAGTTGCCACCACCGAGGGGGGTATCTGGTCTTATGAGGCCTCCTGGGTACAGCCAGCCACTCCTTTACCGGCCCAGGAATGAAATAGACGAAATGGGCCCATCGCTCCTGAGCAAGCATTTTAACTGCCTCTGACTCATCTCAATCGGTCTGGGGGATGATCGAACAGAAATAATTGGGTGATTGGCTAATTCACCGCCTGATTGCGCTTTCGCTTGCCTTCCTTTTTATGCTATCAACCACCCTGTCGGCTCAAGGACTTCGCCCTCTCAGGGCTTGCAAGTCACGCCAAGGGCGTGATCCTTGACCCGACAGGGAACCCGGCTGAGAGTAGAGAAGTGCAGGCAAGCTCAAGGCCTGCTAGAATACGAAAGGAGGTGAGACTATGAGCGTTAGAATTCTTCCAACATTCAAGGGTTATACGGTCGATATGCGGCTTCGAGAATTTAGAAAAGCAATCCCCGACGTAACGCTTGAGTTTATCCCGTTTGATAGCTCAGAAGGGATAAAGCTATTAGATGAGTTGAAGGCATTCGCCCGAGAGGTACTCGTATTTCATAAAGATACCCGAAACTAACAAAACATGGCCGGAGCATATCCGGCCTTTTTTGTGCTTCGCTTGACAAACTCCATTTATATTTCGATCAATTTTCCCGCACCATTGCGATTACTCCTATAACAGGTAGTTGCACACCTTCCTCGCTCGTCAAGGGATTTGCCCGCTCAGTGGACTGAGCAGGTTCCTCCCTGTGACTTCGCTTCGTCGGCGTGCTGAAAGATCAGGTATTGAAGCTAGAGCTTCACTTTAAAAAGCTCAAAAAAGAAAGGGGGTGAGAAAAAATGGAGCCAAACACACAAACACATAAAGCAAACGGAGCTGGCAATGGGGAATTGGGGAGAACGAGAAAGAGCCGACCTAAAAAGGCCGACTCCTTCCACAAATTAAATCATAGCATATTCGACCCTAACAAGTACATTCTTGTACAGTATCAGGGTTTCGTTGACATCTGGTAGTT
>MEXP01000019.1 GCA_001773725.1 Candidatus Amesbacteria bacterium RIFCSPLOWO2_01_FULL_49_25
CATCGTGTCTGCCATCCAAAACCACTTCCCTCACGGTACCGGAAGCATAATAATAATCGAAAAACCGCACATTCGGCGACCCGTTGTCTCCAAACAAAGCTCCCATAAAACTTGCTCCATTGTTATGGTTAATATCAGTGTCCAACTCCCCCACTTTCAAGCAAAAAAGGCCTTGGATTTTGTCCGTAAAAAAGGGATTTTCTCGTGCTTTAACATCCAAAAAATTGACTCTCCTGACCAAACCTTTATCGTCTCGAGAGACAAAAACGAAGTCCGGAGTGGCTGTCAGACTTAATCCCATATCCAAAATACCTATATATCTATGCTTCCCTTTTGCCATCTCCGCCAGTCTGATTTCCCAAAGTCCCTCCGGCTCAGTCTCCTCCTCAAACCACCGCCTAACCTCCTTCTCAATTCTATGCCCCTCAGCTGACCTGTTTTCTTTCGACCAATCGTGATCCGGATCCCTCAGCCCCACTACATCCGAATAACACAAACTTCCCTGTATCCCCGCCAGCCGTTTCAGCTCACTTCTGTTCATCACAGTCCACATCAGTAATCACCCTAACTTCTACTCCCCTCCCACTCACAATCCGTCCCCCCAGCCTCACCTCTTTGCCTTGGCCAATCGAATTAAGAGTCTCAGCAATTGTTTCTCCCCACTCCCATTCTGCCGCATAAAAACCCAAAAACAACTTTCGCAATCCCTTTAAGACCAATCCCGAAAAACCCGATCCTTCTCCAGCCGGCTCAGCCACAACTTTTCCAATAATTTCAACTTCCTGCTCGAACCGAACCACCTCACTCATCCTACACTCCCCACCCACTCGTCGCTAACATTGTCACCAATACTACCACACCCACCGTCAAGTATTCCCAGATAGTTCTTTTAAACAGTCTCTGGGCAAAATGGTGTTGGGCCACACCCAAGAAAACGTATAAACTGGTGGTCAAAAACAATGAATTCACTACCGTGTTCATCGGCCAAAACGACACCGCCATCGCTAACGTCCCAATACACCCGCCCAAAGTAACACTGTACAACCAAATATTTCTCTCCACTTTCTCCAACAGCTCCACGCTCCACAACGCAGGCATAATTAAAATTACTCCCACCCCCGCCGCCAAAAGCCCGTTCGCCCACCAATCAAGTCTGAAAGACATTACGGTATCGAACAAGAAAAAACCGGTTAGGATGGTCATCACAAATCCCACCGCATGGGCCGCCCGCAGCAATGCAATTGTTCTAATTGCCGCCACCGAAAAAATATTTGCAGTCAGAAGCACCGCATACTCCCCAATGCCTATCAGAAACCCCACGAGTAATTTGGCCCACCAGGACTGCGGCAGTAAGATATAAAACAAACCCACTGCCGCAGTAAAAACTGCCGGCGGCACCAGCACCGTCAGCCACTCCCACCCCGACAATCCTTCCCTCAAGGACCAAGCGGACAACACCCAGGAAAGAACGGCCAACAGCCCCACGGCCAAATACCTCCAGCCCAAATTCAGGGACTGCACCCCCAGCACTCCTCCGGCCACCACCACCGCAGTTAACACAAATTTTTGTCTTTTACGCATAATTTGTCCACACCTTTTGTACGTCCTCCAAGTCCTCCAGCGCGCCCAGTATTTTTTCAATTCTTTCCTGAACCGATTTATCTCCCACTTCCACCATCACGGTCGGCCTCATCGTCAACTCCGCTCCAACCACTCTATACCCGCCCCGCTCCAGATTTGCCTTCACTTCAAACGTCTTTTCCTTCTGACAATAAATTACCCACTCCCCATCCTCCTTGACAATGTCTTCCGCCCCCAAGTCGATCATCTTCAGTTCGTCTTCTTCCCCCAACCCGCCGCTCGCTATCCGCACCTCCCCCTGTTGACTAAACATATAGCCCACCGACCCGCTCCCACCCAAATTTCCCCCGCCTTTGTCCAATAGCATTCTCACGGATTGAGCAGTCCTCAACTTATTATCAGTTAAAGCCTCTGCCATTACCACCGCACCGCCCGGCAAAAAACCCTCAAACATCACCGTCTCCAAATCGTTTTCCCCCCTTGCTCCGCTCCCCTTCTCCACCGCCCGAGATATATTTTCTTTCGGCATGTTAAATTGTCTTGCCCGCTCAATTGTCAATCTCAACTTGAAATTCTGATTAGCATCGGCCACCCCCCCTCCCTCGCGCACGGCCATTGTAATCGCCGCCGCCAGCTTCGTAAAAGCCGCTCCTCTTTTTGCGTCCTTAACTTCTTTCTGCCTATGAATTGTCGCCCACTTCGAATGACCAGACACAAATTTGATTTTATCATGATATACTTTTGCCTGATTCACAACTGAAAAAGTATGGACGTCTCACCTCAAACAGCCATCGACGCCGCCATTGCCGGAAACTGGAAAGAAGCAATCAAAATCAATTTGGAGATTATCAAACAAAATCCGAAAGACGTTGAGGCTCTCAACCGCCTTGCCCGGGCATACCTGGAAACCGGCTTAAAAACTAAAGCCCGAGTCACCTACGAAAATGTCCTCAAACTGGATAAATTCAACTCGATAGCGGCCAAAAATGTGGCCTTAATTAAATCCTCGCGTCTTCAGCACGCCAAAACACTCCTGCATCCCGCCTCACCACCGCTTTTTCTAGAGGAGCCGGGGGTTACCAAAACCATCACTCTCATCCGCTTGGGAGACCCCAAAACTGTTTCCAGCCTCCACCCAGGAGAGCCCGTCTCTATAACCTGCCGTGGACACGCCGTCTCAGTTATTTCTTCCTCCGGGGCATATCTTGGCCGTCTCCCCGACGACCTGTCTTCACGTCTTCGCACATTTATAAAGGGTGGAAACCGCTACGAGGGTTGGGTAAAATCCGTCGATCCCAAATCCCTCAAAATATTCCTTCGAGAAACTTACCGCCACTCCAAATACAAAAATACACCTTCATTCCCTCTCACAGAAAAACTAACATATGCCGCATTCACCCCACCCGAGCTCGTTCACGATGAAAAACCTCAAGTAACCACCACCGAGGAAGAGACAGAATTTACTTCCGACTATCCGGAAGAAGAACGCCTCTAAACACCCCTCCACCACCTCCCATAACTTCTTCCCAATACCACAATCATTTCACTCTCCTCACTCCCTTCCACCCACTCACAGCCCCACAGCCGTTCAACCAGCTTTACACCCGTCCAATTTCTCCGCTCTTTCCCAGTCTTCAGCTGACACTTCTCCTGCGTTTCTCCAACTGAAACATCCCTGACCTTCATCCCCATATTTTCCAATAAACGGGCCGCTCTCGAGCCCGCACCCCCAATCCCGGTCGAGTTTACAACAATCACGTTCCACCCTTGATTCGCAATTTCTGTAGACAAAAACATTCCCCTAGCCACCTCATCCCAATTTCCATTCAACTGCCAATACTCTTGACCGTCAGGTTCCCTCTGGCGGGTTATCACCCCCAGGTCCTCCATATTTACCTCGGACCATTCGATTTTTTTCACCACTCTCCACCACTCCAATTTATCCCACAAAGGAAACTCCCGGGAGTGAGTTGTATATACGAGCCCCAAATAATCAGAGATGCTATCAGCCGCCCACGTCCAGCCAAAATTCTTCGCAGCCTTATCCAAAACCCCTATATTCCACTCCCCTTTCCCCGCCACACTTTCAATCTTCAAATCACTCGGTAATGCCATCCTGACTCCTTTACCAATCTGAGGATCAAAACTATCAACTCTAACTCCGTCCTCAAAAAATATCACCGTAAACCTCGACGTACCATCCCATCTTCTGCCCAAAAAACCGACCCCCCCCACTCCAGCGACCCCCAAAACCACAACAATAAGAATCCAAAACCCCAAGTTTTTCATAAGCCAGCTAGCTGTGTCTTTCCCCACTGATCTATCCGTTCTATCCCCTGTTCCTCAATAACTCTAGCCAACAGCTCACCTCCCGCGTGATTCGGAACCAGCACATAATCCGCTCCCGCCGCGTACATCACTTTCGCCTCGGCCCCATCCACAGCCGTCGTCACCACTTTTGGGCCCTTTTTTGTTTTGCTCTTAACTACTTCCAAAAGCTGTAAATTGTCACTCAAATCAGAAACTGTCGAAACCACCAGTCGGGCATTTTTCAATCCCAACTCGTCATACAGTTCCACATCGGACATATCACCGTATACCACCAGCTTTCCTTCCCTCTCCAATTTCTCTACTACCTGCGGATCAAAATCCACCACCATAATTTTTTTCCCTAGCCGCTCCAAAGCCGGTCGGATAACCGAACCTGCCCGGCTATGCCCAAACAGCACCACCTCAAATGATCTTATTCCCTCCTCTCCCCCTTTTCTGCCCGTCCTCTTCCTGCCGGGAATAAATCTCGATACAGAGACATAAAACTTTTCTCCGTGAGAAATTAAGTAACTGCAGATAGTCATTGTCACCACCCCGACCATCGCCACCGTCGCCACCACCCTGTCTCCCACTTGTCCGCTTCGCACTGCCGCCGCTACCACAATCAAAGAAAACTCCGATATCTGACCCATTGTCAATCCTGCCAAAAACGCCGTTCTCTTAGAGTAACCCATCCACGTCAATATCGCCAGCATAATTAACGGATTTCCTATCAATACATATGCAGACAATACGGCCGCCCTCCACCAATTATCTCCCACCCCGCCAACTGTCAAGCTTGCTCCCAATCCCACAAAAAACAGCAGCATAAAAAAATCTCTCACCGGCCTGACTCTGGCCATAACCTGGAAATGCTCAGCCGCGTTAGCCAATGTCAACCCGGCCAATAATCCCCCCACCTCGGCCGAAAATCCCACAATCGGCGAGGCCGCCAAAGCCGCTATCCCCAAACACCACGCCAATGAAAACGCAAACAGTGTTTCCGTATTGGCCGCCAGACTCTTCACCAGTCTGGGGACAACCATCTCTGCCAACCCAAAAGTTGCCGCCACCAAAACCAGACCCTTAATGATCACCCCCACAAGCTCAGGTCCACTCCACGCTCCCTTCCCCCACCCTGAAAGCACCACCAGCAATCCAATGGCCACAAAGTCTTGCACCAAAAGTGATCCCACCGCAATCCTTCCATGCAGGCTTTGCAGCTCTTTCTTCTCAGACAACAGCTTAACCACCACTATGGTACTGCTAAATGTCAGCGCCACTCCCAAAAAAATCGCCTCCACCAAAGTAAACCCCATCCATCTAGCCAAAACAAATCCCACCACCGATGTCACCGCGATCTGGGCCCCCCCGGAAACCAATACCGTCCTCCCCAACCGCACCAGCTGCGATATTGGCAATTCCAGCCCGACCAAAAACAGAAGCAATGTCACTCCCAGCTGACCCAGTTCCCCTACCACCCCCAACCCCCGTCCCCACCCCACTCCCGAAATCACCGCTCCTGCCAAAATATATCCCAGCATCGCCGGAAGTCCGGCACGCCGAATGATTATTCCTGCTCCAGTGGCCAGCCCCACTACAATCGCCAACACCGTCAAGGTATCCACCCCTCTAGTCTACCAACTTTTTTATGGCCTCCGCCAGTTCCTCTGGCAAACCAGCCTCAAATTGCACCCTCTCACCGCTTACCGGGTGGGTAAACTCCAAATACCTGGCGTGCAGAAACAGCCGCGGACAAAATTTAATATCCTCTCTATACAGTTTTCTTCCGCCGTATAACGGATCAGACACTATCTGGTGGCCCAAATGCTTCAAATGAACCCTAATCTGGTGCGTCCTCCCCGTGTGCGGACTCACATCCAAAAATGAATATCCAGGCTTGGGATTTAAATATTGTCTCACCACCCTCCACTCAGTTATAGCTGGTCTCCCCCCCAAACCCACCAAAAATTTGTTTCCCTTCTTTGGATTGCGCACGAGTGGTTCAGAAATTATTCCCGCCTCACTCTTCATTATTCCATGCACCAAAGCCGCGTAAATCTTTTTCACCTTTCGCTCCAGAAATTGCACTTTCAGATTTTCATAAGCCCCAGAAGTTTTGGCCAGCACAATCACCCCGCTCGTATCTTTGTCCAGCCGGTGCGCCACTCTTCCCAAACTCTCACTCACCACTCCCGCCGGCTTATCTATAACCCTCATTTGCTCATCCTCAAAAATTATTCTCATTTCTCTCTCTTTTTCTCACAGTCCACGCACAAAGTCGCCTCAGGCATGATCATCAGTCTATCCGTATCGATCATCTTCCCGCAATTCTCGCAAACCCCATATTTACCAATCTTAACCCGCGTCAGAGCTTTACGCACCTGAATAATACTCCTGTCTAGCGTTTGTCGAATCGCCGAAGCCTGCATATGCCCCACCTGCTCTGCAGCATCCGCATCTATCGCCGCGTTATCATCCAGCCGCGATTTGTCATTAAACGGATCAGCCGCCGCCGCCAATTTCTTTCTCTTTTCTAAAATCGACAGTTTATCCGCCAAATACTTTCTCACCGGCGCCAACACCTCCCATGGATATTTTATTTTTACTTTCTTCGCCATATTCCTCCAATGTCCTGGGTCACCCTATGACCCGCCCGCAAATAAAGTGTGGTTACTGCCGCAATCATCACCCACAAGCCCGCCCACTGCGCCAGTTCCCAACCGCCCAAGTATATGACACGCCCGCTAGACTTTGCAACCATCATCTGTGCCAGTCCAAAGCACACTACAGCTGCCAACCCTACCGCCCCCCTCCTTCCGCTTTTATACCATCTTATCCGCCTATACGACGTCTTAACCAGCCATGTTACCAAGATCCCTCCGGCAAATACAGCCGCCAATTTTACCGATCCCCATCCCCCGGCCAAAACCAGGCCCACACTCATCCCAGACTCCCCCACGCTGTCCAGCCATTCCCACCAACTCCACTCATACCTCTTGACAAACCAACTCATCGCCAAGATCCAACCCAACAATATTCCCCAAGCCCCAACCAACAACCACCCTATAATTCCCAATCCGGCCAGCCCCAGTGCCAAATTTATGATCTCCTCCTGCTTGTGTTCCTCCCGCATTCCCCGCCACAACCCAAAACTACCCACAAAAAAAGCCGCAACAATAATAGAAACCCTCACCCACCACATATCCAACTACTTATTTTACTCTCTCCGAGTAGCTCCCGTCCCGCGTGTCGATCAAAATCTTATCCCCTACCTCAATAAATAAGGGCACCCTCGCCGTCATTCCACTATCCAATTTTGCCCCCTTGAACAAATTAGACACGCTGTTTCCCTTGATCCCTGAATCACATTCTACTACTTCAAACTCCATCTTCGGCGGAAGTTCAACCAACAGCGGCCTCTCATCCCAAAACAAAATGTTTGCCGTTATCCCCTCTTTCAAGAACTGCTCATTTTCTGCCACCACACCGCCATCCAAGCCCACCTGCTCATAACTTTTCGGGTCCATAAACACAAAGCTTTCGCCGTCTTTATACAGGAATTGCATCGGTTTTCTTACCAAGTCGATTTCCTCCACCCTGGCCGAGTTAATAAAAGCTTTTTCAATAATCGCCCCCGTCAATAAATTGCGCATTTTAATCTTAATCGTAGCCGACCCTCGACCCATTTTTATGTGTTCGTACTTGATACCAATCCACGGCTGGCCATCCAGCAAAAACGCCGTCCCGTTCCTGATATCCTGCACCCCGATCATTTACTCCCCCCCTATCCGCTTTTGCGCCACACACTCCCCCTGAACCACCAACGCTCCGGAATCTGGATCAATAGTAATACAGCCTGGGGGGTAACTAGCCGATATTTCATCGCCCACCCGGCCAACCAGCTGTCCATCCGCTCTCACTTCTCCATTATCAGCCACGACCCTGGCCATACAAACCTTACAAATTTCAGAAATAGCTGGCATAGCCTGGCAATTTTACCACCGCGGCCTTAAAATAACCACACAGCCGGGATGCTGGAATGGTAGACAGGCTAGTCTCAAAAACTAGTGAGCCGAAACGCTCGTGTGGGTTCGAGTCCCTCCCCCGGCACCAGTAGTAACTTGTTCGGAACTAAGAATATGAATAACCCTGCAGAAAACCCTCAAAAAAACAATCTTAAAGAAGACGCTAAAGAGGCAGTCACAAATTTTTTACAAAGCAAAAAAGACGGGTGGGAAAAACTAAGCTCAGGAGAACGAATTTATGCAACCAATATTGGTGTATTAATACTAATGGGAGTTGCTGATGTTGTTACAACTCATGTTTTTCTTTCTATGGGATATCAAGAATCAAACCCTATAGCAAGATTCGGAATTGAAAAAATTGGAGAACTGGCCACATTAGCGCTAGGTCTGTCTCGCCTTGCTGTGCCGATTGCTTTGTTTGAATTTGTTAGAAAGCAAAATCATATTAAAGAGGGGAATCTATCTCTCAGACTTTGTAATTCTGCATATGCAGCTGTAGTTTTTACAAATGCAATTACACCGTTTGTCTTACCAAAATAAATATGGATGATATTTCCTCCAAATTCCTACAAAATATGATCGTTAATCATGAGGAAAACGGCATTAGCATTACCCTGAATGCCGAACCCATGATACTGAAGATAGAAATTAACCCATCTGAGATGGATGCATTAGATTTAGCAGAAAAAATTAAAGCTTGCATAAACTCGGCCATCCAAAAGACAGCAATGTCAGTGATACAGGAAGCTACTGACCAACTAGGTGATAAATAAGTGCTGGTATCTTCCCAAAAGAATCAATTAGAGGGATAATCCACCCAAGGAAGGTATTTAAACTAAAATTCGCCCTCGGCACCAACAAACATATGCAAGAAGAATTTAGTATCATAGCGACACTCAGAAAACTCCAGGGATATGGTCGCGTTCTCCACCAGAAATCATCGATTCCAGAACCCCCGAGCAGTTCGCCAGAAACGGCGCTCATCAAAGTGTTTCTACAATTGCCCAACTAGCAAGGCCTAACATCACCGATCCAAAATTACTTAAAAAAATCGATAACTTCGTCGAGTATGTAGATTCTCCCGAATTTTTGAGTACCCTCAGTTCACAGGCTGATATAGACAAAGTGGCTGGCTTAGTCGACGAAATGTTAGCCAAATTTAGCTAAAGTTACCCCCCCTTCCTCTTCGCCTCCACCGAGTAAAACTTGAGCAGATTGCGCCGGAAGCGCAACTTCAGGGACCGTAAGGGTCCGTTTCTGTGCTTGGCCACATCCAATGTCATATTCTCCAAATCCTCGTCATTCTCCAGCCACATAAACATCACCACATCCGCATCCTGCTCAATCGCCCCCGACTCGCGCAGATCCGCCAGTTGGGGCTTTTTCACCCCCCGCGCTTCGACTTGCCGCGACAGCTGAGACAACGCCAGGACCGGGACCTTCAGCTCCCGAGCCAGATTTTTCAACCCCTGGGATATCTCCGACACTTCCTGCACCCGGTTATCCAAATTCCGGCCCGGCCGGGCTAACTGCAAGTAGTCAACCACTACCATCTTCAACCCATGTTCGGCCTGGAGTCTACGCGCCTTTGTCCGCATCTCCAAAATCGACGCTCCCGGCGTGTCATCAATAAACAGCGGCGCCTCGTACATCTCCCCCATAGCCTCAGACAACTGGCTAAACTCATCTTCAGACAGCTGCCCGGTTTTCATCTTCCAGGCGTCTATCTCCGCCTTGGACACAAGGAGTCTGTCCATCAATTCCTCCCGGCTCATCTCCAAACTAAAAAACCCCACCGGCATCTTGTACTTTAATGCCGTGTTTTGGGCAATATTGAGTGCCAGCGCTGTTTTCCCCACCCCCGGCCTGGCCGCCAATATCAGCAAGTTGCTCTCTTGCATACCGGCCAACGTGTCATCCAATTCCGAAAATCCCGTCGGTACTCCCCGCAAAGACCCAGCCGCTTTGTGCAGTTCGTCCAATCGATCAAACGATTTTGACAAAATATCCTTCACCGGTACAAACACCTGCTTAAGATGCTGCTGAGCCAGTGAAAATACCTTCTGTTCCGCGTTATCCAAAATTTGGCGTACGTCCGCCCCTGCATCAAAAGCCATTTCCGAAATTTGCCCGGCCGCCGAGATCAATTGCCTCTTAGTATAATGATCCTTCACCAGCCCCCCGTAATGGGCGGCGTGCGCCGCCGTCGGCACACCATTTACCAGCTCGGCCAAATATCCCTGCCCGCCAACCTCGGTCAGACTCTTCGCCTTTTTAAGCCTTTCTCCCACCGCCACCACATCCACCGGTTCTCTTTCTTGATACAAGTCCATAATCGCCCCAAAAATTTTGCCGTGTTTGTCTTCATAAAAATGCTCCGGTCGCAAAAATTCCACTACCTCCACTACCGCGTCCCGATCCAAAAGACACGCCCCCAGCACACTTTTCTCCGCATCGATCGAATTGGGCGGTACTTTGATACTCGCCGTAACTGCCATAACTATCTCCTCTCCAAAACCACAACTTGCTGTTCAGTCGGTAATCTATCAACCGAAATGACCAATTTGGGTATCGCCTGTACATCAGTCTTGCCCATCTCCTTCAAAAACTCCCCCACCCCGGTCAATTTGCCAAAAGCTGCACTATCCAATCCCGCCTGCTGGTAATGCATCGGAATAACCATCCATGGATCCACTTGCTTAACTACATTCCCGGCCGTCGCCGCATCGATCGTATACACCCCGCCCACCGGCACCATGACCACGTCAACCGGGCCCATCTCATCTATTTGTTCTTGAGACAGCTTGTGTCCCAAATCTCCCAAATGGGCCACTCTCATCCCATCTATCTCGATCACGTAAACCGTGTTCGCTCCCCTTTCCGCACCAAGCTTTTCGTCGTGCCAGGTGTGCACTCCAATGATAGACACTCCTTTCACCTCATATTCTCCCGGACCATGAACGACGAACGACGAACTAAGTGACTTAATGTTGTTGTGGTCAGAATGGTCATGCGACACCGTCACGATATCCGCAGACACATCTTTGGGAAACTTTCCACAATTCTCATCATACGGATCGGTCACAATCACGGCCGTTTTTCCCTTTATTCTAAAGCTGGAATGACCCAAATATGTAACTTCCATTTGGCTTGACAATATCAGTTTCTGTTGTTAATCTCAAGGCCAACTCATGAAGAAGGAAGTCCTCTTAGCGATTGCCATCGGCTTTACCCTCGGTTTAGTCATTACTTTTGGCATTTGGACCGCCAACAAAAGTCTGAAAAAAGCGGCCGCTCCCCAAGCCACTCCCGCCCCCACCGGCTCACCTTTACCCACTACGGCAGAAACTCTCTCTCCCACTCCTCCTTCCTCGTCTGCAATTTCTCTCACCATTACCTCACCTGAAGACGAATCTCTTTTAAATAAAGACTCAGTCACCATCTCCGGCAAATCAGCGCCGCTTGCAATGATCAGCATTATCTCAGAAAGCCGAGAGCAAATTGTTACGGCCGACGCCTCCGGAATCTTCACCGCCGATATTGACCTCGAGGGTGGATACAATATCATCTCGATAACCGCCTTCGACGCATCAGGCAACTCCGCATCCCAAACAATCACTCTTAGTTACACAACCGCCAAAGTATGAAAAAAATCCTTATAGCTACTTACACTCTTATACTCTTACACTCTCCCGCTCTTGCCTTCGCCCAGTCCCCTACCCCCTCCTCCATCCGCGACGCCGTCGCTCAAAAAGTAGCCGAGGAAATCGCCCAAATCAAAAAAGACGTCAAGAAAAAAGCCTACGTCGGCAGCATCTCTACCATCTCCGACGGCACACTTACACTAATCACCCTCCAAAAAGCCTCCAGAAACGTTACCATCGCCCCGGACGCCACCATCAAACTTTCTTCCGGAACCGATGGTACCAGTGCGGACCTTAAAACCGGTCTTTACATTCTGGTCATGGGTGACTCGGATGGAAGTGGCACCCTCACTGCCAAACGTCTTCTGATCATCTCCAAGCCATCAGCCGACAACCGCCAGGCAATTTTTGGCATCGTCACCAAAATTACCTCCTCCGCCATCACCCTCACCCCCGTCAAATCCGGCTCCACGGAAAGTACAGGCTGGACCGTCAAGCTTTCCTCTACCACCAAGTACACACCCAAAACCAAATTCGCGGACATTGATCTTAAAGACAAGATCATCGTCATCGGTGCGGCATCCACCACCCCAAACACCCTCACTGCCCGCCTCATCCATCTGGTACAATCCAAATAGTGCCTGCCTTTCACTCGTTCGAATCAAAGCTTCAAAAAAACCGCCGGTTTACAGAGAGATTGGCGGACGACATCAACCGCACCGCCGGCAGTTTTGGTTTTTTCCTATTGAACGCCGCCGCCTTCATTTTCTGGATCATTATGAACACCGGCCAGATCCCCGGACTGCCGGTCATAGACCCCTATCCCTTCACTTTTCTGACCATGCTCGTTTCCCTCGAAGCTATTTTCTTAGCTATCTTCGTCCTCATGAGCCAAAATCGTCAAGCCGCCATCGACTCCCTGCGTGAAGAAATTCATCTCCAAGTCAACCAAATCGCCGAACGGGAAATTACCAAGACCTTAAGTCTCATCCATGAAATTCATCAAAAAGTAGTCTCCCCCAAATCCTCAGATCCCCAGCTCGAGCACATGCTCAAAACTCTCGACACCACCCAAATCGAGCAGCAGCTGGAAAAAGAACTTGGTCCTTCGCCTTTGGTCATTTCCGACCTTTTTAACCGCCTAGAAAAACGCATCTTCCCATGGCAAACGTCATCGAAGTAAGCCGCCTCATCAAACGCTACAAGAACTCGCCAGACCCTTCAGTAAACAATGTCAGCTTTGCCGTCGGCAGTGGTGAATTCTTTTCTCTTCTCGGCCCCAACGGAGCCGGGAAAACCACTACTATTTCCATTCTCACCACCACCCTGTCCAAAACCTCTGGCCTTGTCAAAATAGCCGGGCTGGACATAGACCGACAAAGCTCTGCTGTTAGACAAAAAATCGGCATTATCTTCCAAAACCCCAGTCTCGACCCCAATCTTACCGCCGAGGAAAACGTCCGCTTCCACGCGGCTCTCTATGATCTATATCCTTACCGTCCTTTCTACTCCCTCATGCCCACCGACTACAAAAATCAGGTGACCCACCTAACGTCCATAATTGGCCTGACCGCCTCCGATTTATCCAAGCCGGTCAAAGCCCTCTCCGGCGGCATGAAGCGCAAACTTGAAATAGTCAGAAGTCTCATGCACCAGCCTCAAATATTATTTCTTGACGAACCTACATCGGGACTCGACCCCCTGTCGCGCAAAAATCTCTGGGATTATTTAACCCAAATCAGAAAATCAAACGGCACGACAATTTTTCTCACCACCCATTACCTGGAAGAAGCCGAAAACAGCGATACCGTTTGTATCATCAAAAGCGGCAAAATAGTCGCCCTCGGCAGTCCGGCCAAAATAAAAAAAACTTTGCCGGCCGCCACACCACTCTCGAATCCGCCTACCTAAAAATTATTCAGGATACCAACTAACCATGAACCATGAACTAAATGCCATCATAGCAATTGCTGCTCGTGACGTCACTAAACTTTTGCGTGACCGCATGCGCATCGTCTTTAGTTTCATGTTCCCCTTCATTTTTATCGGCATTCTCGGCCAAAGCCTCCAAGCCAACGTCGCCTCGTCGCTCGGCTTCAACATCCTTTTATTCACCTTTGTAGGCGTTTTGGCCCAAACTCTATTCCAGTCCACTGCCTCCGGTCTCATCTCTCTGGTCACCGACCGGGACTCCGACTTTGCCCAAGAGCTCTTCGTCGCCCCCATCTCCCGCTACACAATTCTCACCGGTAAAATCCTGGGTGAATCTCTCGTCTCCTCGCTTCTCATCATTAGCATTCTATTTTTAGGCGTAATTATGCGTATTCCCATCGACTGGTTCCGATTATTTTTAATCCTGCCGGCCGGCTTTATTGCCTGTCTCCTGGGGGGTGCTTTCGGAGTCCTAATCATGTCCAATCTCTCAGGCACACAGTCCGCCCAGCAAGTCTTTCCCTTCGTCATCTTTCCTCAATTCTTTCTAGCCGGCGTTTTCAACCCCATCACCAAACTCCCGCCTGTCTTGTACATCCTTTCCCGCATCGCTCCCATGACCTACGCCGTAGATTTCTTACGCGGGTTATACTACCTCGGCAAGCCTGAGTACTCCAAAATAGTCCTTCATAGCCCCTTATTTAATTTATTTATTATTTCTATCCTTTTCGTCCTCTACTTAGTCCTGGGTACCTATCTCCTCGTCTCTCGCGAAAAAAACCGCTAAACGGCAGGTCCATTTATATTGCCTCTTGATGCCGCCGCCAATCCAAGTAAGAACGCTCCCCCAGCGACTGTCAACCCAGTCCAGAACAGCTCCGGGTTCGTCGTCGAATCAATAAAGTTTGTCAACGCCGCAGACACAATCGAAACCGCAAACAAACCGGCGCAAGCCAAATCATATCTCAGTCTCAATTCAAAATCCGGGCTATTATTTCTCCCCACGAGCAAATAATACATCACCCTCATAAATTTGACAAATCAGACTACAGGGCATAAAATAAGTTTACAATTTGTAAATCCGCTTATACCCAAGTCACGCCTGGGGAGCCCGCCTGCAACGCATTTGCGTAGCAATTCGGGCAGGGAGACAGCCAAATACTGTACAGAAGGCAAACTGTAAAAATCAGCCATCTGAAATCGCCCTAGCGGGTTGAGCCAGACTAAGAGTCCCGATAAGTAGTTTATCGGGAAATAAGGATGGGACCGCGAGAAGCGGTCTTTTTAGTTAAAAAAGACGCCTCTCGTTCCTTACTCACGATTTTTCGTGATTAATGAACGGGAGGTTTTTTGTTTATGTCAAGCGAAGAAGAAAAATATTATGTAATTTCAGAAACCGGCTTCGGCGGGCGACTATTTCGTATGGCAGAAAGGTACATCGAAAAGGGTGGAGAAGTAAAAAAGACTGCGTCCAATTCCCGATCAGCAGACAACGCTTATCTTTCACTTACCACCAGAGAAAGTCCATCCGGAAAGCTTTATACCGTTTCAGCCAGATCTTCCAAAAGAGTCAACGTCGCATTGCTCCAGCCATCCGACGATGCAGATTTCGTTAATTTTGCTGAATCCCGAACGCCCCAAAATGGAAAAATAAACCCAGCTGAAATCCCAATTACAGCTTCTGATCCAGTGGAGTTCACTCTCAGTATATTAGCTAGGATAATCGCGGAACAAGAAACAGAGACGCCGTTAGCCTTGTTCTCAAAAGTCATCGAACGCGAGTCAGTCTTTCCCACTCAAAATCTTCCTGAGATAATCCGCCGTGCCCAAATGCGCCAACAACAAAACCAGCAATTCAAATTCGCCTGTTTCGCTTGCTTGGACTTTAAATGCGTTGTCCAAAACAATCGGCCTTTTTACTATCTTGGGCAGGAAGAAAATCGGCTTGAAACTCCTCGTCTATACCGAAAAACCCAAACCCTTACCTCCGCTCTCTCCCAAACCGGCATCGCTTACAATCTTGATATCCTCCTCGCTGATAACGACCCTTTTGATATTTATTCTGAATGGCTAACAAATTCCGATCAGAAATCCGCCATATCCCACTATGCCGCCAGACTCCGCCAAAAACTCGGAAATATCTCTCCCTCAGTAGGATTAAAGCTTTGGAGCGAAGTCCAAAGCCCCTATCAGGCCCAATATTACCAAGATTTCAACGCCGCCTATACAAGCCTAGACCTTCTAGTCGGAGAAGATTATATCCAATCCAGCATTCGCCGCCGCCTGGCCTACTTCGACAAGCTCGGTATTAAAACAGACGCGGAAATTATCCGTATCTGCGACCTTACTGCAAAACGGAACGTATCCCTCTATGCCGCCCAGGGCCCAATCTTAAACAAAGAATACGATGCCCTCATCATCTCCGATCCTGATCCCACCCGCTTAGGAAAAATCCAAAGTTTACTTTGCCCAGATCTCCCCATCTGGTATCCATATTCCGGCTAATATGACCAAGTCACAAATTTTTCAACTATATTTATCTCAAAATCAGATTGCTCCTCCCGAAAACCTCGAGTCAATTCTAAATTGGATCGATGAAAATAAGTCGATATCATTTTTTAGCTGGAAAATGTTCAAGTTGGGCAAACCAGACTTTGACACCCAAGAGGCAGCCAAATTCATCGGACCAGAAAAAAAATTCGTTGATTTACTCAAAAGGCTTGACATCAAATTTAGCTATATCAAACTAATCCCTGACGAGCTGCCAGAATATCTCTACGCCAAAAAGTTCCCTGATTCGGTCGAGTTTGCCCGCCAAGTTAGATATTTCTTCTCCACTACTCTCATTCCCGCCAAATGTGTGCTAATGTCCAACCTGCTTAAGAAACCGGGCATGCGAAAAATGTATGACTTTGTTTTCAGTGAAGTTTGCATGAACTTTACAAAACTAATAGATAAAGAAAAATATAATAAAGAGATAAAGTATAGAAACAGCAAAAGCGTTGCAAAAAAAGCATTCGGCCTTTTTGCAGCCGAGTCCGCAGTAATATACAAATACTTCAAAAATCCAGTCTTATTAGCTGGACAGCGCTCAATCGACACCTACAAATACGAATTTTTCAAATATCCCAAAAACCGCCCGGTATTACCCAAGTTATTTGTCATATAATTCTCCTATGACCACTCCACAGACCCTCAAGGGCTTCCGGGATTTTTTACCCGAGACCATGACCATCAGAAATAAAGTCATTTCCACCTTAAAAGCGGTGTTTGAATCGTATGGTTTCGCCGAACTCCAAACTCCAACTTTAGAATATGCCGAAGTATTAACTGGAAAATACGGCGAGGAAGCCGAAAAACTTATGTATCTCTTCAAAGACCCGGGCAATCGTGCCGTGGGCCTCAAGTACGATCTAACTGTTCCCTTAGCCCGCCTTATGACCCAATACCCCGACCTGCCCAAACCCTTCAAGCGCTATCAAATCCAGCCCGCCTTCAGGGCTGAAAACACTCAAAAAAGCCGCTACCGCGAATTCTATCAATGCGACATCGACACTATCGGGACTACCTCTCCCCTCGCCGACGCCGAAATTTTGGCCGTGATCTCCGACTCTCTTTCCGCACTCAAATTTTCCGACTTCACCATCCGAGTCAATTCCCGTCAAATTCTCTTCGATTTAATAATTAAATCAGGAATCTCCTCCGACAAAACTTTTACCGTCCTCCAAATCATCGACAAACTCGATAAAAAACCCCGCACCGAAATCGAAGTTGAACTCGCCTCCAAACAAGTCGACCAACTCCAAATTAACAACCTATTTAGTTTATTAGATACAGCCCAACCCGACCCCAAACTCCAGGAAATCATCGACCTGGGTATCAAACTCGGTGCCAGAAACGTTCAATTCTCACCCTTCCTCGTCCGCGGCCTGGACTATTACACTGGGGCTATCTTCGAAACCATAGTCGAAAAGCCCAAAATAGGATCCATAACTGGCGGCGGCCGCTACGACCAACTCATAAAAACCTTGGGCGGCCCGGACTTGCCGGCTGTAGGAACCACCATTGGACTCGATCGAATTTGCGACGTAATAGCAGATCTCAACCTCTGGCCGAACCTCCCCAAATCCCCCGCCCAAGTCCTGGTGGCAATTTTTTCTCCGGACTTATACTCTCCTGCTCTTAAACTCTCCCGCTCATTGCGCGAAAGCGGAGTTAATACCGAGCTTTACCCCAACCCCAATATTAAACTCGACAAACAGTTAAAATACGCCTCGGCCAAAAATATCCCCTTCATCGCTATCCTCGGCCCGGAAGAAATATCTCAAAACTCCATCAAAATTAAAAACATGCAAACCAGCGAACAGCAAAATTTAAGTCTTGAAAATTTAAAAAATTATTTAGAAATTAGAAATTAGAAATTAGAAATTTATTCAATGTCCTCTGCCCGTACTCGCGCTTACCTTATCCTTCTCGCCGTTTCTGCCATTTGGGGCTTCGCTGGTCCCATCATCAAGCACACGCTGGGTTACCTCGACCCCATCACTTTCCTCACTTACCGTTTCTTCATAACCAGCCTCGTTCTCATCCCGATTTGGCTATTCACCGAACCCCACCGTCATCTCGCCTCACTCTCAGCTCGCGATTGGGCTATCATCATCTTCTCTGGCCTCCTGGGCTCCTCCGGCAACCTTCTGCCCCTGTTTTACGGCTTTTCCCTCACCACTTCCCTCGACGGCACCATCATCTCCTCCACCTCTCCCATAATAACCGCTCTAGCCTGCCATTACTTCTTACGCGAGCGGGTTACCCGCCGCGAACAGCTTGGACTCATAATAGCTTTCATCGGCTCAGCCATAGTCGTCGTTCAACCCCTCTTCGAAACCGGTCAAATATTTACTGGAAGTATGGCCGGAAATTTACTTGTCCTTCTGGGAAACTTCACCTGGACAGGCTACGTGATACTGACCAAAAAAGGTCTCAGAGACAACCTTTCTCCCCTTTTCTTGACTACCTCCATGTTTTTTCTGGGCTTCCTCTCCCTCCTCCCCATTTTCCTGCTCCGGCTACCCACGATCGGCTACCAGCTGTCAGCTATCAGCTATTCAGCTCACTTGGGCGTAATTTATATGGCCCTGATTTCCGGAGCTCTAGCTTATTTCCTATACCAAAAAGGCCAAAAGTCCATCGAGGCATCCGAAGCCAACATGTTTTCTTATCTCTCCCCCCTCTTCGCCTTCCCTCTGGCCTACTTTTGGCTCCGTGAGTCTTTAACGATCTATATGCTCGCCGGCTCCGCCGTCATTGCCGTCGGCGTCTACATAGCCGGAGTCAAGCGCTAACTGTATAATCACTCCATGCCTGAGGCAGAGAACAAACACCGCCCCACCTGGAAGGGCGGGCCTAGAGTCA
>MEXP01000020.1 GCA_001773725.1 Candidatus Amesbacteria bacterium RIFCSPLOWO2_01_FULL_49_25
ACCCGCCTGCCCATAGCCAACAACTACAAAGCTCCCCCCGCCTCCTACACCATACCACCTACCACTCCCTTTACCCCTCCCCCCTCCATCACTCCCTTGGCCTCCCATTCTCCCATCACCAATCTGCCCCCTTCCGCCCAAATGTCCTCCACTCTTCCCTCACCCCCCGCCCCCAATATCCTCATCGGTCAAGTCGTCTCCTCGACCAATGACCCCCAAGAAGGCACCATCGTCGAGATAATCGACAGCTCCTCCGGTATTCCCGTCCGAGCCTTGCGCACCAACCGCGCCGGCCTCTTCCAAATCGCCACGCCGCTCTCCTCGGGAAACTACGTCATCCGAGCCGAAAAGGATCCTCTCGCCTTCGACCCCATTTCTATTGAAGCCGCCGGATCGATTATCCAGCCCATCATTATCAAAGCCAAAGCCTAATGAACTTCATGTACTTACACTCTTATACTCTTAATCTCTTATACTCTTAACTCATGCCCGCCCCCACACCCACCTACGACACCTCCCAAAACCATCTTGATATCCAGGATATCGTCGCCGATCTGCTTGTCCTCAAGGGCAACTCTGCCTGCCTTGTCCTCGAAGTCTCCGCCATCAATTTCGGCCTTTTGTCAGAAAAAGAGCAGGACGCCACCATCTATGCCTACGCCCAACTCTTAAACTCTCTTACTTTCCCCATCCAAATTGTCATCATTTCCAAACAAAAAGACATTACCGATTACATCCGCCTCCTGGACAATCGCATAGACAAAGCCACCGCCCCCCTTCTCAAAGACCAATTGATCAAGTATCGCGATTTCGTCCGTTCCGTCGTCCGTCAAGGCAACGTTCTGGACAAAAAGTTTTACGTAGTCATTCCTTTCAGTACTCTCGAGCTGGGAGCAGGCAACGCTCTCAAAATGTTTTCCGCCAAACCTTCCTCTTCCGCCGTCACTCAAAGTTCTCTTGTGGAGCGGGCTGCCGTCAACCTTACTCCCAAACGCGACCACCTCATCCGCCTCCTGGCCAGAATCGGCCTCAAGGCCCGCCAGTTAGATTCAAACGAACTTCTCCAGCTCTTCTTCGAGACTTACAACCGGGATTACGTTGGAGTTAAAGTTAAAATGCCCCAATGATCAAAAAATCCAAAAAATCAATTTTCGACCCCCGCGCCCTCCCCCCCAAGGTCCTATCGCCCGATCTCTCCCCGATGGACATCATCGCCCCGGAGAGTGTTTCCGTAGAGTTCAATTACATCAAAATCGGCAATAGTTACTACCGCACTTACTTCGTTGGGAGCTATCCCAGATTCGTCACCGCCAACTGGCTCTCCCCCCTCATCAACTTCGACCATTCCCTCTTCGTCTCGATGTTTATTTATCCCGTAGAAAGCAAATCCACCTTAGACGACCTTCGCCGAAAAATTGCCGAGATGGAAGCCGAACTCGCCACCGATCTTCAACGCGGCCGCATCGTCAATCCCACCACCCAAGCCAAACTTGAAGACGCCCTCTCCCTCCAGGATCAGCTCGTCAAAGGTATCGAGCGCTTTTTCCAGTTTGCCCTCTATGTCACCATCCCCGCCTCCGCCCCCACCGAGCTGGACCAGGTTTCCAAACAAGTCACCTCTACTCTCGCCTCTCTCCTCATCTCCGCCACCCCCGCTATTCTCGAACACGCCGTCGGCTTCAAAACTACCCTCCCCACTTCCATCGACCATCTCATGGTAACCAGGAACATGGACACCACCTCTCTGGCTTCCACCTTTCCCTTCACCTCATCCGAACTGACCTCCAACGAAGGCATTATGTACGGCCTCAATGAGCACAATGGCAGTTTAGTCATCTTCGACCGGTTTAGTTTAGAAAATGCCAACAGTGTGGTCTTCGCCAAAGCCGGTTCTGGAAAAAGCTATATGGTCAAGCTCGAAGCCCTCCGTTCCCTCATGTTTGGCACCGAAATCATTATTATCGACCCGGAAAACGAATACAAAAATCTCTGTGACGCCGTCGGCGGCTCATATGTCAACTTTTCCTTCGCTTCCACCAACCGCATCAACCCCTTCGATCTCTCCTCTCTCACTCAAACATCCGAGGAAAACGAGCTCAATCAAAAAATCCTTTCCCTGCACTCGCTTTTCAAAGTCATCATGGGCGCCCTGGATCCCGAAGAAGAAGCCATTTTAGACCGAGCTCTGGTCATGACCTACCGCATGAAAGGCATCACCCCCGACCCGGAAACTCAAAAAAAATCTCCCCCCTTAATGGAAGATCTCTACAAGGCCCTCATCGGCATGGAAGAATCCAAATCCCGGTCTCTGGCCGACCGGATTGAGAAGTTTGTCAAAGGCTCGTTTCGCGGCATTATCGACCAGCCGTCAAACGTAATTCTCGACAACCCCTTCACCGTTTTCTCCGTCCGCGACCTCGAAGATTCGGTCAAGCCTATTGCCATTTTCATCATTCTCGACTACATCTGGGTCAAACTCCGCCGTGATCTCAAAAAGCGCCTTTTAATCGTCGACGAAGCCTGGTATCTCATGCAGTATCCCGACTCCGCCAGCTTTTTGCACGGCATCGCCAAGCGCTGCCGCAAATACTTCCTTGGTCTTACCACCGTCACCCAGGATGTCGAAGATTTCTTAGGCACCGATTACGGCAAGGCCATCGTCACCAACTCCTCAATCCAAGTCCTCATGAAGCAGTCTCCCGCCTCCATTGATCACGTCTCCCAGGTTTTTTATCTTTCCGAAGGAGAAAAACATCTCCTCCTCTCTGCCGATATTGGTGAAGGCCTGTTTTTCGCCGGCAACAATCACGTCGCCATTAGGGTAGTGGCTTCCCCAGACGAACACAAGCTCATCTCCACTCGTCCCCAAGACGTTCTCAAAGCCCGCCAGGCCGCCATCACCGCCGCCAACCAAGGTTCCAATCAACCTAAATGATAAATTTTAACTTTTGACTATTAAGTTTTGAGTTAATATTAAACCATGTTCCACGCCCCCGCCGATTTGACTCTCGCCGCCATCCGCCAGGTCGAAGAAGAAATTATGACCATTTGTAACTCCTGCAAAACCGTGGAACAGCTTCATTCCGCCGACTTGCCCGTTTGGACCTGGGCCTGCCAGGTCTTAAAAAAACCCTTCGACGACCTGCGCCGCGAGATCGAGTCTCACGAAACCGACGAAAAATTCCCGGATCTCTATTCCGAAGAAAAAGACCATCTCCTAAAACTCCCTATCGTTTTACTTGAGCACGTTAACCGCCATGCCTGACATTCCCCTCGCCAAGGTTCTCGAACTCATCCTTCCCAAATACGGTTTTAAACCTAGTAAAGGACTTATCAACGCCCTTTCTTATTACATTTTCAATCCCGACGTCCTCAAAACTTACCCCACCGTCGATGCCGCCCTCAAGGAAATTTTCGGCCCCCAACTGCCAGACGGCTTAGCCGCCGAAATATCCGAGATAGTCCACCACGAGAACGAAAAACAAAAAGCCGCCGAAGAGCTTTATAAACGCCAGAACCAAGCCGCCCAATACAACTATGAATCCCAGTCCTACGACCTTGGTCACACCCGAGTTAAAGGTCTGCCCAAACTTACATCGAAATCGTCCTCCCCGCTTGAAGACCCGCGTCTCGAAAATCTTGAACTATTAATTGCCTCGCACATCAACTCCGCCAAGTACGACTTTTCCCGAAACCCCAAGGCTTACCAAGCTTTAATCAGCCAGATCGCCTCGCTCAAAATTGAGCATCCCGATGACGACTTCACCCAGCTCCTGCAAAAAGACATTCTCCCCCAGCTTGAGTCCATCCAAGCAAAATCTGACGTCCAAGACATCCTCTCTCAAATCGCCGCCACTCTGAAAGACTTTGACCTCAATGCCAAAGATTCCGATCTTGCCCTCCAAACCCTCACCGCCGAACTATCCCGCATATCTTCACCAGCCGAAGCCAAAGACATCGCCGCCAAAGCATTCGACAACGTCAAAACTGCACAAGAAATGAGCCACTACGCTGTCCCTACTCCCGATCTCCCCCCGGATGAGCGCCAAAATTACCAAACTGCCGCTTTTTCCCAGCTTGTCCAGACTGCCGCCCTTCCTCAAGCTCTCTCCCAAACCAAACTTCCCCCCCAAGCTCAAAACAATATCGTCCAATCTTCCTCCAAATTCGACTTTGGTTTATTAAACAATGTCTTCTCCAAAGCCAAACTCCCCAATCTCTTCAACGAAGAGCTCAAACAATTCCATCCCTTCGTCCAATATATCACCCAAAACCCCATTTCCTCTCTAAAAACCGAGCTTACTAGAACCGCCGTCAACCGTTTCTTTGCTAGTCCAATTGGCGTTCAAATTCAATCCCAAGCCTCGCAATTCCTGGGTAAAGAAATCGCGGGCCAGGTCTTCAAAAAATTGGGGGTTGCCGCAACCAAAACAATCGTCAAAGGGGGAGTCAAAACCGCCGCCAAGGCTGGAGTTCAAGCCGCAGTTCAAACCGCCGCCACCGGCATCGCTCCCATAGTCGGCAATATCGTCGCCTGGGTAGGAACAGAAGTCGTTTTCAAGATTGCAGACAAGGCTAAGAAATTAATTAAATATGGAGTCATGGGTCTGGTCGGAGCCGCTTATTTCGGCGCCCAAGCAGTTATCGGAATTCCCGCCGCCATCGGTGCCTTTATTGTCGCCATCACCTCTACCATATATTCTGTTATTGTCATTTTCTTTGGAGTTCTCCTTACCATCCCCATTATCGTCGCCTTAATAATTTTTATCATCAACGCTGGCGCTTTCGTCATTCCGCCCGGCTCCTCCCTCATCGGCGCCGGCGGCGGTGTCGGTGGCGGCGGCGGTGTCGGTGGCGGCCAATGCCTCGTCCTCCCCGATTCCAACCTCTGCGGCCTCAACAACCCCATTACCCAGCTCACCACCGTTTTTGGCCCCGCCCAAGCCCCCAACGCCGCCCAAATCTGCAACAAAGAGAGCATCGGCGGCAAAGCCACTGCCCTCAACGACAGCTGTCTCGATTTTTGCTCTTCTCCCGGCGCAGACCACAGCACCACCACCTCAAATGGCGTTACCATCAGCCACTGCACCAGCATCAACCGCCACACCGGCGATTACAGCGCCGGTCTCTTCCAGACCAATTTACTCTGTTCCTCGCATCAGGAAAGAAATAAGTTTGGCTCATTCCAGCGCTGCTTCGAAGCCTTCGGTACCAATTACTGCGGTTCTCTCGACTGCCCCGTCGTCTCCGACTGGACCCTTTTGGCCAACTGCGTCGCCTGGTTCTGGAACCCCGTCAACAGCGTCTCCTATACTTTTAACCAGTCCACATGTAGTAGCAATTCCGACAAAATTTACAGAAACTGGCAACCCTGGACTACCGCCGCCACCTGCGGCATTACTTCCAACTGCCCATGAAACAAAAAAAGAACCATCATCCCAAAAGTTCTCCCCTTCGCCGCTTTCCCTGGCTCATTCCGCTTGCCTTCCTCTCGGCCCTTTCCCTTTTCTATATTTTTTCCCGGGCCACTCCTCCCTCCGGCCAACCACCAATCACAACCTCCACCCCCACCCCTCTTCCCACATTCACCCCCTATACCCCAAATCCCTACGAGCAGATAATCTACGAAGATCCAGATAAAAATTACAGCATTGTCTTCCATCCTCAGACCCAAAATTACGTCATCTCCATCATTGGCTCGCCTTTTGCCCAATATAGAATGGAGGCCGAAAAAATGTTTCTTTTCCAGACGCGCCTCTCTCCTGCCCAAGCCTGCCAGCTGGACGTTACCATGGCCGCCTTTTACGTCACCAACCCCGAAGAGTCAAAACAGAATTATCGCCTAAGCTTTTGTCTCCCTACACCCTAACCGGCATCACCAGTGCCAGCAAACTTTCATCCTTTTCTCCCCTCCATACGCCCGGAGCCAAATTGCCATTCATCTCCAAAACTACTCTCTCGCTCGCTGTGCTATTCAAATAGTCCATTACATACTTGTAATTAAAAGCTATCTCTCCGTCTTCCCCTTCCATTTCCGCCTCAATTTCCACATTGCTCTCACCGGCTTGGCTCGCCCTCGCCGAAATTAAGAATTGGGAATTTATGATTGTGAACTTAATGATATTGTTATTTTCCCTCGCAAATATCCCCACCGCCCTCACCGCGTTAATTAAATCTCCCCTCTCTACAATCACCCGCGTTTTATGCTCACTGGGAATTATCTTATCCACTTCCGGATAATTGCCGCCCAATACTCTTGAAATCAAATCCGACCTGCCCACTCCAAAAATCACCTGGTTATTATCCGAAAATACCTCGATTCTCATATTTTTCTCAGCCGACCCATCCGCCATTCTCGCCAGCTCCAGAATGGTCCGCGCCGGCAATACCAGCCCGTCCAAACTTCCCATATCCTTAAATCCCTTGTCTTGTATTTTCTTTCTGGCTAGTCTAAATCCATCCGTCGCCGTCACTGCCAATTGATCACCGGCCACCGCAAACCTCACCCCGGTCAAAACCGGCCTGCTCTCATCACTTGCGGCCGCATACGCCACCTGCATTGCGATATCCAAAACAAGTTTACTGCCTATTTCAATAATCCCATGCCCCTCCTTGGCTTTAGCAGGTGTAAGTCCGCTTTTTGGCATCACCGGAAACTCACTCGCATCAATTCCCGCAAAAGTCGCCGTATATTTCCCACATCTTACTTTCAACTTGTCTCCCTCCGCTTCCAGTCCCACCACTTCCCCTCCCAGTGAACCAACAAATTCACTCAAACTTTTAGCCGGTACCGTCAATCTCCCCTCAACTTCGATTTTCCCCCCCACCCATTCCCTGATCCCCATTTCCAAATTCGTCGCCGCCAGTTTTAACCCGTCTTTCTCAGCTTCCAGCAACACGTTTGCCAGTACTGGCAACTGCCCCCGAGTTGCCACCACCCGGCTCACATTAGCTAAACCCCTGTTTAAATCCTTTTGTAGTACAGATATCTTCATAAATTAGTCGTACTAGTATTAGAAACTGTGGATATGTTTACAATTTTGAATTTTTATATTCACTTTTCGGGTTTAATTTTAGTTTACAACCATCCTAACAAATTTGTGAACATTTTGTGGATAACCACAGGATTATTCACTTTTAGCTAAATCTTATATACATCTCCCCAAAGATATTTACAAGACATCAACCGTTCATCAACAATCTTTTTCTCAAATCGTTAATAACTAAATCGGTTTTGCTGTCCAGTTTCATAGCCGCCTCCACTTTCTCCGTCGCATGTATTACCGTGCTGTGGTCTCGTCCCCCTACCAGCCTTCCCACTTCTTCCTGCGGCAACTCCAAATCTTTTCGCAATAAAAACATCAATATCTGTCTTGGCCAGACAATAGATCTAGTTCTCCTTTCCCCCTTCAAAAGCTGCACCCCCACTCCAAAATAATCCCCCACCGCATTCATGACTTCATTTGGTGTCAAAATCTTTCTCATACCCGGCCTTCCGTTGTTTGTTTTCAACAAACCAATCACCAAATCTTTGTCTAGTGGCCTGCTTTTGGTCTCTGCCTCCGTCTTCAATCTCACCAGCGTCCCTTCCAGCTCTCTTACTCCCTCAATCTTCTCAGCAATCAGCTGAGCCGCCTCCATAGGCAAATCTATTCGCTTTTGTCTGGCTTTAATCAAAAGAATTGCCGTTCTCAATTCAAAATCCGGTTGCCCTATATCCACAATCAATCCCGCTCCAAACCGGCTTCTCAATCGCGCTTCCAATTTGGAAATTTCCGTCGGCGGTCGGTCAGAGGTCATTACTATCTGCCCGCCGGAAGCCGCCAAAGTATTGTAGGTATGGAAAAACTCCTCCTGGACCGCAACTCGTCCCGCCATAAACTGGACGTCGTCAATCATCAACAGTTTCAGTTGTCTGTATTTAGATCTCATCTTTTCCGTCGTTTTATTCTTAATCCCCTCCACCAAGTCATTCGTAAATTGTTCACTCGTGCAAAACAGTACTTTACCTTCTCCCTTTTCGGCACACACATGGCCGATTGCCTGCATCAAATGGGTCTTCCCCACCCCCACCCCGCCATATACAAACAAAGGGTTATAAGCCTCTCCGGGTTTTTGGGATACTGCTTGAGACGCCGCGTACGCCATCTGATTACTTCCTCCCACCGCGTAGTTTTCAAATGTATAATCCGGTCGCAAGTTCGCCATTCTCCACCTGCTCTCATCTTTTTTCGTTTCCTCAAATAATGGCCCAAACTTATTTTGTCCCTCCACAGCTTTAGGAAAGGAGGATTTGCTCTCAATCCTAAATCCTATCTCGCACCTCTTTCCGGTCAATCTCTCCATTTCCATCGCCAACTGTCCCTTAAACCTTTGATCCACCGTGTCTCTGATCATCACCGATCCCACCCCCACCTCGCATACCAGCCTGTCTTCCACTTCTTTTATCTCCAAAAGCTCCGTCTGTTTTAAATACAGGTTAAATGTCGCCCCCGACACCGCCAGCCGCATTACCCCCATTACGCTCTCCCAAATTTTTTCTGCATTAAGATCATCCATAATCACTTCTGTTGCCAGCCATTTATACAAGTTATCCACAATTTTTCAATAGCCTTTTCTGTTCTATCTACTACCACTCCGCATCCCCTGTAGCACATAAGCTGCCTGTTCAAAGATGTTATTAGCGTCAAAACCATTTTTCTCTAAGACATGTTGTAATACATCTCTTTGGGATAGTTTTTGAGTAGAGGAATACCCTCCATCGGCCTCTTTAGAAAGCAAGCCATCTTTTACTAAGGTATCAGCCGTTAAGTCATGGTTTATTTTCAATAAAAAGCTATACGGGTGCTCGTTTGCTTTTCTGGCTTGCTCCACAACGGTTTTATATCTTTCGGATTCCAGTATCGCAGTGGCAAAAGCGAATCCGTATAAGTATGAAACATCCTTGATCTGAAGTCCCGCCTTTAATATTGCGCCGCTCCTTTCACTGGCTACCTCTAGTAATTGAGTATGAGACCCGACCCTATCTCCTGGTTCCAATTTAGCCTCGTCTATAATTTTCTGAAAATACTCGAGGGGCCTATTTATCCCGGATACATCTTTACCACTCAACCCAAAACCTATCCGCATGGCAACTCCTTCAGTGAAATCCCACGAGACAGGGAGTCCCGCTTGGGCAATAAAAGCCAAGTGAATAGCCTCATGCTGAGCAGCCCCTCTAACATCGAGCTGGTTTAAGTTAAACACTTCCCACGGTTCAGAGGTTGGCCAAATCGCACTTCTGTACTCATCGGTCGGATAAACCTCCCTGATCACCATACGCGGCGTCAGCGGCCTTGGATAGTTTTTTCTATCTCTTAGTATGTTCCACACGTCGACAGTAGTTTGAATTGCCAGTTCCCTGCTCTGCGAGTGAGTAGCACTTTCGTGAATTATCTGTAAAACGTCCCCACCTAAATCAATTTCTCTCACCCTTAGTGTAGGAGTCTGCTCTGTTGGTAGCATGGGTTGGCCAGTGAACACAAGATGTTCCTGTGACAATTTAGCTATTAAACTCTGCCCCCAATTGTGCAAAGACGCCTCGACTACTGCCGCAAACCCTCTCTTGTACTCCATTCTCTTGAACTCCTGCCCCCTTTGGTACTCTTCATCAGTCATACCCGGGAACCTTTCTACCGAAATGTGCTCATCTATCCACTCAACCCCAGCAGCTTTCAACCGGAACATAGAGGAATTTTTATTTGGATCAATCATATTGGCTGCGAGTGCCTTTTTCCAGGAATTTTCCGATCTGACTTTTTCCCTCGGTTTCATTCCCAAAACGGCAGCCACTACATCCTCTCCTCTTCTCAGACTCTGAATGTCTACTTCGTGTCCTTCCAAATCGCCCACAAGTCAATTATATATGTTATACTTCCATCGTGCCTAAAAGAACTTGGCAGCCCAAAAAACTCAAAAGACTTCGCAAGCACGGTTTTCGCGCCAAAATGAAAACCCATCATGGCCGCAACGTTCTCAAACGCCGCCGATCAGTAGGTCGCAAAAAACTCACCATTTAAGAGTAAAATCGGTTAATGTTGCCTCGCCCCCGCCGCCTCAGCCGCAAAGATTTTCTAGCCGCCAAATCACACGGCAAATCCACACGAACACCCCATTTTTCACTGCTAACTTGTTCCAACAACCTATCTTTTTCCCGCTTCTCCATCATTACCTCCACCAAACTTCACAAATCCGCCGTCGTTCGCAACCGCTTGCGCCGTCAAATTTACGACCAGCTATCAACCATCAGCCATCAGCCATCAGCTGACATCATTATCATTCCCCACCACTCGATGCTAAACTTACCCCGTGCAGAAATTGGCCCTCTCCTTAATCAGGCTCTATCAAAAATTACCCCTGGAATCTCATAAATCCTGTCGTTTCACTCCCACCTGCTCCGAATATACCTATCAGGCGATTCAAAAGTATGGTATCCTACGCGGTAGCTGGTTAGGCCTCAAGCGCGTTATCCGTTGCCACCCCTGGTCCCCCGGCGGTCCTGATCCAGTCATCTAAAACACGAAAATGTCTCAACTCTGGAACCTGCTGCTCTATCATCCCTTATTAAATGCCCTGGTCGGCCTGGCTCATTTCACTGGCGATCTCGGCTGGTCAATTATTCTTCTCACCGTCGTTTTGCGCCTAGCGATGACCCCATTAGTCCTCCCTAGTCTTCGCCTGAGTAAAAAAATGGCCGATCTCGCCCCGGAACTGGCCAAACTCAAAGAGGTTCACAAAGACGACAAGCAGGCCCTGCTCAAAGCCCAAACCGAGCTTTATAAGAGCCACGGTGCCAACCCCGCCTCTGGCTGCCTTCCCCAGATAATCCAGCTGCTGGTTTTAATAGCCCTTTTCAACGCTTTCAATTCTGTTCTGCGTGGCAATGGTGACTTGGTCAATCGCCTCAATCCCCTCCTCTATTCTTTCAACACTCTCCCGTCAAATTTCAATCTCTCCACCAAGTTTTTTTACCTCGACTTGTCCAAACCCGACACCCAGGCCGTTCCCGGATTCCCCTTCCCGCTTCCGGGGATCTTTCTCTTGATTACCGGATTAGTTCAGCTTCTTCAGTCCAAGATGATGGCCCCTGTAGTTTCAGCTGAAGAAAAATTAGCCAAAAAGACCCCTGGGGAGTCAGACGATGCCATGGTTGCCGCTCAACAGCAAATGCTCTACATGTTTCCCATTATGACTGTGATTTTTGGTTACCAATTTCCGTCTGGCCTGGTTCTTTATTGGCTAGTCTTTTCCCTAGTCTCCATGTTTCAGCAATACTACGCCACCGGTTGGGGAGGTTTAAAGCCTTGGCTCCAAAAGGTCAATTTGTTAAAATCCTCCTGATTTCTCACCCGCTATGGACCACACCCAAACTCTCTCCGATCTCACGCAGGACTTACTCACCCATACAGGTTTCGGAAGCGAGGTAGAAATTCAAGCCCGCTACGATCCGAACGAAAATATTTACCAAGTCTCTCTTCAAACTCCGTCTCCGGCCGTTTTGATAGGCTATCACGGGGAGACATTATCTGCCCTCCAGTTTATCCTTGGCCAGCATGTCCATACCAAAACCGGAGAGTGGCTAAATTTATCGGTCAATATCAACGACTACAAAGAAAGGCGCGAACAAAGTCTCAAAGCCTTAGCCGATTCTGTGGTCAACCAGACTCTTACCACGGGAATTCCTCACGCCTTACCTCCCCTCCCCGCTTCTGAGCGGCGGATCGTCCACCTCTACTTAGCGGACCACCCTCAAGTCACTACTTCCTCCCAAGGTATCGGCCGCTCCCGTTCCGTGGTCATCAGTCCAAAAGCGTAAAATAACCTCGTGCTTCCACTTTTATTATTACTCCTGCCTTCTCAGCTTGGCCGCCACTTCTGGCCCTCCTGGAGCTTAGTTCACGGCATCCGTGTCGACTATCTCTCCCCCACCCTCTTTTTTACAGACGTTTTAATTCTTATTATTTTGCTTTCTTCCCAAATTCGCCCCAGAGTTCCTCTCCCCGTGATCATCTTTGCCATCCTCAATATTCTCATCTCCTCATTTCCATTTGCCGCCATTTTCTCCTGGCTTCGTGTACTGGAATATTACTGGCTATTTAAATATTTAGTATCTCGCACTCATTATCCACTGTCCACTATCCACTATCCCCTATCTTTCGCAGTCATCTGGGCATCCGCTCTCACCTGGCTCCAATTCTTTAAACAGGGATCACTGGGCGGTCTATTCTACTGGCTCGGTGAGAGAACCTTCAATATTTCCACCCCTGGCATTGCTCGAATTTCCCTGGCCGGGCATCTCCTTCTTCGCCCCTACGCCACTCTCCCCCACCCCAACGCCCTCGCTGGGTTTCTGCTAGCGGCTGGGTTAATAATTTACTATTTTAACTCACAAAAAAGAATTACATTTGGGACATGGAGCCTTGTAATTGCCGGAATTACTATTCCGGTTACCTTCTCGCGAACAGCCGCTTTATTGGAAGTATTACTCTTAATAACTTGGCTGATTTCGAAAATCAAAATTAAAACAGCAAAAACTATCATTGCCCTCTCTGCATGTCTTTTACTCTTTTCTTCTTTTGCTCTAGTTCCCGGCAACCCTTCTTCCTTCTCAGAGCGCGTCTTTCTTGTGCAGAAATCGCTCACCCTCATCAAAAACCATCCCCTAACCGGAGTCGGGCTTGGCAACTTCATTCCTTCTCCTTACTCTCTCTTCCCTACTCCCTACTCTCTCACCTTTCAGCCAGTTCACAACATCTTCTTGCTTCTTGCCTCCGAACTCGGCATTCCTGCTATCTTGTTTGTTGCATATTGGGTTATTAAATTAATGAGTCGTTTATTAAGACTTGCTGATTGGTCGTTAGTGTTTTCTTTCCTGTCAATTTTGCTAACAGGGATAGTCGATCACTACTGGCTCACCCTCCACCAAAACTCTCTTCTCATGATTGTATTACTATCAATTATTTGGATAAGATTACAGAGAGCCAATGAGCCATCAACTTATTAATCAAGATACTATTAACATCTATTGTGACGGCGGAGCTCGCGGCAATCCCGGTCCAGCCGCTTCAGCATTTGTCGTTAAGGACCAATCCGGGAGAATAGTCCATCAACAGGGGGTATTTTTGGGAACCGCTACCAACAACCAGGCCGAATATCAAGCTGTCATAGAATCCCTAAACTGGATACTAAATAATCGTTCAACGGTACAGCAGATCAACTATTATTTAGACTCACTACTGGTCGTCAATCAACTCAACGGCGTTTACAAAATTAAAGATCCAACTCTGAAACTTAAGCACTTAAAAACTAAAAACTCAATAGACAAATTACTTGCCCAAGGCGAAGCCGGTAGAAAAAAGTTAAAGTTTTCCTATACTCCTCGAAACAACAACTTTTTAGCCGACAAATTGGTCAATGAAACACTCGATAAAACCCTATTATAATTTTTTTCTGTTTCACGTTAACCCAGTTATTACCAAACACAAAACATAATAGCCTCAAAAACTAATGAAGAATAGACTCAAAATTTTCGTACTAACATAGTATGTCTTTATCACGACTTGTTCCCGAATACAAAACCAATCCCACCGAGAAAAATTTTCATGCTCCTCATAAAGAACCAAATAAAAAAAATCAGAGCCCAAAACGAATGGCCGTTGTTTTATTATTTCTCTCGCTAGGGAGTTTCTTGGTACTTCAAACATCCAGGCCTTTATCTCGACTTGAAAACTATCTAAATTCGTATAAAAAAATAACCTCCAAATCAAAAAAACTCGAAGGTGATCTGGGACAGCTGGCGTACACATCCCTTCAAGGAACCAGTAGAGTTTCCTCCTCGGCCATTAGCGATTTAAAAAAAACAACAGAAGGTCTAATGGACGATATTACGACAACCTCTGCCAGTTACTCACACGTTCCTGAAATTCTGAAGAAGGTTTCCTACATTGACAGTACGTTTCAAAAACTCAAATTAATTCAAAGGCAAACTTCGGACGTGACCCAAATTACCCCGTTCCTGCTTCGTTTTTTCTCAGACAAAGAAGAAAGATCATACATTGTCCTCCTTCAGGATAATCTTGAAATACGCCCCCACGGAGGTTTTCCCCTTGGGATCTTTCTAGTTACTTTCGAAAACGGGCAAGTCACTCAAATCGTCCCCTACGCTACTTCTCAATTTTCTGTTTCCACCTCTCCTCCTCCTCAATATGCCGGCATAACCCATCAAAAGAATTTTCGTCTCAGCGATGGACTTTGGGATTTGGACTATCCCACTTCCGCCAAGAAATTTCTGGGTACAGCCGAGAAAGTTTTCTCAAAACCTTTAAGCGGCCTGATCAGTGTCAATTTATCGGTAGTTAGCCAGGTTCTAAATAGAGACGTCACGAACCAATATCTACAAATCCTGACCAAACAAGGAGACAATGGAGATTTCACTCGGCTTCTCATGGATGAAATTATCGCCCAGTTATATCAATTCACTCCTTCCCAAATATCCGAAGTTTTGCAAGATCTCAGTCCCTATTTATCCAGTGGAGACATCCGATTGTATTTTTCGGATACCGGCTTAGAAAGTGCCCTACCTCAGTCTTTAACCGGCCAACTCAGTTTTCCCGGCTGTCGCGCAAAAGTTGAATGCTTGGTCAATTTCATCTACCCAGTGGACACAAATATATCTTTCAATAAAACTGGATCAAGCGTTTCACGCCAGGTCTCGGTCTCATCATCGCTCAATTCAGACGAAGTGTTAACCAAAGTAGCTATCACGTATCGATATCCACTCGCTGATCAGAACTGGCCATATGGGCCATACAAGAACTATTTTCGCCTAATTTTACCCGCCTCAATCAAAATAAGCTCGATCAGTCGCAACTCCCAGACTCTTCCTCAGAATGAATACTCCTTGGAATATTTCGGCTCCTTTAGTCAATTATCAACCGTAATATCAATTTCGCCCAGCTCCACTTCCGATTTGGAAGTAATATATTCCCAACCGCTTCCGACCCAGCCCGTCTTCCACTACCAGCAGGATTTTTTAAGCCAGCCCGGCTTGCAAACACAAGTTGGGGAGTTTTTCATAAACTACCCCTCAATCTGGTACATAACGTCTTATCAGCTTCCGCTTCTTGCTCAGCCGGGAGAGCTCAAGTATAATGCTTTCACCTCAGGTACTACAAAAATAGACCTGGATATAAGCCAATCAGATACCCGATTATGAAGAGCCAAACACTATCTGTCACCACTCGGACAGTAACCGGACGAAAAGTAAAATCCCTTCGCCGTCAAGGGATTATTCCCGCCTCGGTTTTTGGCAGGCACATACCCAGCGTTAATCTCCAGGTCAAATCCAAAGATTTCTTTTCTCTTTACAAAAAAGTAGGGGACTCAACGCTTTTCTACCTCGACATATCCGGCGAAAAAGACAAGCGCCCGGTTATGGTCTCAGAAGTTGTTTTTCACCCTGTAAGCAGCCAGCTGCTCCATATTACCTTCCACCAGGTTGACCTAAAGGAAAAAGTAGTTGCCTCAGTCAAAATTATCCTTACTGGAGAGGCTCCAGCCGAAAAAGACAAACTTGGCATCTTGGTCCAACAGCTTAATGAACTGGAAGTCGAGGCCCTGCCTGCAGACATGCCGGATCATATCGACGTGGATATTTCCAGCCTTGCCGCTGTGAACCAGGCTGTTTATGCCAAAGATCTCAAATTGAGTTCCAAGTTAGAAATCAAATCCGAGCTTGAGTCCATCATTGCCAAAATCGAACCTCTAGCCAAGGAGGAGGTCAAGGAGGTAGCGCCCGCCGAAGCTGCGCCAGTTGAAGGTGTCGCCCCAGGCATTGTTGAGGAAACAATTCCGACTGAAAAATCCCCAGTTGAATCCAAGCCAAAAGCAGAGTAAATTTAATGTTGTGCCCGAGAAACTTACTGGATATCTTCTCCTTGTCTGCGGTCTTCTCCTTATTGCATACTCCGTTTTCAGTATCTATCAAGTCTTTACCAATGCCGCCAAGCCTATTCAATTGTTTACCGGTCAGGGGGTCAGCCTGGACTTAGGCAGCCTCATACCCACCGACCTTCCCGTTCAACCCAAATCCGCCAAAACCGAAGTCATCTCCGCCAGCTATCTGAATGATATATCCAACATTACCGCTCATTACTTATTAATGAGTTTTCTCGTCAGTGTCGGCTTCAAAGTTTCTTCTCTCGGCATCCAGCTCCTCCGCCCCATAGAAGTCAAACTCCACACCACCGAATCGAAAGCCCGATAGCATGTTTACCAACCCGGTTCCTCCTGAGCTCACAAGTAGACCATACAGTCCGGATTTTTTAGCCTATCGTAAGTGGTATGGAGATCCTCCCCCCGAAATCCACACCTTTCCCGGATTGGGGAAATTATGGGGGCCTCAACAAGATATTATAGAAATCGCCAGAGGCAGCCAAGACTTTACTTATTCACTTCCGGCACTTCTTTCAAAGTTTAAAGAAGAAGGAATTTATACTCAAAACGCCACCCCCGATGAATTAGCTAATCTGGGCGCCGAAGCTTTTTGCCGACCCCTAAGATCAATGAAAAAAACAGGCGAATTTATTTTAAAAGTTGCTACTCCGAAGCAGTACACCCAAATGTTTGGACTCGATCCGGTTACTGCTTACCACACTGCACTTCGCGACTTAGGTCATGAGTCAGGCCACGCCTACGACCTAAAAGTTATTCCCACTTTTGTAAAATCTCCCCCCATTGGTCTGTGGGACACAGAAGTTCGTCAATGGCGTTTCAACCTAGCTTACTCACAGGCCATTCGTAAGTCAGACTGGGCATCCCGAGCTCAAGCATTTTTAGACGACATTCGCCGCTTCGGCTCAAAGATAATTTAAACTTGGAGCCACTCACTCGTGATCAGCATCTGATCCGGATATTTTCTTAAGTTTTTAATTTCCCCCCAAATCGCCTCCGTCACAAACGGCATAAAGGGATGAAGTAGTTTCAAGCTCGTTAGATATATATGTTTTAACACCGCCGCCGCCAGCTCTTTATCCTCACGGGTTTTAATTTCTTCGACGTATTTGTCAGCCAGCTCGTGCCAGACAAACTGGTAAATTGCCTCAGCCGCATCTGCAAATCTAAATTTAGTTAGTTTTTCATCCACCGTCTTAATAAGTTTTTTCAACTTCGCCAAAATTTCTCGGTCTTGCTTCTTTAGCCCCTTCATCTTTTTGTCGAATTCCGGAGTAGGGGAGTCCAGCTCTTCAAGTTTCATCATTGTAAATCTTCCCAAATTCCACAATTTGTTGGCGAAGTTTCTGTAGGCGATCACTCGATCTCTCGGAAAATTGAAATCACGGCCGTTAGCAGTTCCGGAAATCAGGCCCATTCGAAGCGCATCCACGCCGTACTGTTCTATGTATTCTTCGGGATTAATCACGTTTCCTAAGCTCTTACTCATTTTCCTTCCGTCCAGGGCTCTCACAATCCCATGCAGATACACATCTCTAAATGGCACCTCGCCTGTCAAATAAATTCCAAACATGATCATCCTAGACACCCACTTACTTAGAATTTCCCACGCCGTTTCCATTACAGATGTAGGATAAAAATATTTAAAATCTTCTGAGTCTGGGTAGCCCAAAGTCACCAGTGGCCACTGTCCAGAAGAAAACCAGGTGTCAAACGTATCTGTTTCTTGTAAATAGTCAGAACCAGGAGAAGTTTGGTTTATCTCATATTGAGAGCCAATTGGCGCCCGCAGTTGCTGCAAACCTGCCTTTGCTTCATTAAGTTCGTTGGTAGCCAATACTCCCTCGCCGCTGCGAAGCACTCGTTGGCCATCTGGCTTCAAGTACGTTATCTGAAGAGTTGGATTTTTTTGAAGTGAGTACCAAACCGGTAAACGAATTCCCCATACATTTTGCCGCGAAATTGCCCAATCGTGCATCGCCTCCATCCACCTGGTATAAGTTATCTCTCTCCACTTTGGGTATATCTTTATTTTGCCCGTTTTTACGGCTTTGAAAGCCGCCTCTTTCAAACTGTCCACTTTAATAAACCAATTCGGCAGCACCGTAGGCTCAATCTCGTGTCCGGCCTTACACGTTGGCACTGTGTGCACATAACCCTCGTCTGTTTTAAGTAGCAATCCGTCTTCCTTTAAATCTTCCACCATCAGCTTCCGGGCTTCTCTTACTTTCTTTTTGTGATATTTTTCGGCCCGGGCTCGGTATTTAGAATCGGCATCATTTTGGCTCAAAAACCAAGAAAAATCCATTCTTCCCTCCAGGTCGATAATTGGCAAAACTGGTAAGTTGAACTTTTTTCCCAATTCAAAATCGTGCGGATCGTGGGCTGGGGTAACTTTCATGATGCCCGTTCCAAATTCCGGGTTCACCTCCGGATCAGGAATCACCGTCATTGTAATTGGACCCAGTAATCCTGGAATCTCCAATTTTTTGCCTAGCCACTCTTTGTATCTTTTGTCTTTAGGATTCACCGCCAAGGCTGTATCTCGGAACTTAGACTCCGGTCTGACAGTGGCAATTGTAAACGGGCCGTATTTCATGAAATATAGAGGATCGTTTTTCTCTTCGTGGGCAACTTCGATGTCCGCGTAAGTCGTTCCGCAAACCGGACAATAATTAACCATATAATTGTCCCGATACACGAGGCCATCTTTGTGTAGTTTTTCAAATGTCGACCTGACTGTTTCCAGGACGTCTTCATCCAGGGTGAATTTATACCTTGTCCAATCCACACTTGCGCCCATTGCTCTTATCTGGTTTTCGATAAAGCGCTTGTTCTTAAAAACAAATTCGGCAATATTTTTGTACAAAGTTTCTCGGTCAAACTGGAATCTGCTCTTCCCTTCCTTTTTTAGTTCCCGCTCGTAAGTAATTTGTGTTTCAGTGCCTGCGTGGTCTGTCCCTGGTACCCATAAGGTCGGGTCGCCCTTCATTCTGTGCCAGCGGACCAAAATGTCTTCAATTGCTATCATCAATACGTTCCCGGTATGCATACCACCACTCGCGTTCGGTGGCGGGAGTATGATAGTAAATGGCTTCTTCCCTTTGTCTATCTTGGGCGTAAACGCCCCGCTCTTCTCCCACATTTCATAAATCTCCTTCTCGTACTTTTTGTGATCAAAATTCTTATCCATGTCCCAATTTTACGCTACTTTTCATCCACCCTCCACCTTGGCAGTCGGTCAATTTTTTCGGGATCAGCAAACTCGCCTCTGGCCGCCTTAAATCCAGCCGCGATCCCCACCATGACCGCATTATCCGTACACAGCATTAAATTAGCCGGGTAATGGACATTCAAGCCGGCTTCATCACTTAATTTCTTAATCTCTTCCCTCAACTTCATATTCGCCGCCACCCCACCCCCAGCCAACAAATCCCTTATTGCTAATTCAGAATTATTAATTATTAATCTCAAAGTTCTCACCAAATGCTTAAACACCATCGCCTGATAGCTGGAGGCAAGATCAGCTTTCTGGTCTGCCGACAGTCCTGAGCTTGCCGAAGGACCGCCAACTTGGTTTATCAATCGATAAAAAGCCGTTTTTAACCCCGAATAACTAAACGCTCTTCCTTCCCGCCCTGCCATCGGCAAGGGCAGTTTATATTTTTTTGGATCTCCTTGTGCCGCCAATTTTTCCAAAGCCGGCCCGCCGGGGTAGGGGAGTCCCAACATCCTCGCCCCCTTATCCAGCGCTTCCCCAATGTCATCATCCAAACTTTGTGCCAGTATTTTATATTTTCCGATTTCATCAACTCTAATTATCTGTGTATGCCCTCCCGAAACCACTAGCGCCATGCAGGGAAATCTCACCTCCGGCGTCAAGGAGCTCAAAATGTGACCTTCAATATGATTTATCCCAATCAGCGGCTTATGCCACTCTTGCGCTAACTTCTTCGCCCACTTGATACCAACTTCCAAGGCAATCGCCAACCCCGGTCCCACAGTCACGGCCACTGCGCCAATATTATCTTTCGTCGATTTGGCATCTGCCAATGCTTGATTGATAATCGATTCAATCCTAGCTTCATGATCTCTCTTGGCCAAGGATGGCACAATTCCTCCCCACTGCGAATGTATCTCCTGAGTCCATTTAATGCTTGATAACACTTTCGTATCTTCCACTACAGCCGCAGCCGTCTCATCGCAACTCGTTTCAATAGCTAAAATTAGCATAATTTTATATATATGTAGCCAAAACGCGAATGCGATAAATAATTCCACATGATTTCATACAGCTAAATATTTTCATAACTTATCCTCCTCTCATTCTTTTTGTGTCCATATTCAAATTTAACCCAAACAATCTTTCCTCTGCCTTTATATTTCAACACCGTTTCTTTTACCCGATCTGCCCATTCAATCACTGTCACGGAATCAAAGCCTAGCATTTTTTCAAATCCCAACTGTTCTAGTTCTCCTCCGCTCTCCATCCTCCAGCAATCAATGTGATGAAAATTGCCGTACGGTCGGTGCAGGACGAAAGTAGGGGAGACTATTTCATCTTTTACCCCCATAATTTTCGCCAACTCTTTTGTAAATGCGGTCTTCCCCGCCCCCATCGGTCCCTCCAGCGCAATAATTCCCGGTTTCATTTGCCATATCTCTCTGGCTACTATACCCAGTTCCTTTTTAGAGCTTATTTGCCTTGTTATCATGCCTGCATTATAGTTCACTTAGTGCCCAAATATCTTTCCCTCTCCCTTGTCTTCTCAGTCGTAGTCATCCTTGCCGCTTATCTTGTTGTCTCTCGTAAGCTGCCGCCTGCCGCCAACAAAGTACAGTCAGGTTGTTTTTACCAGCAGGTCCAATGCATCCGCGCCCCATGCGATCCGATTTTGGTCTGTCCAACTCCTCCATCGACCATAATCTGTGAACCAAATAAAGAATACACTCAATCAGCAGTGGATTCACAAGTGTGCAGTTGCCCCCCCGGACTAATCCAGGATATAAAAAAAGTCGAATTTGGGCCTTGTCCCCAGCCTGGTATGCAAGATTGTCCACAAACTACTTTTGTGTGCCGACGGGAGAGCGTTCCTACTCCTTCTCCAACATGTACTCCCCGTCCGAAATGTCTGGACGAGAATCCCCGCTGTCTTATGCCCGAAACTCCGGACATGTGCCCTAAACCTACCACCTACAGCTCACCACCAGCAACCTATATCTGTCCCCCTGCCGGTTGGCTGGACTGTATGCCCGGCCCCGGTCCTGCCAAACCCCAATGTCAAAAGGACTATCTGGCTTGGATCCAATCCAACTGTCCGGACTTTCAAGGCGTCGCCTACTGATTTTTAGGTTAATTCGTCTTGGTCCCTCTCAAATACACTGCTTGCCACGGCCGATAATTAGAATAAAAAGTCCTCTCTTGCAGCACCTCATCTCCTCGTGTAACTTTCCAGTCAAAAGCCACTTTGGCCCCCCAAGCCGCGTGCTCGGTCTGAACGATCTTTCCCATAGGTAAAGTTGGATCGTCTTGGTACAAATCTGGGGGTGGGGGAACCTGGTCCCAGATCCTAGACTTGGAAACCTCCACTTTCCGGCCGTCGCTTGTTCCATAAAGATTAAACACCAGGTGTTTGTTTTTCTCGTCAAACTCCGTCTGTATCAAAATATAAGCCGGGGTATCGTTAGTAAACTTAAAATCCGGGGCTGGTTGAAAAACCGTGGCGTCAAACCCCACCTGATACTTTTCTTCATAATAATGCACCCGGTAAGCATGCGCAGTTCGCTCGGGGATTGGCAAACCGGCCGCCAACACCGCCCTAAACAGCGTACTCGACACTTGGCATACCCCCCCTCCGTCTCCCAAGATAGTTTTTCCCTCCTTTATAATATACGCCTGTCTGTACCCCGTCGCCGCCGATATTTCCCCCACAGTCTTATTAAACGAAAACACCTCCCCGGGAGCCACCAGTATCCCATTGAGAGTTTCGGCAGATTTCTTCAAATTGTAAATCCTGTTAGTGATTGACCCCGAAAACCACGACTCGCCTCGACCTATCAGCTCCTTGATTCCCAAATTATTTACGTCTTCGTTGTCTACCTTTGGTGCAATCTCCTCGGCCGCCAGCTCCAATTCTGCCTGCAGCAGGTTCTCTCCTTCCAACAATTTCAATCCATTTACCACATCCCGGGTCGTTTTTTGTTCATCCACCACCCACCCCGGCTTGGCCGGCTTAAATTCTTCTACTCGGCCTGGACGAATGAATTTCAAAGCCGCATTTTGCGCCGGCCTGTTTACCAGCTGGGACAATCCCTTAACCCATTCCGAGATCAGGTTCTCTCTCCATCCCCCCGCCGGATCCATCCATGCTACCGCTTCCCCATCCGCAATCTCCCATTTTTGACCACCCTCTTTCATTTTCAGTATCACCTTTTTGTTCAAAATCAGCTCACTTCGCCTTCCCGCCTCATTGATTTGGCTTTCCGTCAGTTTAACCAGCATTGGTCGTACTGGTATTTCAATACTCGCAGCCTCAGCCAATTTAATATTCCTCAGCACTTTTTGTCTCAGGTCAACCGCATCCACTTCTCTTCCGTTTTCCCCCGGGTAAACCTTTATCTGCTTTTCCTCCCCCACCTTTTCTATCACTACTTCGGGCTCTCTCGCCGGTATGTCTATTTCCATCCCGATCCCAGCAATCATGTTAATCAGCTTCTCTTCGTTCAAGTTAAATCTCAGTTCGGCCTGCTCTATGCTTGCGGGCAAGTCGTATTGCCATCCCACATCTTCCCGTCCCCATATCCACTCTCTCCCTTCCCAAACTAATTTTATAGAAGAGAATCCATCAACCTTTCTCCTCACCACTTCCACGGCCTCGTCAGGCTTCATCCTCCCCACCTCGACTCCTCCTATCTTCGTACCCTTGGGAAATCTGCCAAAGTCATAGGCATAATTTATTCCTCCAGCCAAAAATAGAACGCCTGCCGCAACGTAAACAATCTTTGGGATTCTCATTAGTGACTCTAGTGTAGTATACTCAAAACTGCTATGGATCCAACCCCCACTTCCCCAGCTCCCCCCCCGCCTCCCACGCCTCCTCCACCTCCTACGCCCCCCAGCAATTACTATGCTTCATCGTCTGATTCTGGAGTCACTGTCCCGCCTCCGCCTGCACCCCCCCCGCCGCCATCCTCGCCCCCACCTGCTTCTACCCCCGTCACTCCCTCCTTTTCATCCAAGGCAATAAGAACCCGTCATTTTCCCATTATTCCTTTAATAATAATTTTAATCTTGCTGATATTAGGAGCCGTCGCCTTTTTTGTTCTCAAATCCGGGAAAAACTTATTCAACCTCACATCCACCAATATTACCTACTGGGGTTTGTGGGAGCCGGAGTCGGTAATGCAGCCATTGATTGATGAATATCAAAAATCCCATCCCGGCGTCAAAATTACTTATATCCAGCAGTCTCCCAAGGAATACCGGGATCGGTTGCAAAATTCCCTGGATCAAGGCAAGGGCCCGGATATCTTCCGCCTTCATAGTTCCTGGATACCCCTTCTCAAAAACCACCTCGCTCCCATTCCCGCCAGTGTCTATTCATCTCAGGACTTTGAATCCACCTTTTATCCTGTCATAGGCAGTGACGTCCGCGTAGGCAACAACTATTCGGCGATTCCCGTCGGATTTGATGGTCTGGCTATGTATGTAAACGATGATTTACTTCAAGCCTCCGGCCAATCTGTCCCCCAAAACTGGGACGATCTCCGTCTCGTCGCCCAAGCCATGACCCGGTGCGATTCTCCCGACGGTAAATGTACAGGCGCCTCGAAAATCTTGGTTTCAGGAGCATCTCTCGGCACCGCCGACAACGTCGACCATTGGCAAGATGTTCTGTTGGTCTTAATGCTCCAAAACAACGTCAACCTCGGTTATCCTACTGGCAAGTCTGCCCAAGACGCCTTAAATTACTACACAATTTTTGTTAAAAGCGACCATATGTGGGACTCCACCCTACCTAGTTCCACCTTCCAATTCGCCGCCGGCAAGGTAGGCATCTACTTCGCCCCATCTTGGAGAGTTTTTGAGATCCAGCAAAAAAATCCCCAGCTCAAGTTTAGTATCCACCCCATACCTCAGCTACCCATCGAACCCAGCCGCGGGGAGCAACCGATTACCTGGGCCAATTATTGGGTGGAAGGCATCAGCAAAAAAAGCCCCCGGGCCGCTCAGGCTTGGGAGTTTCTTAAATATTTAAGTTCCCCAGACGCTTTGCAAAAGTTTTACCAGCAAGCAGTCGCCTCCGGCCGGGCTTTCGGCGAACCCTACCCCAGAATCGACATGGCTTCTTCCATTAAAGATGCCCCTTTAGTTGGCCCATACATCAATCAAGCTTCCCAGGCTCGATCTTGGTATCTAGCCTCCAGCACCCAAGACTCCAATGAGAGTTTAAACTCAAAACTTTCCAAATATTTTGCCGACGCCGTTAACACCTCCCTTAAAGGCATTGCGGGTGAAAGTATTACCAACACCCTGGCCCAGGGCGTCAATCAGGTTCTCTCCCAATATGGCCTCGCCACTCCCGTCGCCCCTCGTTGACACGCTGGCCTACTTCGCCAAATACAACTACCCTCTCACAGATGAAGAGCTCTGGTTCTGGCAGCACGGCACCCAGATTTCAAAAGCAGAGATAGCTAAAAGCTGCAAGCTAAAAGCTGTAAGCTCCCTCCGCAAACAACGGAAACTTTTCAGCGAGCAAAAGTGGTTGATAGCCAAAAGAGTAGGGGAGAGATTGCAAAAAATTCTCTTTATAGAAGCCATTTTTGTTACCGGCGCCCTGGCCATGAACAACTGCCCCGCAGACGACGACATTGATATGATGATAATAACCGCCCCTCACACCCTCTGGCTCACCCGGATCTTGACACTCTACTCTCTCGGATCTCTCCGGCGCCGTTCAGGCCTGCCTCATACCCACCCTCTCGCTTCGAACAAAATCTGCGACAACCTCTACCTCGATCTCAACCACCTTTCCATTCCCTACAAGCTAAAAGCTGACAGCTATCAGCTATACATGGCTCACGAAATTCTCCAAGCCAAATGCCTATTCGATCGCGGCGGGATACATTGCCTCTTCCTAGAATTCAACTCCTGGGCCAAATCCTATCTCCCTGTCGCATATCGCGAATCTCTCCGTCCCCTCCGATTTTCTCCTAAAAGCTACAAGTTAAAAGCTATAAACTATCTTCTCTGGCCTCTAAATCTGTTAGCGTTTGTGTTGCAATTTGCCTATATGAAACCCAAAATGACATCCGAAAAAGTCGGCCTTGGCTTTGCCTTCTTCCATCCTCACACTAAAACATCTCAATTCGAGAAACATTTCCGTTCATAGAATTTGCTAATATTTCTTCTTCCAAATTCATAGCTCTGGCTGTTTCCCACACTCGCCAAATTTGCGCCTGCCTCTCCAGCTCATTGATTAATATTTCGGCCCTCGTTTGTCCACTAGCTGACCGTCCGATTTGTTGCACCTTTAACCCATTTGCCCATTCAGACATAAACTTCGATCTAAATGGTACATGCTTAACCACTGGTGGAGCAAACCCTCGCAAAATACATATTGTCATAAAATCCGGAAAGTTAAATGCCCCGTGCTTTTCTAGGTACCAGATAGCCAATTGCCCCAACCTCTGGTGCATATCTTTGATGTACCACCTATATGTGCCGGGGGCTATGTTGTCCCGGTCGCCTTCCCTCGCTCGAAATAGACATTTCATTTCCCAAATGGAATATACTCCCATGTCCTTTTGTAAAAACAAGTCATTGCTTGTTAGGTTTCCGTTCAAACTGGCCAAGTCGTTTGGTACTACCAGGCCGTCAAACTGGACGCTGTGGCCATCTGGGACAGAAAACGTCTTGTTGTATATGAACTGGTTTGACTTGTCATGTGGGACAGCTTTTGGGCTCAGATTGAGAGTCGGATTGACCAGCTCGGTTAGTAAAATTGCCGCCGCCTCTCCCAGGTATCTGATCCGTGGACTAATTTCCCCTCCCACCATTGGCAAGTTGTGAAATTTGCTCCACAACGCATTTTCTTCGTTCAATCCATACGCCGTATCCACGATTCTTAGACCGTGCCTCAGCCCATTATGCTCAGGCCCCGAGGCACTAAACGCATCCAGTGGTTTACCCATCATCTGGAACACTGCCGCACTTGCAAAATGTGCAGTCATTTTGGGATCAGTTGTTGTCCTCAGCTTTTTTCGCTCTTCTTTAATTTCTCGCAATGCCAACCTGGCAGCTTCGACAAGATGGTCACCTTCCTCCCCGAAGTCAATTTCTCTCATCCATCTTCTCAATACCCCGGTTTCACAAACCTTTCCCAAATTACCAGCAAATGTTAAATCCCCCATTTTTTCCTCCCTCCTGTCCACGGGAACGGTCCAAGAGTTTCGGAGAGGAACTCCTGAAATCATTCCGGAAAAATCATCAAATTCCTGTTTTGCCATTATCGTTTCGACCGATTCTAAACCCACCCCATCTCGGGTACAAGCTCCCAAACTTACTTTAAAACGGAACCTCCTTTTCTTCGTCCGTCGTACTTCTCATTCCCTGCGAAAACCTCTCCTCGATATACTCTAGTCCCCCCTGAGAGCCTTCCCCAACCACCAAGGGAACTCCCAAATTAAGGGCCGTCATATTAGCCAACATCGGCTCCCTGACAATCACAATTTTTCTCCCCGAAATCTCCAAAGACTCCAATCTGGCAGTTGGGCCACTCGTTTGTCCCGAAGCCAACACAGCCTCTATCCTCGTCTCCCTTCTTCTCAGCCAGGTCGTTAACCCAGCCGCCTCCGCTCTCTGTTCGTCGGCAAATTTTCTCATCACCGCAGTTTGTTCCCGCGATGGTGTATCTAAATTATTGATTATTTCTCTAAACAAGTCTATGTTGGCAGTCAAAAATGCGCTTGTCATGACTCGCTCTTCAAATTCTATGGCCGCAGTAGGGGATAGTGGGAAGATGTGGTCTAATGTCCTTGCAATATCAGGTATCGCAATGCTTCTGTCTCTAGCCATTATTCCAAACATCTCTTCCCATGCGCTTCTGGATCCTACATAAACTTTCCCGGGAAAACTAAAATTCAACAGCGCTACTAATTGGCTGAATGTGAGGTATTTCTCACCTGTCACAAGATCTAAATCCTCCTCCATATAAGCTGGCTTTCCCCGTCCCATTATCTCGGAAAATATCGGCAAAGGCATGACATTTCTATCAAATATCACTTTTCCCAGACTATCCCTCTTTGTGATTTGATGTGGATCAGTCGGCCCGGGTGTTACTAAAGCATAATGATAACCACCCTCGTCACAATCTGGATCTAAGTTATCTCTGCCGCTCAGGTCCACCCACAAAATTACGCTTTGTTGCCTGGCCTCTGCGCTCCCTATCCCGAATGTTTTCCCTAAAAAGTCAAAATCTTTTCCAAACTGCCGGTTAGTTGATCTGTTCAACTCCACCAGAGAATTCGCCGCAAGTAGGTTGTCTGGCGAAACTAAAACTGGTTCAATCAATCTCATCTCAGCCTCTCTGTCAACATCACGCGGTGGCATGGGCTTTTCCCACCTTCTTACATTCCCTTTTCTCCAAAAATAACTTGGCCCTATCGCTTGTCTCTCCTCCGCCTCTTTTTCTACAATCTTCACGTAATCCTCTCTCCAGCTTAGTTTTGCTTCGGTTTGCCGAACTATGGCAATTCTCCTTTCCGGAAACCTTCCCTTCGCTCTCCACCTGACCGACGTGACATGGTTTTCAAAATGCGGCAGTACAAATTGCCCCGGCAAACCGCAATCCCACATCGCCGGCTTTTCTCTATCTACCATAGTCGCCAATATAATCCCAAACCCCCCTCTTGACAACCTAAAACCTAAATATTAAGGTAACTCCAACTTTCATGGCCTTAGTTACAATAGAAAACGGACAGCTCGCGGTAATGACCTTACCCATCCTCAGATTTGAGCTTAAACCAGAAACCCAAGTTACACCGGGTCAAAAAATCGTCGTTGCCCGCCTCGACCGGCACGCCACTCAACCGCCATATATTTTTATCGAACGCCGCACCACTGATTATTCAGTAGCCACTCTCCCCATTACTCCCGAAACTCCGCCAATGCAAGTCAACGACATTTTCACCCAGCTCATCGCCGGCCAGCTCCTGCTCCAAACATCTATTGAGTTCCCAGGAACCACACTCAGATTTGAGGAAATGATAGTCACTTTCTAATCTTCCCTCTTGACAAGAATTTAGGCTATCTGGTATATATTGCTAGCAAACTATGGCCAAGAGTGATAAAACCCTCCTTTCCCAGATTCAGCCTGCCTCCGGTTATCTGTTTATCGAACCGGACGACCAACCCACCCAAACCAGTTCCGGCATCTATCTTCCCGACTCCGCCAAAGGCGATAAGCCTCAGGAAGGCAAAGTTCTGGCGGCAGGCGACGATGAGACTACCGATTCCGGCGCCAAAAAGAAAGCCCCCGCCAAGAAAGGCGACAAGGTCTTTTACAAAAAATGGGGCGGTAATGAGGTCAAAATTGACAATAAGGAATATTTATTTGTAAAATTTGAAGATATTCTCGCTGTAGTCTCATGAGTGCCAAGCAACTCAAATTTTCAGACGATGCCCGCCAGAGCCTGGTTTTGGGTGTCAACATCCTCACCAAAGCCGTGGTTACGACCTTAGGTCCCAAAGGCCGCAATGTGGCCATCGACAAAAAGTGGGGCGCTCCGGCCGTCATCCATGACGGCGTCTCTGTAGCCAAGGAAATCGAATTACAAGATCCCTTTGCCAACATGGGCGCGCAATTGGTCAAGCAAGCCGCCGATAAAACCAATGACGTCGCCGGCGACGGCACCACCACGGCAACAGCCCTGGCCGCAGCCATTGTTAATGCCGGAATGAAAAACATTACCGCCGGGGCCAACCCCATGGCGGTGAAAAGGGGCATCGACCAGGGAGTAGAAGCTTTAGTTGCCGAAATTAAAAAGATAAGCAAGCCCATCAAGGGCCACGACGAGATCGCCCAAGTATCCACGATCTCAGCTGGCGACGAAGAAATCGGCAAGAAAATTGCCGAGGCCCTGGACAAAGTCGGCCGTGATGGAGTAGTCACAGTCGAAGAAGGTAAAGGCCTGACCATCGACATCGAGTACAAAGAAGGTATGGAGTTTGACAAAGGCTACGCCAGTGCCTACTTCGTCACTATTCCCGAAAAAATGGAAGCCGAAGTCGACTCTCCCTATATCCTCATTACCGACAAGAAAATCTCCTCCATCCAAGACCTTCTGCCGTTTTTGGAAAGTTTTGTCAAGGTCAGCAAGAGCCTGGTGATCATTGCCGACGATGTCGAAGGCGAGGCTTTAGCCACTCTGGTCGTCAACAAACTCCGCGGTGCTTTCAATATCCTAGCCGTCAAAGCTCCCGGCTTCGGTGATCGGCGCAAGGCTATGCTCGAAGATATCGCCATTCTTACCGGCGGCACCGTAATTTCTGAGGACACCGGCCGCACATTTGAAGGCGTCAAAATTGAAGATCTTGGTCGGGCAGACAAAGTCTGGGCGGACAAAGACAATTGCCGCGTCATCGGTGGCAAAGGCGCCCCCTCCGCTCTTCAAGCTCGCATCAAGTCCCTCAAAGATGAACTGGCCCGGACCACTTCCGATTTTGACAAAGAAAAACTCGAAGAACGCCTGGCCAAGTTGAGTGGGGGAGTGGCCGTGATAAACGTCGGCGCCGCTACCGAAGTCGAACTCAATGACCGAAAGGAACGGGTTAAAGACGCCGTCGGCGCTACCAAAGCTGCCGTGGAAGAGGGGATTGTCCCCGGCGGTGAGGTCACCCTCATCAGAGCCGCTCGTGTTTTAGACGGCCTCAAGTTGGAAAATGACGAAAAAGTGGGGTTAGACATTCTTAAGTACGCTTTAGAACAGCCATTCAGATGGCTTCTCAAGAACGCCGGCCTCGATGATGGCTACTATCTCAAGCTCGTTCAGGGCGAAAAAGCCCTCGACTTTGGCATCAATGTCGCCAACGGCCAAACCGGCAGTATGTATGGCTTTGGCATTATCGACCCCGCCAAAGTAACCAGGTCCGCCCTCCAAAACGCCGCCTCTGTCGCCACCATGATTTTGACCACCGAAGCCCTAGTGACGGAATTACCGGAGAAGAAAGAAACTTCAAGTGCCGGCAATCCCGGCATGGGCGGTATGGGTGGCGGCATGGGCGAAGACTACTAGAACTTCATTCCTTCAAGCTTCTCCCGGAAATCATTCGGAAACTGGTAGAGATCAGCCGCCGCTTCCTGTGGACTGCACCATTTGTACTCCAAGTGACCCGCATCCAAAGTAATCTTCTGGTCTTTGTTACCCAGTCGACAGACATATACCATCAAGACTAATCCCACTGTTTAGCCCTCCTCTTCAAAACTAGCATCCTGAATTATCCCACTTCCAAACGGCTTAATCGAATAAATATCTTCCAACCCCGTCTCCTCTTTGATCTTAGTTCTGATTCTGTGTTCACCTTCACTGTGGCTCAAGATTCGTCCACCGGGTATATCCCAGTCTCCGATAAAGAAAGTATGCTCACTTCTCTTGGGTTTCAACAACAACACCTTTCCATCGTCCCTCACTATTAACCCCTTAACCCCAACGTAAAAATGCCTTATTTGATTCATCTCTAGCCGATTATACCCCCCATTTGGAAGTGCTAAAATCCCCTCATGGTCATTCTGCTCGCTTCTCTTGCAGACGAAATCTCCACCCAAAAGGCATCTGCAGATCTGGGCGGTTACGTCAAATTTGTAGTTGATCTTAAGCGTGGGGTTATGACCATCGGCGGCCTGCGTCATTTCGAGGGCGAACAGCTATTACTTCAAGACGGCAGTCACCAAGTTGACCTCTGGGGTGGGGGAGTCGACCTCGAGTCCCACGAAATTGATTATGAATCGATGATCAATATTCGTCCGCCAGTCAATTCCAGTCGTGAAGCCCTCGATCCCGACATTCGAGCCCAAATGAGATCGATTGTCAACAAACTGTTTGTCAAAATATGACTCCCCAAGACCTGGTTTTAAATATCGCCGTCAACATGAGCCGCCTCGGCCGCTATTCTCACGGCCATCAACTTTCCCGTGTTTCCCAGTTTCTTGCCGACACCCAAAATTACCTCGACCAGCTCCAGAACTTTCATCCCCGCTTCCGCCCCACCTACGATCGCTTCTTAAAAGATTTTCTCTACCTCAAATCCACCCCGCCCGACTCATCCGATTGGTCCGACACCGCCTTCACTTGGGCCAGCATCTTAACCCACCGCGCCAAATTTGCCTAAATGCTAAAATTTTCTCCATGCTCGTAGTTACCTCCGGAGACGTCTATACCGACTTGGATGTCCTAGCTTGCGCTATTGCTTACGGCGATATTTTAAACAAAACACATCGGCCAGCGTTGGTCTACCTCCCCGGCCCCTTGAATGAAAGCATCACCTCCTCTATGCGCAATTGGGACTTTAAATACCAAACTAAATTGGAACCAGGAGATTACCAATACGTCATCGTCGACGTTTCCGATCCGGACCATATTAGCCGCGTAGTTGACCCAACCAAAATCTCCAAAATTTATGATCACCATTTCGGCCACGAAGACTATTGGCGCTCCCGGATAGGAGATGGGGCCCATATCGAACCGGTCGGCGCCTGCGCCACTCTAATTTGGGAAGAGGCCGTCAAAAAAGGAGCGACTCTGTCCCAAATCTCTGTAAATCTTCTTTATACCGCCATCTTTTCCAATACTCTAAATTTTAACGCCTCCGTAACTCATGATCGTGACAAACGGGCCTTTGCCCAGTTAGGAAAACTGGTCGACCTTCCTCCAAATTGGCCAGAAATTTATTATTCCGAACTCGAAGCCGACGTCTTTGCCAATCCCAGCGAGGCAATTGTCAAAGATATCAAGACCACGGTCTTGTCCAAATTTCCTCACCCATTCATCATTGGTCAATTAGAGCTTTGGAATAGCCAAAAGTTTCTGGTTAATCACATGGGAACAATAAAAGAAGCTCTTCAAGCACATGGCAACCCTTACTGGTTTTTCACCTCACCCAGCATTAGCGACGGCCACAACTATCTTTACACCGAAAACCCCGGTCTCAAAGATCTTTTAACCCGCCTCATTGGAGCCAAATTCACCGGCGATCTAGGCACGACCGACAAACTCTACTTGCGCAAAGAAATTCTCAAAAAATTGCAGGAATACAAATGAATTTTCTCATCCTTCATGGCACCATGGGCAGCCCGGAAGGGAACTGGTTCCCCTGGTTGGCCGGGGAGTTGGAAAAACTGGGTCATCGGACTCTTCGTCCCCAGCTACCCAAAGACCAAACCCCCGACAATTGGATCCGGGCGATAGGGGAGTCGGTAGGCGATCTAGGTGGCGATGTAACAATCGTCGCCCACTCCATGTCTTGCCTGGCCACATGTCTTTATTTGCAAAACGCAAAAGCCCTCCTCCGCGCCTGCTTTTTTGCCGCCGGCTTCGCCCAGGATTTGCCGGTCCGCGAGCCAGTTAAATCGCTAAATCTCCCATTTGTGAAAGCACCAATCGACTGGTCCAAAGTCAAATCAAACTGCCCTAAATTTATTTGTTTTGCCGGCGACAACGACCCCTATGTCCCCATGGACATCGCTCATGATTTCGCCTCCAAATTAAGCGCCGAATTTATAGTTATCAAAAACGGCGGCCACCTCAATTCCGACTCCGGTTTCACCCACCTCCCTCAATTGCTATCAGCCATTGAGCAAGTGCTATAGCCATCATATCGAGTTTATGAATGGGCAATGGATATATACCCATCGAAATGCGTTAATACGCATGCAAATTACATTATGATGGGTATACAATAACCCAAATGCCCAACCAGGTCTTCTTGGGTGACGACGGATTTATTCACCATGTTATCGAGGGTGATCAAGACGCAGCCACCACTCAAGATCTCCGCGACCAAACTTTCAAACTTGCCTCTCAGCTTTCAGTCCTCCCTCGCCCCATCAAAATACTTAGTGACCTAACCGGCATCGGCAAAGCCGACTCAAACGCCCGGCGCATAGCCAGCGGCATTATTCAGGACATAAAATTGGACAAGATCGCTATTTTTGGCGGCAACCGTTTTATGAAACATTTGGTCAACCTGGTCGTCAAGGCCACCGGCAAGGAAGACCGTGTCCGTTATTTTGATTCCAAAGACCAAGCCATCGCTTGGCTAAATTCATGAGCACCATTTCAGACAAACTCGCGCCCCTGCTTCCCGTTTTAGCCAGCGCCAGCGTTGGCGATTTTTCCAAAGACGTTCCCATCCCGGAAACAGACGACGAATTTACCGAAGTTTATGTTGGTATCCAGATTATGTTGGAAACCATCCGTGAGCAAATAGCCGCTCTTAAGCAAGTAGATCAAGTCAAAACCGAATTTTTATCAATAGCCGCCCATCAACTGCGCACTCCCTTAAGTTCAATCAAGTGGAGCTCGGAAATAATTTCCCAAGACCCCCTTACCTCCAAGCAAAGTACCCATCTCAGCTACATTACCCACTCCACCCAAACGCTGATCGATCTCGTCAATTCTCTTTTGGACCTTTCCCGCCTCGAATTAGGCCGCTATGTCTTTGAGCCCCAGACTGTCGACCTAAAAACCGAAATCGACCGCCTCTCATCCGAATTCCAGCCCCAGCTTCACCCCAAACACATCCAGTACTCGACCGACTTTCCAACTGTTCCCGTTCGGATTGATCCCAAAGTCTTGCGCACTGTTTTGCAAAACCTGCTTTCCAATTCCGTCAAATATACACCCGCCGGCGGCCGCATCCATCTCCAAATTCAAATCAAACCTCCCTCAATTATTATTACCGTCACCGACACTGGCCCTGGCATCCCCCCATCACAGCATCACCAGGTATTTACTAAGCTTTTCCGAGCGAGTAACATTAACCCCAACGAGCCCGGGAGCGGTCTGGGTCTCTATCTGACCAAAACCATAATCGATCACTATCATGGTCAGATTGATTTTACTTCCCATCCCGGTCATGGGACCGTCTTTGTAGTTACATTGCCTCTCTCATGAACTCACCAGCCACTATTCTAGTTGTCGAAGACGATGTCCAACTCCAAAACACTTATCAGGACCGCCTTTCTCAGGAAGGATTTAAAGTTGTCGCCTCCGATTCTGTATCCACGGGCTTAAACCAAATCAAATCTCTTCGCCCAAACCTAGTCGTCCTGGATATCATGCTTCCTGGCGGCCAAAACGGCTTCGACTTCCTGGAGCAAATAAAACTCGACTCGGAACTTAAAGACACCCCCGTACTGGTTATTACCAATTTGGATCACCAGCGCGATATAGCTCTTTCCATCGGGGCCATAGATTGTCTTCTCAAAACCGACGTCGACCTGGAAACCGTCGTTTCCAAAATCAAATCCTACCTTTAAATCCCCAAAATGCTCGCCGGGTTTACCGGTTTTCCTCCTTCGTAAATTTCCAAATGCAGATGTGGCCCGCTGGACCGGCCGGTCGATCCAGCCTTCCCCAAAACCGTTCCCATGCCCACATACTGGCCCACAGACACACCGATCTCCGAGAGATGGGCATACAGGGACTCGTACTCTCCTTCGTGTTTTATCTTCACCATATTTCCGTATCCCAGCCAGCTCCTTTTTGCTTCCGTTACCACCCCTGTCATGAGGGGTCTTACAGGCGTCCCGGATTCCGCAGCCATATCCAACCCCGAATGAGACCACCCGAATCCTTGAGATACCCTATAAACAGCCAGCGGGCTTTGTACAGCCTCGTCGGTTTTCAGCCTTACTTCTCCCTCTGGGACTACCACCATATCCAGTCTCCCCCCCGAGTCATCAGCCGCCCAAGGTGAAGGACTCCAAATAGCTGCCGATACAACCATAACCACCAGGCTCATTCCCAAGCTAGCCCTCAGCCGCTTATGAGCCAAAACTGGTCTTACGGCAAAGCTGATCGGGTTACTCTTTCCGCACAACGCCAAAAACCTGATCAATCTCCAGGCAGCCTCCTTCAAGGGTAGGGGAGTCTGAACCCTCTTTAGAACCCTTTCTGCCCAGCCCAATGCAAACTTTCTTATTCTTTTAGCCATAAAAAAAATTCTCCACACTGCGGGAGAACTGCCCTGCAGTATATCCTATAGCCGTCCAAAAGTCAACTCAAACCGAAGATAATCCGAAATAGGGGATTTAACTCCAAAACTTGAACTTGTCCCGATATGTCAAACCTTGCAGCGCAGATCCAACCAGCACTCCAAATATTCCGTCAAAACCAAATTTCATTACCCAACCAACAGCCAAAATCAAAGCGATCGGCCAATGGTGCATCGCTACGGTTTTCTTTCGGAGTTTAAATCTCAGGTTAGGCACCCTTCCTCGTTTTCCTTCAGACTTCCCCCATAGCCACCGACTCGCCAAAAAACCGATCAAACCTCCAACCAATATTATTAATAACACATTCATACCCTGAGACCTGGAGGGGAATCGAACCCCTGCATGGGTGTTTTGCAGACACCTCCGTTTCCACTTCGGCACCAGGTCAACCTGCCAATTATAGCCCAAAATGATATACTCTTGCCATGGAATTAAACAAAAAAGTTATCGCCATAATCTTAGTTATTTCCGGCCTTCTTATTGCCGGAAGCTTTGGTATTTACCGCTATTACCACGCCATTCAGGCAGACGCCGGGCTCAAAGTGGAATCCACTCCGCCTTCTCAGGTATTTATCAATAATCAGCTAGTTGGCAACACCCCCATCGACAAGGTCCTACCCGCAGGAGAAGTTACGATTAAGCTTATTCCCGATTCCACTTCATCCGCCATTTCCGCCTACCAGACCAAAATCCAGCTCACTCCTCAAACATACACAGTCATCAAGCGGGATTTTGGCGATTCAGATTCCCTAACTGCCGGCGAAACTGTTTCCCTGTTGCCCCAATCCACCGGCAAGACATCTCTAAGTATTGTTACTTCCTACCCCGTCTCCGCTTCGGTTACGGTTGACGATCAACCCCAGGGGTTTACCCCCCTTAGTCTCGCCGATATCGCCCCTGGAGATCGTAAGATTGTCATCTCCGCTCCCGGGTACTCATCCCGGGTTATTTATGTCAAAGCCGTCACTGGATACAAACTAGCCGTCAGCGCCAAGCTCAAGGAATCACCCCTGGCCAAATTGGATCTTTTCCCTCGGCCTTCGCCCGTACTTGCTACCGCCTCTGCCAGTCTGGAGTCTCCCGACTCTTTTGTTACCGTTCTCGATACACCCACCGGATTTTTACGCGTTCGATCTGGTCCCGGTCTAAACAAATCCGAAATCGGACAAATCAAGCCAGGAGAAAAATATCCTCTTCTCTCAGCCTCCTCAGATTGGTACCAAATTCAAGTCAAACTTGAAAGCACCTCTTCCGGCTGGATCTCTTCTCAATACGCAGCCAAGAAATAAAGCTTTATTTCGGCAGCCAGTACAGCACAGTCACCACCATAAACCCCCAAGTCGCCACTGAAACCAAAAGCGGAAAATCAGACAAAATTACCCTTTCCGGTGTTTCCGCCCTGGCTCCGTCATAGATAATTCTGATATATCTCATTATTCCAAAAATGACCACCGGGATTGTTGCCATCAGCCATTTATTTATAGTCAGTGTCCTCGACGTCTGGGCCAGAGTCAAAGGCACGCTTTGCCAGTCAGCTTGTTCATAAAAGTTAAATGTATATAAAGCCCAGGACAGAAACGCAGCCGTAGCAAACATCGCCAAGTACGCATCCAAAATATTTACCGTATATTTCCCCATCACTTTTCTATGCAATGCCGCGCCTTGCTCGGTAAGAATCGCCATCTCTGCCCGTCTTTTTCCCACCGCCAGAAACACCGACACCGAAATTACACATAACAAAAACCAGATTGATAAGTGACCGTCGATCACCAAAGCTCCGGCAAACACTCTCAAGAAAAAACCAAACGCAATCACTAATACGTCTACTACCTCTACATTTTTGAGCCACAATGAATACAAAATCTGCATCAGCCAGTATCCCAGCACTGCCCAAAAATACAAACCGGAAATACTTTTCGCCCACCCCAAGCCCACTAGCGATCCGCCAGTAAATATCGTCCACGCCAGCCACAGCGGAATCTTTCCCGAAGCAATCGGCCGCCTTTTTTTAAACGGGTGAGCCTGATCAGCCTCGATATCAATAATATCGTTCAAAAAATAAATCGCCGATGCCAACACGGTAAAGGCCCCTATTGCCTCGGTCACTCTCCCGAAATTTGTCCACCAGGTCTGGACAGAATAAATATTTCCCGAAAACACCAGCGCTGCGTACAGAGTGAGATTTTTTACCCACTGTCTCGGTCTCGCTGTTTTAAGAATATTGAAAAATAGTGCAACCACAAAATCCCCCCTCCCGCTACTCCGGTAATAATCGCCATTGTAAACCACTTCTGCGTACTGTTCAATTGCAATGCAGCTATAGCCAAAATCGCCGACGCCCCCCAATAGAAAACTGCTATCCGCCTTTTCCCCCACCCTCTTTTAAGCAGCAGATGGTGCAAGTGTTCAAATCCTCCCCAAACCGGGGACCGGCCTTCGGAAATTCTCTTAACAACTACTATCAGTGCGTCGATTATCGGTATTCCCAAAACTATTACCATCGCCCCCACCTTACCCGAAGCCATGATCGCCATAACCCCCAATAAATATCCGGCTAGACTTTTTCCGCCATACCCTGGCATTATCTTTTGTGGGTACCAATTCCACGGCAAGAACCCCAAATATGCCCCCGCAGTGACGCCGGACAGTATCAGTAGTGGCACCTGGCTTGAATCTTCCCCGAACTTTATCCCGATCGCCGCCATGGTCAACGCGGCAATTACCACAAAGCCCGGCATCTGGCCATCTACTCCACTACTCCACCCTATTATGTTTTGCATCAGCACCAGCCATACCAGAGAAAACAAGATCGATAGCGGCCAGCTTAAATTTATGACTCCCCCCAGTGGATTTGTTATATAAAATATCCCCACCCCGGCCCCGACAGCCAACAAAGCCGCAACTCCATTTAAAACCAGTCTCAGATAAGGAGACAGCCTTTCTTCAAATCTATCATCCAGATACCCCACCATCATCAAAAGCCCTCCACCCAAGACTATGCCTATCGATTTCCATTCAAATCCCCAAAACAAAAAAACAGACATCAATGCCAGAAAAATCGGTATCCCTCCACCCCTAGGCACCGCTCTTTCATGAACAACTTTGGGGTGCCTGTGGGTCCTAGGGTCATCCACTATTTTCCATCTTTGTCCATTCTTTATCACCCAAATACACCCCAGGGTCGATAGCAATGCTCCGCTCACAAACGGCCAGAAAAACAGTTCGTTCACGAAATCAAATAGATAATTCTGAGTAATCCGACAGTCAAGATCACCTGAGTCGCGGTTACACTTCCCAGAACCATGATAGCCAAAACCTTGTCCTTAATTCTTCGTTCCAGCCATCCGCCAGCAAACCCAATTACCGCAGTGATACCTGGAATGATCCACAACCACCCTGCCTCGGCCAGTTGTTCCTCGCCCCACGGCCGGCTATACCACAGCGGCACTTGGCTTGGCAGCCCGTTTCCCCACACCAATAACACCCCCACCCCAGTCATCACCCCCGCTGTACTCACGATATAACTCAAAAGTCTAGGCTTATCCACTCCCTCCATTATACTTGTAACTCACGCTTTAATCTTTTAGACTCAAGCTCAAAACCCGCCTGTATATATTTGCCCCCCCCACTTCTTTCTCCAGTTTGTATCTGGAATTAACCAGACTTTCCAGCCCGGGCAGCCCGGCCATATCAGATGTCTCTACAATATATCGGGGAGGAGACGCCGTGAGCGCTTGCATTGTTTCAGCCTCAACCCCGTAAAACTTAATATGATACGCTACGGTATACTTCCCCTCGGGCAACCTTTTTGCCAGGGCATAAATCATGGGCTCATCTCCCCATACAAATATTCTATCCTGGGCCCGGCTTCCAGACATAATCACCCTGGCTATTTCGTAATTTCTATTTACCCCTCCCCCAAACCATTCAAAATATTGCTCCTGGCTCTTTTGGCCCAGTGTCCATTCCAAAAAATTTACATAATATCCGGCTGTCGGGTAAGTCCAAAACTTAAACATCAATATAGTGCCTACCAACAGCGTTATCACCCCTCCGCCCACCAGTCTTTCTCTTCGGCTTCCCCAACCCAAAGAAGTAATAGCCAGAGCCGTCGCCCCGGCGGCTTGTAATAGATAGTGCGGGTACGGTCTGCCGGACAGAGTGGCGGCAAATATGGTCCACAATCCCCACAAAGCCAATATTCCGCCATTTAGCCACACTGCCAGCAAGCTTACAGCTGCTGTTGCCGCCAATCGCCCCTTTACCGAAAACAATCCTAATCCCGTCCCCATTTGCCAGGAGCTAAGGTAAGGCAAGTTTTGCATCCAGGCCGCACTCACATATGCCTCCCCCGCTCCAAATTTGGTTAACGCCACCCAACTTGCAATCAAGGGCACTAGCGCCCCAACTCCCAAAGACACGCACCTCACTACCAATTTTTCCATAGTCAATTCTTTTCGCCAAGCTTGTCCCAGCCACACAAATATCCACACTACAGCTTCCGCTAAAACTGGCGCTTTCCACAAAGCCCCCATTCCCAGTACCACTCCCCCCGCAAATATTTTCCCAATTTCCTTTTCATTCCACAACAACAACCCTGCCGTCACCGTAGGCAGCAGAAAAAACAGTTCAGCATTGGCAATATTACCCTCCCACACCGGCAGTGTGGTGAGTAGCGCAAATATCAAAACCGCCGCCTTTTTGGTTTGTCCATTTCCCCAAATCTTTCCCGCCAGTTTATAAAAAACTGCCACCGTGGTCAAACTCCATATGCCGGCAATGAGTTTAAACCAATATTGTTCGCCCCTGGCCAGAGCGGCCGTCAGGTACAACAAGGGCGGTTTATTATCATATATATCTCTGTACAAAACCCTTCCGGAATTTATTGCCGCCCCCACAGTCAAATAAATCCCTTCATCTCCGTACCAATATGGTTCAAACAAACTCGGAATTCTCAAAACCAGGGTCACCAGAAGCACCATCACTATAAATTGATTCCTATGCACCCACCCGGCCCACGACTTGACCATACGTCAATTCTTAAATATTTCCCGTCTTAAGTCAATTCAACCTACCTTTTCCGTTACTCTGTACTCGATATACCTTCCCAACATCAATCTGGTATGGGCATCCAGCCCAGGCAATGCTCCAAAGAAAAAACCCACCACCGGCATCAGCGCGAACTCGAACGGTATTAGCCATGCCCTCCAAAAAGCCACATCCTTAGGTCTGGGCGGCTTTCTCTTTGAGTCGATGACAAACAGTATTACTAAAAATAGTAAAGTAATCGACAAAATTACGGATGAAATTCTTGGTAGCATAAACCCTACTGAAGTCCGGGCGAATTTGGGATTTACCAGTGTCGAAATAGTCGCGCCAGCCGTTATCACAAACCAATTAATCGGCCACAGCAGGTGATCCTCGATCACCCTCAACAGTCTCACCATCTTGTTTATCCAAGACCCTTTGGGATTGTTGATAAACATTTCGATAAAAGTTGGAATATCCGAAACTCCCCAAGCCCACCTCTGTTTCTGTTTGTAGTCATTAACGAACGTTTTCCAAGTCGTTGTCGATTCCGCGGCGTCCTGAAAAGACGGCAGGAAAATCGGCTCAGCTTCCACCCTACCTTCCAGCTTAAAGAAGGCCTTAAAAAATATTCTATAATCCTCCGGTATGACATCCGTATCCCAATATCCCACTTCCAAAATAAGCCTGAAAGAAGCCGAATAACAGGAAAAACTCACCAATCTGTCTTTTCTGGACTGCAGCCCCATTACCCAAATTGTCGCAAAAGTATTTACCACCCGGGTAGCCGCCGGTAATCTCCAAATGTTATTGTAAAACATAACTACCGGCTGCCAAAATCTCTCGTAGCGGTGTGGATCGTCCAAAAATTTAAATGTCAGACAGGCAAAGTATTGCGGATGCAGCCTTGCGTCCGCATCGTTTGAGGTCACAGTCATGTATTGGATGTCCCATCCCTTTTCATCAATCAAAATCCTTTTTGCTTCTCTGGCTGCCCAGGCTTCGTTAGAAGACTTGCCCTTTATTTCTCCTACAATATTAGCCGGGTGCATCGTTATCAAATATTCGCCAAATTTACTCCCCAACTCTGCCCTCAATTTCTCGCATTCTTTTTCTCCGTTCGGGTATCTGCCTTCTGTTGCCATCACCACCGCCAGCTGATTCAGCGGCATTGACTGTTTGGCCAAAGCTTCCAGTGTCTTTCTGTAAACTTCCGCCGGTTCATTGGCTATTAAAATAATTATTACGTGTTTTACTCTCTTCCAATCCAAAAAGCCCTTGGCCTCTCTCAGCCAATCCAGGTGTTCGGCCGCCAGCATTTTAAAATGCGTCATCAAAACCGTTATCGTTACCGTCAGTCCTTTGTATACCCAAAAGATATCAAAAGCCAAAATAAAATAAGCTGTTGCCACCGGGATAAAATACCCGCCCCAAAACAAAAATAAAATCACGTTCCAAGTGATAAACCCTGGCAATATCTCCAAAAATCTTTTCCTAGTCATAAATTAAACAGCGATTTGGTATTTCTTGTAGTTACTCCCTCAATTCGATTAATTGAAGTGCCTCTTATTCCGGCCAGCGCTTCGGCTACAATTTTAACATTTTTCGGCGTATTACGCTTCCCCCGCCACGGTTCTGGCGCCAAATACGGGGCATCAGTCTCGATCAGCATTTTATCTTCCGGAACCAACCTTGCCACCTCTCTCAAATGTTCACTTTTTTTAAATGTTAATATCCCCCCAAAGCTTACATACCACCCCCTCTTCACACATTCTCTCATCTGCTCTTCGTTACCCGTAAAGCAATGCATCTGGACCTTATCGTAATCCAAAACCTCAAAAATCTTCTCAAACTGGTCTCTGCAATGCACGACCAACGGCAACTTCGTCTCCCTAGCCAAATCTATATTAAATTTAAACAATTTTATTTCCTCCTCACTCCCCGTCTCCAAACCAGTCTCTCCTACTGCAACCACTTTCTTGTGTTTTGTCAGTTTAAGTAATTCATTGAGACTTGGTGCTTGTGGCTTGAGGCTTGCTTCAGGATGAACTCCTACAGTAGCGTAAACTTCCGAGTGCTTCTCCGCCAGCTCTACTGCTTTTCTACTTGTTTCCAAATCCGCCCCCACACATATCATCGCCTCCAGTCCGGAATCTTTCCACTCCTCCTCCGAAATCTCATACAAATGGCAGTGCGCATCAATCATCGAATCCTCGGAAACAGCGGTGCTTCAGCTTTTATTTTCGGTCCGGCAAACTGTTTCAAAATCTTCTCCGCCGTTTCCGGCAAAAACGGCTGCAAACCAGTCACGATTTTCCTGATTGTGTCAACGTAGTTTTTCAACACGCTTTCTAACTTATCCTGCTCCAGTTTCCACGGCTGGTCCTTCTCAATCTGTTTATCCAGTTCCGAAATCCGCTCCCAAATTAATCTTAACGCCTCATCAAACCTAAATTCATCCAAAAATTTATTTTGTTCAGCTACTTGCCCTGAGCTTGTCGAAGGGTCAAACTGTGCAACTTTTTCTGCCAGTTTTGCGACGCGCGCAACAAGATTTCCCAGCCCATTAGCCAGATCCGCATTGTACGTTTCATTGAATTTTTGCCACGTAAAATCAGAATCCTCCCACGGATGGATTTTAGCCAGCACATAATAACGCAAAGCATCCGTGCCGTATTTATCCGTAATCTCATTTGGGGCAATCGCAGTGCCCGCACTTTTTGAAATTTTCTGCCCGTTAACCGTTATGAATCCATGAATAAACACCTGTTTTGTATTTGGTAATCCTGCGGACAGGAGCATAGCCTGCCAAATGGCCGTTTGTTGGCGCAGGTTGTCTTTTCCAGCTGTCTGGATCCCCGGCCAAAACTCCTTAAACTTTTTATCATCTTCCGGCCAACCCAATGCGGAAATATAGTTCACCAGGGCATCAAACCACACATACATTACCTGGTCTAGATCGTCTGGAATATCCACGCCCCATGGCATTTTTTTCTTAAGTCTCGATATGCTGAAATCCTCCAGGCCCCGTTTCACAAATTCCTTTATTTCGTTGTATTTTCCCTCCGGTATTACAAAATCTAGGTTCTTTTCATAAAATTCCAAAAGCGGTTTCTGGTATTTAGAAAATCTGAAGAAATAGTTCTCCTCCTCATATATTTCCAAATCCAGGTTTGGATGAAACTCGCACTTCCCGTCTTTCAGCTCTGAACCTGTCTTTTCTAGTTCACATCCCACGCAATATTTAATTTTGTAATTTTTTTTGTATACATCTCCGCTCGCTAAACATCTTCGCCAAAACTCCTGTGCCGCCGCAATATGTTTTGGATCAGTGGTTCTTATAAAATTATCGTAATCTAGATTTAGAGTTTGTTTTAAAGCATCAAACTTGGCCGCGTACTCATCGCAATATTCCTGCGGACCTTTCCCCAATTCCAGCGCCTTACGATATATCTTTAACCCGTGCTCGTCCGCGCCGAAATTGTGAAACACCTCTTCCCCCAACAGTCTGTGGTATCTAGCCAGCACATCCGCTTGGACTATCTCCAATGCGAACCCGACGTGCGGCTCCGAGTTAACGTACGGGATCGTAGTGGTGATGTAATACTTTTTGGTGTTCATAGTTCACTTATGACCTGCCCCAATTTTAATCCAAATCTCTCCTGCGCGCTGCCGAGATTCACCACCAGCTCAAGTAGGTCGCTACTGCCATTAAAAATCAACGGACTGCCCTCTGGCACATCCGAAAAAGTTTTGACTACCGGCAATCCGAACGTCTCCCCCCCCCAAATTTTAGCGTTTCCGTAATGATCGATGTGAATTACTTGTCCTTCTTGAAATCTTAATTTCTTAATCTCTTCAATCTCTTCTCCTCTTGGTTTCTCGCCCAACGCCAAATAAACCGCCTCTTTAATAAATATATCTCGTCCATGGAAAGTATTTGAAACATTTTCAAAATCTATAACTTTCCAAATTCTTTCAATTCCATCCGCAACTGCCGCGGGATACAACAGCCCATTATCCGGTCCCACAAACCAGAAGTTTCTAGTTTTTATTATAATTCCCGCCCGCTCCGACCCCACTCCCGGGTCTACAACTCCCAAGTGCACCGTCCCTGGCGAGCAAAACTTGACTAACTGCCATATCCCATATGCCCCCTCAATTATCGAAAACGGCTCCACATCGTGGTTTTCCACTAAATAACCATCATAACCCAAGCCCGCCACAATCACTTTTAGTTGACTTGTGGCAAACCCGTCCCCAAAGTCTGTGGTAATAGTGATTATTTGTTTCATACAACTAAAAAACCCCGCCTTAGCGGGGCCTAACACGACAATGCCCCGCTTCAACAGGTCATCATCATGCTCATGGCAACAATATTTACGTTCACCACCTCAATTATACATGCTATACTCCCGCCATGGCAAATCCCTACGCTCCTCCAGCGAAAATCTTGCAAAAATACGCCCAAGTATTAGTCAATTTTGCTCTCAACTCCGGTTCCGGCGTCAAAAAAGGTGAAGTAGTTCGCCTCATTGTCAGCGAATGCGCCAAGCCTCTCTACGTGGAGCTTCGCAACCAGGTTCTTCGCTCCGGCGCCATTCCCCTTACCACCTACGAGCCGGACGACGTCTCCCGGGAATATTATCAACTAGCCAATAAAAACCAACTCAAATTTTTCCCAAGCCATTACATGCGTGGCCTGATTGACGAAATTGACCACTCCATCGCCATCATTTCCGAATCAGACAAACACGAATTGGAAGGTATCGATCCCAAAAAAATAATGACTCGAAACATTGCCTTCAAGCCGGTCAAAGACTGGCGCGACGCCAAAGAAAACGCCGGTAAATTTACCTGGACACTGGCTCTCTACGGCACTCCCGCCATGGCCAAGGAGGCAAGTCTATCCCCCGCGGATTACTGGGCCCAGATTGTCAAAGCCTGTTTTTTGGACGAGCCCGATCCCATTGCCAAGTGGCGCCAGGTTTTCCAAGAAAACGATCGGCTTCGCACTAAGCTCAATGCCCTAAAGATCGACAAGTTGCATATCAAAGGCGTCAGAGTCGATCTCAGGGTCAAAATCGGCCCAGGTCGCAAATGGCTGGGCGGTGGCGGCAGAAACATTCCTAGTTTTGAGGTTTTTATCTCTCCCGATTGGCGGGGGACAACAGGCCACATCGAATTTAACCAGCCCTTATATCGCTACGGAAGTCTTATCGAAGGTATCAAATTGGATTTTCAGGATGGGCTTGTAATCAAAAGCTCCGCCTCCAAAAACTATTCTGTCTTAAAAGAAATGATCGCCACCAAAAATGCGGATAAAATTGGTGAATTTTCTTTAACCGACAGACGTCTTTCCCGTATCGACAAATTCATGGCCGAAACTCTTTTCGACGAAAATATATCCGGGCCTTACGGCAACACCCACATCGCCCTAGGGTCCGCTTACCACGATTCCTATACGGCAAATCCCGCAAAGGTATCCAAAGCTAAGTGGGAAAAAATGGGTTTCAACAATTCTGTCGTCCATACCGACATTATCTCGACAACCGACCGCACCGTCACCGCTCATCTTGCAGACGGAATCCAAAAAATCATTTACCGAAGCGGACAATTTACCTTTTGAGCCAGTCCTTTATCTTCCCGTTCCACTTCGTCGCCCATTCGTCAGCCATTACCCTTCTCAGTGCCAGCTTCCACCCCGCTCTGTCCATCCCTTGCTGGACGCTGGCAATAGTCGCACTGGATACTTTCAAGTTTTGTTTGATATTTTCATAACTTCTTTTTTTGGACAACCAGTAAGCCACCGCCACTCTCTTGCTGATGGCCGTCGTCTCTGTTTCTGTAAGCAGTTCGTCAAAAACCAACTGGGCTTCGCCGCTCGTTTTTGTGTCGGCAATCAGCTGGTACCACATTCCCCGCACTTGTTTTTCCAAAGTATCATTTATACTCCTTTTCGATATTTGCACGCGCAAATAGTACTTTAATTAAACAAACTTATCAACCCCAAAATTGCCAGCCACAATCCGAAAGTTATCCAATCCAATATGTCCAACCGTCTCATTATGACAAGGCTCCACAGCCCCACGGCAGTGACAATCCCCCATTTCCTAGTCCCCCATGCCCAGCTCGCCACAAATATCATTCCCAAAAACAGCAAACTATTGGCTATCACTTCCACCCACCACTTATCCGGTGGGGTATTTAAAACAAATATCGTCAAAATTACCCAAAACCCCGTTCCTATTATAAGAGTCGTCCATCTTCGGTTAGATATATAATGTCTATGTGTCATTACAGCTCCTAACCATCTTATCAATAATTCTTCTCAGCTTTGCAATTAGCCTCTGGCTTATTCGCCGCTGGCTGACCCAAAATCGTTCTGGAGATCAGGGGTTATACCAATGGCTTCAATCTGTCCAATCGTCTCTGGACAGCTCCACCCGTCTCATGGCCGATGTCCAGCACTCTCTGGGCGAAATGTCCGAAGTCGGCCGTGGCATAAAGTCCCTCCAGGATTTTTTAGCCAGCCCCAAGCTTCGGGGTGGGTTGGGAGAGGAAGTCTTGGGCCAGATGATTGGATCTACTTTCCCCAAAAACGCTTTTCACCTCCAATATTCCTTCAAATCCGGCGTCAAAGTGGACGCCGTTTTAAAAACCGACGCTGGTCTTTTGTGCATCGATTCCAAATTTCCCCTGGGCGACTTTGTAGTCGCCGACATAAAAAAGCATATTAGTGACATTGCCAAAAAATACATCTTGCCGGAAGAGGGAACTATGGACTTTGCCCTCATGTATATTCCCTCGGAATCTGTCTATTACGAAGTCGCCAGCAATCGCGAACTCACCAACTATTCCCGATCTCTACGGGTTTATCCGGTCTCCCCCAATACCCTTTACGCCCACCTTCAAGTTCTCCTTCAATCCCTTCAAGGCAAAGAACTCGAAGCCAAGTCCAGGGCCATTTTACAGGCTCTTCGCGCCGCTCAAAAAGATTACGACAGAGTCACCGAAAACATGAGCGTTTTAAACCGCCACCTCACCAACGCCTTCAATCAAATGTCCCAAGTCACCTCCTCCACAACTCTTTTAGGCCAAAAACTTAGTCACACACACCAATTGTCAGAGCCGGAAAATTCATGACCAATTTCGAGTTTCTTCAGAAATATTTACAGCTTCAAAACGGAATTATGTACGATCAGCTTGTCGATCTAGGTTTCGCCTCAATTAGCTTTTGCCAAACCGACCCATCTCCATTCTGGAATTTAGCCCTCGTCGATTCGTTACTAAACCCCAACCAGTTAGCCCAAGTAGAAAATTCGTTCAGCAAACTAGGTCGCAAACCCGCTATTTATTTTGAAGGCAGAAAAGACTTGGAACCTTTAATAAACTTTCTTGAAAACAAAGAATTCAAAGAAATTAACGAGGACTCTTGGATGTTTTATGACAACCGTCCTATCGACCAAACTTATTTTGATTCCGTCAAAAAAGTTTCATCAGAAACGGACTTAGAGATCTTTCTCGAGACATTCAACACCTGTTACCAAAAAAACGACCCGCAGAATCCATATGGGGAACTTGGAGAATATCTCAAAATTGCCAAATCCGCCTGGTTCAAGCACGCAAGCTCTGGCAGATTAAACTATTATCTGGTTTATAAAGAAAACAAACCCGTGGCAGTTTCTACACTAAATAATTACTTTGGTATCGGATATATTTCTAATGTTGGATCACTCCGTTCTGTCCGCGGCGAAGGCTTTGGTAAAGCCGCAACCCTATTTTGTGTTCAGGAATCAACAAATGCCGGCAACGCAGTTCACTGTCTTGCCACCGAGGAAGGAACCTATCCCAACCGATTCTATTCTCGTATCGGCTTTGTCACAAAATTCACCGCGCCGTTATTTATCAAAGCCGATTAGAACAAATGAATCCTATTCGTGACTTAAAAATAACTATCGAATCCGGTCAGCAATATAAAATCTTTTTCATTGGCGACTCCATAACCTCCGCCGAATGGGTCCACCCGAATTGGAGAGAAATATTTGAATATGCTCTCAAACAAGAACTCGAGTCCCAATACACAGACTGGAAAATTCCTTCCTGGGGTATCCGCTGTTTCAACTATGGTTTTGACGGCTCAACAACTGGGGACATCAAAAACTTGCAGGCCAAAGGCCTTATTCCGTCCGACCCAAATCTGGTTGTTTACGTTGCTGGAGACAATGATCGTTTCGATAAGTTTTCTGTCAACGAATATCAGACAAATATCCAAAAAGTTGTCAGTTCTTTCCCCAATTCTTATATCGCCCTTTCGTCAGACTTGTGCCCAGGCAATAACTACATAAGTTCAAAATACGAATCCGGCTATTATCAAACACTTTTTCAAATTAAAATCCCAAACGGTCAATTAATAGATTTATTTGCAGAAACTAAACAGTTTGACCTTAAGAAGTTCTACACCTTCGTTTCCTCCGGCAATGAGGTTGCCGGGCTTAAGGCTGGAGATGTAGATTTTTATCACCCCAATCAGCTAGGCAACGCCTATATCGTCAAAATTTTCCTCAAATCAATTTTCAACATTGATTTCGATTTCGAAAAATACACTTCCACAAATTTACAAGGACTTATGTATCCCGAATACAAATGAAAGTCACCCTCTACATGGCCATGTCACTGAATAACATGATAGCCAGAGAAAATGACGAGGAGGATTTTATCTCTCACGATAGTTGGACCGCTTGGCTTACATGTATCAGAAAGCATGGGTGTATGATTTGGGGTCGGAGGACTCATCAAGTCGTTAAAACTTGGGATAAACAATACCTTGAGGATATTAAGGGAATAAAAGTTGTAATCGTTTCCTCGAATGAAAATTATGATGTAGGAGATCAGTTTGAATTGGCTTCATCACCCCACAAAGCCCTGGAAAATGTCCAATCTCAGGGTTTTTCTAGCGCCGTCCTTACAGGCGGATCAATTCTAAACAGCTCATTTGCCAAGTTAAACCTGATAAACGAAGTGATAGTTTGCATCGAACCAGTTTTGATTGGCGCAGGCATACCCCTATTCAACCCGGAAAAGTTCGATCTGAATCTTAAGCTTTTAGACGTCGATAAAGTCAGCAATCGATTAATTGAACTTCGCTATGAAGTAGTGAAAAATGCTAAGTGATTTAAAAAAAGACATCCGCCGTCTAGCCAACCCCGCCAAGGCAAAAATTTTATCTCGGTTTTTCAAAACTGGCCCGGGGGAATACGGCGAAGGGGATATTTTCCTGGGTTTAATGGTCCCCCAGTCACGAACCATCTCTCGCAAGTACAAAGATTTACCCCTTTCAGATATCCAATTACTTCTTAACTCAAAAATCCACGAAGAGCGCACCATCGCTTTGGCAATCTTGGTCAACCGTTTTGCCAAATCAGGCGTCCAAGACCGCAAAAATATTTATGGCTTTTACCTGGCAAATACCAAAAACATCAACAATTGGGACCTGGTTGATATCTCCGCCCCGAATATCGTTGGTGAATACCTTTTAGATAAACCATTAAATATTTTATTCAAACTGGCTAAATCAAAATCTCTTTGGGAACGCCGCATCGCCATTCTGTCCACATTCGCATTTATTTACAAAGGCGATCCCAAGCCAACACTCAAAATCGCCGAAATGCTATTACACGACAAAGAAGATTTGATCCACAAAGCCGTCGGCTGGCTTCTCAGAGAAGTCGGCAAACGCTGCAGTCAGAAAGTTCTCACCAATTTCTTAGACTCTCATCTTGGGCTGTTACCCCGCACTACGCTCCGCTACGCCATCGAGAGATTTCCCCCTAAACTTCGATTAAAATACCTTAAAAGTAAGTCGTGAATCTTGATTTAACCAAATTTAAAGTGAGCCCTTTTGTCTTGATCTTTCTCAAAGATGGTGACAAAGTTTTGTTTTTGAAACGGTCCACCACTAAACAGATTTTCCCTGGAAAAATTTCCGGCATTGGAGGCAAGGTAGAACCAGGTGAGACGATAGAAGAATCAGCCCGTAGAGAATTTCAAGAAGAAACAGGGCTTTCTATAAAGGAATTACGGTATAAGGGCGTTTTTACAGGTGTTGTGCTGGACAAAGGTTTTATCAACGTCAACCATATTTTCTTGGCAATTGGTTATTCCGGAGAACTTAAAACAACTTCCGATGAGGGGGTGCTGTTTTGGGAAGACCCAGAAAAAGTTGCCCGAAATCCCGACCTGGTCAACCATGTCCAACACCACTTATTAATCGACGTCGACGAAAACTCCGATCTATATTGTGGAGTAGGTGTAGTAGATAACTGGGAACTTATTCAATATACCGATAATCGTCAGCACTTTCAGGATAGAAAGAACAAATGAATCACCCGTTTTTGTATCTGGAATTTTATGGTTCCCACGCCGAACTGGGTCATTTTTTAGGCCAAACGTTTCGCTCAGAAATTAGCCGGCGGGTCAAAAAACTTAAAATCCTCCCCGTGGATCCCTATATCCAAGCCGCCCAAAAAGCCTTTCCTGAAATATTGGTCGAGGCCCAAAGCATGGCCCAGGCCGCCAGAGTTTCATTTGCGGACTTTTTTCTTCTTAACTGCTCCGAATTAAGTCATTGCACCACCGTTTTTACTCACCTGGACAATCAGCCGGTTGTCGCCCACAACGAAGATTCAGGTAGCGACGGCGAAACCTCAGACGATTTATACATCCTCAAAGCCAAAATAGGGAACACAACTATTCTTGGGTTGCACTACAAACACCAGCTTATTGGCACGTCGGTGAGTATCAACAATTGGGGCCTTGTTCAGTGTATTGATAATCTCCATCCCCACTCCCAAATCGGTGTTCCCCGTAATTTTGTCGCTCGGGCCGTTTTAGAATGCCGCTCACTTGCCCAAGCCAAACAACTACTATCCCAAACTCCCCATGCTTCCGGTTATAACCACTTCCTGATCCAAGACGACGAACTGTTAAACATTGCCGTCTCCCCTCAATATCAGGAAGTTGAGCAATCATCCGGTAATCATTTCGTCCACACCAACCACTTTCTTACCCCCCGAGGCCTTGCCCAGGAAATTTATCAATCTCAGGAATCTATAGACCGATATCAAAAAGCCTCTCGCCTCGCCAAGGACCACATGACCCAAGTTGAGACATTGGCATTACTAACCGTCTGCCAAGACTCCACCCTCGCCCGCGCCCTCCTCTTTCCGACCCAAGGTAAAATTCTCATCCAAAATCCCTCCTCTCCCGACCCAACCTTCACCCCATACTTTCTCGAGTTAGGCTAAAATATCCGAAAGCCAAATATGAATTTTGAAATAAATGAGTTAAAAGACAAGGCAACAGCAATTGAGGTCGGAGATTTCTTAACAGGCCCTAATGCTTTCGAACAAACCTGGGCTCCAAACGAAAAAGACATGGTTAAGCAGGCATCTCTTGATAGTTTGAGAAATAAAAATCACAAGTATTGGTATGTCGAAGATAGGGGAAAAATTATTGGGGCAATCGGTGTCAGGGAAAATAAATACGGCAGCGGAGGGTACGAAATGGACTCTGACTATATTGCGGTCCACAAAAACTATCGTAATCAAGGAATTGCATCAGAGTTACTTCGCAAAATGGAAGAACTTGTTAAAGAAAGGGGAGGGCGATATATTCATGTTCTCACCTGCGATATTGATTCATATATCCCCGCGAGAAAGTTTTACGAAAAGAATGGTTACAAAAAAGTAAGTGAAATCCCCAATTATTACGTGCCCGGCGAAGGGCGAATTGATTACTTCAAAGAATTAACATGAAATACCGGACCCTTGGCAAAACGGGTTTAAAAGTTTCGGAAGTGGGCATGGGCACGTGGCAGTTAGCCAATGATCCCGGCTGTTGGGTCGGCTCGGACCTAGACGAAAGCCTCAAAGCACTACACAAATTCGTGGAACTCGGCGGCAATTTTATTGATACCGCCTGGGTATACGGATACTCGAATTCTCAGCCAGACAGGCACCCATCTGAAGAACTTATCGGCAAATTCCTGAAAGACTCCGGCAGGCGTGATCAATTAGTTATCGCGACCAAAGTTCCCGGCAAAAACATGAAGTGGCCGGCGTTTAAAAACATTCCCATTTCAAAAGTTTTCCCGAACGACTGGATTGAAAAATGTGTCGATGACTCATTAAGAAGTCTCGGGGTGGATCATCTAGATTTGGTTCAATTTCATGTCTGGCAAGACGATTTTGTAGACGAAGACGGTTGGAAAAAAACTATCCAAAAAATTATCAAATCCGGCAAAGTCCGCTACTGGGGCATTTCCATAAACGACTATCAACCCTCAAATTGTTTCAAAGCCATAGACACCGGTCTGATTTCTACAATTCAATTTATCTTCAACATCTTTCATCAAAAACCCACTGAAAAATTTCTGCCATATGCTAGAAAAAATAATATCGGCCTCATAGCTCGTGTCCCCCTGGACGAAGGGGGACTAACTGGAACTCTGGCGGTTGACACCAGATTTGCGGATGGTGACTTCCGTCGTAACTATTTTTCTCCTGATCGTCTTCCAGAATTAATAGTCCGGACTGACAGATTAAAAAACATTCTCAGATCAGAAGCCAAAACCCTGCCGGAATTAGCCCTCCGATATATTTTATCCTGGCCGGAAATATCAACAACCATTCCCGGCATTCGCAAAGTCAAGTACGCCATAGAAAACACTTCCGTCTCCGATGGCCGTAGATTATCAGACCAGCTCATGTCCGAACTCAAAAATCACACCTGGGAACGAAACTTTTATGACGACTGCTACGACCCGTGGCTCAAAAACTCTAATTTTGTGGAACCCTGATTAAATTAATATCTTCCACAGCCAGCCATGCCGCGGCAAGACCAACCTCGGATTATTAGCCTGTCCTTGCCCGACCTCTCCGTGAATGCCATAATCGAAACATGTTGGAAAAGTATTTTCGTAAGATTCTCTTCAGGCGGTTCTTAAAAATAGATCTAAATGCAGTAGAACTTGCTGCAGCCGAAGATTCCCTTAAGAATAAATATTCCAAAGGATTATTGGAAAGTTTAATTTACGGCTTGATATCTATTCCCGCACTACTCTTTCTGGACACCAGCATATTAGTGAGCGTGCTTATCCCTATTACCATGGTTTCGGGAACTGCCTGGTTTGCTGTTTCACTATCCAATATCAAGATGAAATTTGAGCCCTTTGGCAACGAATTAACAGTTGATCTCTATCGATCCTTTATGACCTCACTCGTGTTTCTTTCTCTCATGACTGTTGTAGCTCTTAATCCCAACTTATTCTTGCCCATATCCGCATGGGGTAAACAGTTTGCAGTTATTCCAATGATTTCGGGAATCTTCGGAACTCTAATAGTTCTTAAGATGATATACGACGTTTTTTCAGGGGCAACAAAGTACGATATGAACGATTCTATGTTGACGGGACAGCACGAAGCCGCCGAAAAATTTTACAAAAGATCACTCTCTCTTCTCAATTCTTGTGGCAGTCAACTCAAGACCGGGATATCTGCCGGAGCCACAGGCTATTTTGTCGGGCTAGCCTTTTACGAGGTCTTTAACTACATACTTTTATCAAAGGGCGACCATCCAGAGGTACGTGAAATAATTTTCGAGATAGGGAAACTCAAATCAAAACCACCATCTACCGTAAAAGAAATAAAGACAATATGCGTCAGTTTTATTGAGAAGTTTCTCTCTTACGTTACAAATATTGCCGACGGTAGTACTCAAAAAAGCTATAAAAATATCCAATTAGAACTCTCCTCAATAAGAGAAAATCCCAATGAAAACCAAGAAGTCCTAAATCTCAGACTAGCCACGATTCTAGAGGAAATGGAAGATATGTTGACGGGACAGGGAGAAGCCCTATTTACAAAGCGTCTCGAAATTGAAAAGAAATTTTTAGTCAAAACATTACCGGACTTGGAAAGTTTAGAGAAAACCGACATCCTGCAAGGCTACTTAGCCTCTCCAGCAGGGGACGAGCTAAGGATTAGAAAAATGGGATCAAATTATTTAAGAACCCACAAAAGGTCATATCCATCCGGATACCGAGAGGAGATAGAAGAGTTTATTCCCCATGAAGAATTCGACAATTTATGGCCACAAACCCAAGGGAAAAGAATAGAGAAAACCCGATACAAAATTCCTTACAGGGAATTAATTATTGAACTGGATGTTTTTTCAGGCCATCATAAAGGACTCGCCTTAGCCGAAGTGGAGTTTCATTCCGAGCAAGAGGCTGACTCATTCTCACCCCCAGAGTGGTTTGGCAAAGAAGTAACTCTAGACCCCAAATATAAAAACGCAAACCTGGCAAACTAGCTTAGATAATCTTGACCTTATTAATATCTTCCACAACCAACCACGCAGTGGCGGAGCCGAAACCTGATTTGTTAATTTTAAAGGGCGCGATTCTTCTTGGGTTCTTCATCCATATTAAAACGCAATAATTTTTACCTTTAGCCCATTCCCCCGACCCAAACAGCCCGATTGCCTTCTTCATATCCGTCGTTTCCATCACTTTTTCAGCCTCGGCCATCGCCGTGATTGGTTTTCCAGCATCTTTAAAATATTTTTTCTCTCCGACTTTTATTTTATCCCACGGCGCAGATTTATTTTTTAACCACCTTGACTCAATTTTCTTTTGCCCATTCAAAATTTTCTCAATTAAGTTAAGTTTTGGGTTCACAACAGCGATATGGTCCATAGCAAGCGCAGCGCAGATATATGAAAGGATCCACAAGCGTTAGCGAGTGGTAGGTATCCTTTCATATTGTCACTTTATCTCTTAATGCCGTTGTCACAAACACACTCCGGTGATACCTGCTCATACCGTGTTCCTTAATTGCCTGGATATGATATTTGGTGCCGTAACCCACGTTGGACTTCCATCCGTATTTTGGGAACTCTTTATGTAGGCGGGTCATTAATCTATCCCTCTCTACCTTTGCTACTATCGACGCAGCCATCACGCACTTTATTTTTCCATCCGCTTTTATCAGGCTTTTGGCATTTCTAATCTTCAAACTCCCGTCGACGATATACCTGTCCGCCTCGATTCGATTAATAAGATTTTTAAATATCTGTTTGTTTGCCCACGCCATTCCCCGGTTATTAATCTGTCTTGCGGAAATAGATTCGACAGCGAACTCCATTTTCGCCCGTTTCATCCGGTTATAAAGTTTCCGCCTCTGTTTTGGTGTTAATTTCTTGCTGTCCTTCAAAGACAAATTGTGTTTATTTAACACAACTGCCGCGGCCACCAGCGGTCCCGCAAGACAACCGCGTCCAACCTCATCCAATCCGCATATCCGCATAGACAAATTTTACCCTACTTCTTTTATTCCCCCTCTCCTGAATTTAGGAGAGGGGTTAGGGGTGAGGTATTATTGGGACATGTCCGAAGCCAAAAAACTCAACAAACAACAGCTCGAGACCGTGACCCACAAATCCGGACCGCTTTTGATCATCGCCGGCGCTGGAACCGGCAAAACCACGGCCATTACCGAGCGAGTCAAGTGGTTAATTTCCCAGGGCCTTGCTCTAACCTCAGAAATTCTCTGTCTGACCTTCACCGAAAAAGCCGCTTTGGAGATGGAGGAGCGCGTCGACTCCGCCCTGCCCTACGGCTACACTCAGATGTGGATCAGCACCTTCCACTCTTTCTGTGATCAAATCCTGCGTGCCGAAGGCTTAAACATTGGCCTGGACACAAGCTACAAGTTATTAACCGGGGCAGACGCGATTTCTCTGCTTAAAAATCATCTTTTTGATTTTCAACTCGATTATTATCGCCCCTTGGGTAATCCCACAAAATTTCTATCTGCCATTCTCCAGCATTTCAGCCGACTGGCAGACGAAGACATCAATCCCTCCCAATATTTATCCTGGTCAAAAAATCAAGACCCGAACTATCAAGAACTAGCTCGGCTTTATTTCGATTATTCCGACCTGAAAGTCAAAGAAGGTGCATTGGACTTTTCTGATTTAATTTCATATTCTCTCAAACTCTTCCGCGACCGCCCCAACGTTCTTCAGCTTTATCAACAAAAATTTAAATATGTTTTAGTAGACGAATTTCAAGATACCAATTACGCCCAAAACCAGCTCATCAACCTTCTGGCGGCTCCCAACGCCAACCTCACGGTTGTTGCGGACGACGACCAGGCCATCTATCGCTGGCGCGGCGCGGCGGTTTCTAATGTTATCCAATTTAGACAGACTTACCCCAACGCCAAATTAATTACCCTCACCCAAAACTATCGCTCAACCCAGGAGATTCTAGATAGGGCATACACTCTGATCCAAAACAACAACCCCGATCGTCTCGAAATAAAAGAAAGGATTGATAAGAAACTAATATCTGTTCGCAAAATCAAAGGCGATAAAATCGAACTTCTTCACTCCGACCGCGTTGAAAACGAAGCCGAACTCGTCGCGAAGCGAATTAATGAGCAAGTCCTGAGCGAAGTCGAAGGACCAAAAAACAAAATAACTTTCAAAGACATCGCCATTCTTGTCCGCGCCAACGCCCACGCCGAACCTTTCATCCGGGCCCTTTCCCGTCATGGCGTTCCCCATCAGTTTTTAGGCCCCGGCCGTCTTTTTCATCAGCCCGAAATCAAAGACCTGATTGCCTATCTCAAGATTCTTTACAACTTCGAGGATAACGCCTCTTTTTATCGCGTCTTGGCCATGGATTTTTTTTCTGTTCCCCCCCGCGATTTGGCCGTTATCACCAATCTTGCCAGAAAACAAGATTTGTCATTATTCACAGCCTGCGAGCAATCCGAACTTACCTCAGTTAAGCCGCTTGTTGAGTTAATCAACCGCCACTTACATCTTGTTCCCAAAGAAACCGCCGGCCAGATTCTTTACGATTTTTTGGAAAAATCCGGGCTTCTTAAAGCCATTCTCGATTACAAGGCTCCTATCGACGAAATCAAAGCCCAAAACATCATGAAGTTTTTTAATAAATTAAAGTCCTTCGAAACCCAGAATTCCGATGCTTCAGTCCGCTCCGTCGTCGACTGGCTCAATCTCTCCTCGGATATAGGCGAATCTCCCTTGTCCGCTGAAATCGATTGGGGTCAAAACGACGCTGTCAATATTTTAACGGTTCATTCCGCCAAGGGCCTGGAATTCCCAGTTGTCTTTTTGATTAATCTGGTCGTCGACCGTTTTCCTTCTCGTTCCCGCTCCGAACCCATTCCCGTCCCCGATGCGCTCATAAAGGAAATTCTGCCGGAAGGAGACTTTCACTTGCAGGAAGAACGCCGTCTCTTTTACGTCGGCCTCACTCGGGCCAAAGATAAATTATTCTTAACCGCTTCGGATTTCTACGGCGAGGGCAAACGCACCAAAAAGCTCTCCCCATTCATCACCGAGACTCTCGGCGACCAAATTCTTACACTCTCCAGCTCTCCCGCTCTCCAGCTCTCGATTCTTGACTGGCAAAAGTCAGAAGTAATAACTCCTAAAAGCTCTAAGATGTCAGCTATAAGCTATTTAAGTTATTCTCAAATCCAGACATTTCTCGACTGCCCCTTACACTACAAAGCCAAATATATTTTGAAAATCCCCACCCCCCCTTCAGCCGCTTCCTCTTTCGGCAACACTATCCATGCCACCCTTAAAGATTTTTATTTATCCCTCCGCAGCTCGCAGGGCGAAGGGGAACAATCCAACATCATCGATCTCCTTAAAAAGAATTGGTCTTCAGAAGGATATTTAAACAAAAAACACGAGCAGGAATATTTCAAAAAAGGCGAGCGTTATCTAACCGAGTATCTCAAAAATAATTTCGACCCCAAACGTCTTCCCATCAAACTCGAAGAGCCATTCACAGTCCCTCTTTCGCCAAATCTTAAAATCGGCGGCAAAATAGATCGTGTCGATTTACTGCCCGACGGCAAAATTGAAATCATTGACTACAAAACCAGTACCACCGTCCCTACCCAAAAGGACGTCGATAAAGATCTCCAACTTTCTTTCTATGCTCTCGTGGCCACACTCCTACGCGAACCCGCCTTTAATCGTCGCCCAGCGGACGTCATTCTCAGCCTTTACTTTTTTGACCAGCAAAAGAAAGTTTCCACCGCCCGCACTATCGCCCAACTGGAAGAAGCCAAGCAGCAAATCTTTTCCTACGCCGACCAGATCTCAAAATCAGATTTTCATTGTTCCGGTTCACAGCTTTGTCGAATTTGTGACTTTAAAATCCTCTGTGACGTGTCATAATCAACCCAATTGCAAATGGGTGGAGAAGTTGCACCAGAAAAAATTTACCTGAACGAAGAGGAGAAAGGATTACTCACCTCTATTAACATCCAGATTAACGCCAACAATGGCCATTTGCCAAAGGGGGGGATTAGAATTCCCTTGGAACTGGGGGGTCAACGCATTAGCATCAAGAATATTACTTTATCACTCGGCGATATAGCTTTTGAAGCCGATCTGGATTTTGATAACCAAAAGAAAGAGTATATTTTTACCCCTTCGCCTGATAATCGCAAAATACCCTCGATACGGCAATTGAGAATGAGAGGCGCCGAACTCGATGAGCGTCTAGCAGAGGCGAAGTTACGGTTTCGTCGATCTAGTTAAGAAAAAGCCCTCAACGCCTTCCATCTCACCCACTCTGCAATTCTGAAAAACATATACCAAGGCTCATTGATCGGCAAATCATAAGTCCCCGCCATTTCCACCAACTGTGGGCCAAACTGCTCCTTAAACCGGCTGAACCCTTTTCCTTCTTCCGCTCCCCACAAATCCATTGTTTTATATCCCTCTTTTTTTGCCCACTTTATTATTTCCCACAATCCCAACACTGGCGCCATCAGATATTTATATTCATCATCAAACGCCCCATACGCGTAATAAATAAAGTCTTTCCAGGCGAAAATCACCCAGCTAGCTATAACTTTATCTTTATATTCAGCCTTAAACAAATGCACGAAATCCAGTTTGACTAGCTCCCGATGATAATTTTCTGAATGGGCATAAATTTTCTGCCGTTTAGAAGTTTTCCCAAACATCAATCTCAAATATTCACTTAGGCTTAGACTGTCTTCTTCGACTGTCACGCCGTGTTTTTCTGCCAGTCGAATATTATATCTGCACTTACTGGTCATATTTTTCAGCAAGTCTTCTTCACTCTTCGTCAAATCTATCCAATATGTCTTCGGCTTAAACAAATGCCTTCCCAGCACCAGTCTTTCCGGTATTTTCGTTCCTTTCATCTCATTCGGCTCAAATCTTACACCGATGCCTCCTTCGAATTTCTTTAAATCTGCTTCACTGGGCATCTCGCTCATCGGACAATATCCGAACCAAAATCCCAAAGGCAATTTACTCCAAATTATTTGATATTGCTTCTCGCCAATTATTCTTGACACTTTATTTCCCATCTTCTCCCTAAACTCTCCCCACTCAAATGATTGCATCGGGTGCCCCGCCCCTTTATTCCATTCTTCTTTGTCCATGTCTACTTACCAGTCAGGTAATCAGCTGCCTGCTTTATAACATCTTCAAAATTCTTAGAAGTGTCAAAATACTTAATTCCGTACTTCGCACATTCTGACTCATAATATTTACTAATTTTGATAAATTCATCGACCAAGTCCCTTAACTCCGAATCACTCATATCGCTAGTCCACTCACCCTCAGCGCCTGGGTTGTTTCTAATTTGTTTCAATTTTTCCTCCGGGTCTAAGTCCGCGTATCCCAAAAAAACCATTTTTATATCATTTTTTTCTTTATATTCACTCAAATATCTTGGCAAAAAATTAGTTCCCTCAACCAGAAGGTCGTCCTTATAGTATTTTATTCTCTGATTCAGGATTCCTTTAAAAAACGGCCACAAAATTTCTGATTTTTCAATATCACTCATTCCTTTTTTTATTCCAAACTTCGGAGCTTCGTGTCCCAACGCGTCTCTTAGATAGTCAGTACAAAACCCAGGGATTCCATACTTTCCCAACAACAATTTTTTCAAGGCAGTTTTCCCCGCTCGCGGAGTACCTCCCACCAAATAAGTCATAGCCTATTTTAACAAACTAATCCGGTCTCCACTTCCAGTTACCTTCCTCATCGAATCCCCAATTTTGTTCCAAACTTAATCTCTTAACCTTTTTAATTTCTTGGTTAACTTCTATTAATTTCTCCGGAATATCGCCCAAGAATCTGGACACCGGATTATTCGACCGCGATCCGAAAAACAATCGTCTCCGTGCATACGTCAGATACAGCTTATCCATCGCCCGGGTCATTCCCACATACGCCAAGCGCCTCTCCTCCTCCATTTGTTCCGAATCCATAAGAGAGCGGGAGTGGGGGAATAACCCTTCTTCCATCCCCACCATAAACACATGTCTAAACTCCAGTCCCTTAGCCGCATGTAACGTCATTAGAGTTACTGCTCCATTCTTATACTCTCCAGCTCTTCTACTCTCCCGCTCTGTTAGTGCCACATTTTCTAAAAAATGCACTAACTCTGGGAATTCCTGGGCCACGCTCCTCAATTCTTTAATGTTTTCGAGCCTTACTGCATCTTCCTCGTTCAGTTCATCAAACTGCTCCAAATACCCAGTCACTTTCAACACTTCATCCAATACTTCCAAAGATTTTTTATTTAGAAATTCGATATTAAAAATTAGTAATTTTTGCAACCTCCCCTTCCCATTCTTTTCGGCTCTCTTCTTGGCCACTTCGTCCTCCGGATTCAAGACTAAGCGCAAATATGCCAACACATCCTTTATCTCCTTTCTCTCATAAAACCTCACCCCTCCCACCAGTGAATAGGGGATACCTGCATGTAAAAACGCTTCCTCCAGCACCCGTGACTGCGCATTAGTCCGGTATAAAACAGCGTAATCAGAATATCTAAATGACTGCAAAAGTGAGCAGCTGAGCAGCTGAGCAACGATAAAACCCGCCTCCTCCAACTCACTTTCCGCTTCGTAAATTATTATTTTCTCTCCGCCCTCCCTTACCGTCCACAGATCCAAAATCGGATGGTTTTTATTTTTGGAAACTACACTTTTGGCCGCGTCCAATATTATTTGCGTAGATCTATAATTTTGCTCCAGGTTCAAAATGGTCAGATCAAGAAAATCTCCTCTCAAAGCCAGTAGGTTTCGGTAATTTGCCCCCCTCCACGAATAAATCGCCTGGGCCGCATCCCCCACAGCCGTTAGATTTTTATATTTTTGGGCTAGAGTCTTAGTGATTTCATACTGGGCTTTGTTGGTATCTTGGTACTCATCCACCAAAACATACTTAAATCTTTCTTGCAATTTCTCTCTTACTTCCGAATTACTTTTTATTAGCTTCACCATTTCTCCCAATAAATCATCAAAATCCAAAGCCTTATACTTTCGCAGAAGCTGTTGATAAGCCAGGTACACTCGAGCCACCGTCACCGAAAAATTTCCTCGAGCAAAACTTGCGTATTCAGTCGGACCGATAAGTTCGTTTTTAGCATCAGATATCGCCCCCAGTACACTTCCCGGCCTAATAGCCTTAACATCTACTCCGACAGCTGTCATAGCTTGCCTTACCGTGTCCAATTGATCCGCTTCGTCAAAAATTACAAAGTTGGGGTCTAGTCCCGCCTCATCGGCATATCTTCTCAGTGCTTTAGCCGAAAAACTGTGAAATGTTCCCCCTTGCCCCATATATCCCTGAGAGTAACCGAAGGGGTGAAGTAAGGCTGTTACTCGCTTTATCATCTCCCCCGCCGCCTTATTTGTAAACGTTAAGAGCAGTATTTCTTCAGGTTTTGCGCCCTTTTCAATCAGCCAGGCGACCCTGTGTGTCAAGACTCTTGTCTTCCCGCTTCCCGCTCCTGCTAAAATAAGCAGGGGTCCGCCTTCAAAGGTTACGGCCTTTTTTTGTCCGGGGTTCAATCCTCCCAAAGTATCCATGTCCGAAAAGTTTAACAAATTTAAACGCCGCCTACTCTCCCAGGTCCAATTATTGCGGGTTGTCTTTCTGGTTATCCTTCTGCTGGTTGTTGGCTTCGGCTGGTTTTTTCTCCGTCAGCCCGTAAGCAGCATCATAAGATTTATAACTTCGGCCTCCTCTTCCTCCCTCCCGTCCCACTCGGGTCGAACCAACTTTCTGATTCTGGGTATCGGCGGTGGCTCTCACGAAAGTCCTGATCTGACCGACACCATTATTTTCGCTTCGATTTCCCCCTCCTCATCTCCGGTTCTCTTATCCATTCCTCGCGACCTTTGGGTTCCCTCTCTCCAAGCCAAAATCAACACCGCTTTCCACTATGGACGGGAAAAAGCGGGCGATTCCGGCGGTTTGATCCTGGCCAAATCCGCCGTTTCTGAGATTATTGACCAGTCGGTGGATTTTGTTGTCGTCTTCGACTTTGCTACTTTTTCCCAGGTAGTCGACTACCTGGGAGGAATTGACGTTCAGGTAGAGCGTTCGTTTACCGATACTCAGTACCCCATAGCCGGGAAAGAAGACGATCTCTGTGCCGGCGACCCTGAATACAAATGCCGTTATGAAACCATTACTTTTGCCAAAGGACAGCAACATATGGATGGAAACATAGCCCTTAAATTTGTACGATCGCGTCACTCTGGGGACTCAGAAGAAGGCACCGACTTTGCCCGCTCCCAACGTCAAGCCCAGGTGATCCAGGCCATTAAAGACAAACTTCTTTCCCGCCCGGACCCCGCCCTTTATCGCCGCCTCTATGATCTCATTATCCAAAAAATTCAGACGGATATTGCCCCCGATCACTATTTCGCCCTGACCAAACTAGCCATGTCCGCCAGAAAGTTTAATTTAAAATCTCATACCCTTTCCACCCCAGACCAGCTCTATCACCCCCCGGTCTCTGGTAAGTACTTAAACCAGTGGGTGCTGACGCCACTACCCAACGACCCCCAATCAATTTCCCGCTACGTTGCTGATCTTCTCAACTGACCTTGTAAATTTTTGTCGTCCCGCTCACAAACACCTCCTCACCCAATTTTTCTATACTGCTTTCATTTAACAGCGGGTACTTCTGTCTTTCAAAATCGCCCACCACAATATATTTTACATTGTATTTGGACAACACCTCTCGGCTTTTTTCCACATCTTCCGACTCGTAAATGCCTCTTACCTCCTCGCCTCTTTTCGCAATCGGGTCATAACTGCCCCGCCATAGCCACTCGTGAACCACCCACCCGGCAACAGTCGGCAAGCCGCTGAATGTAGAAATAGCGTCAAAATCCGTATAGCTGTCCCCGCTCGCCTCAACTATTACCGGTTGGTCGCGATCGTCGACATTTTTCTTAAACCAGTCAATAGCCGCTCGCGTATTTGGGTATCTCTCGTCCAGCCATTTCAGTCCATACAGGCCCTGATACGTCTTAAGTCCCCCAAAATAACTTCTCACCGAAAACCATGGATATATCGATACCAATACCAGCATCGGAATCACTCCCACCCAAAAAGCAAACTTCAACTTTTTTTCCTGATACTCGAAATACTTGACTATCGTGTACCCCGTTACTATCGACATCAAAATAAACACTTGGTAACCCAGCTTAAACATGGTATTGCTGCGAAAATGCAGAGGATATATGTCTTTAAAATAAAAAAATTCCGCAAATAAGATTAACCCCAGGCAAAACGCAGACCACAAGTAAAACATTTTCTTCGTCACGGGATTTTTGTCCCTGGCAAATACATACCAAATTCCCCCCCACAAAAACAGTCCCCACAATACCAACATCATCCACACCGGCGACCTCTGGCACTTTTCCACCTCTTCAAACACAAGCGGACCAATCTTGGAATTTGCGAGACTTTCCGGCGGGCAATTTACAGCTACTCCCGACACAAAAGGCTTGAAGCTCAACATGAACGGCAGCACAGTTATCACAAACACAACTATTGCCAGTCCCACGTCTTTCGCCGCTTGTTCAATCCACGCCCTGTTTATCGATAATTTGGGATTGCTGAAAAATACATACATCAAGACAAAAAGAGCCATGTATATTGGTCCATCCAGCGCACTAGTCATAAACATTATCCCCGCCACCCATCCAAAAATGGCCCTTTGGTGCCACGTCTTGTCCTCGTTATTCACCCCAAACATGTTAATTAAAAGTGCAATTGCCAACAGTAAAAATGGAATATCCAAAACATGCCCATGTACATCCGATACTACAAACGAGTAGCTGGGAAACTCATGAATCGTGTATGGAATAAATCTCGTGGCATTGGGATACCAATAGTTTTTCCAGCCATTGGGATCAAATTTAATTTCCCAAAACGGCGGCGGCGTCTCCTCGCCGTTATATCCGCTAGTCAGGGCATAAATCGTTTGCAAATTTCCGCCCAATGTTACCAAAAATGCTATAAGTGCCGCCCCCCATAACTTTACTTTTCTTGAAGATTTTGCCAAAAGTTGGTAGCCGATCCCAAAGCTCATAGTCAGGCACAAAGCAAACAACGTGGTCAGCATCAGGTTAAACGTATAAGCCAACTGCAAATTTGATATTTTCGTCAGAACGGCCATTGCCAAATGCCCAAAGTAGTAATAATTTATTGACTCGCCCGAGAACCACATATCCCCAGGCGGAAAAAATCTCGTTTTCATAATCGATTGGGTGAAACCATAATCCATAAACTTTTCCAACCCGTTTATCGTCGGTTCATAAGCCTTTACCCACGACCAAAAAATTAATGCCGCTCCAAAAAACAACTCTTCCTTCAAAACCACCGCCCAGTCTATCTCCTCTTTAGATTTTTTTATTTTCCACCAGGACAGGATTGCCAATGCCGCCAAAACCACCCAAATTAATTGTTGTCCAAACTCGGCCAGCTTCCAGCTGGAAATAATCCACACTCCAAAGGTTACTACCCCTATTCCCGCCGCCTTCGTAGCAAAATATCCTCGGTCAAACCAAGACTTAAATATTATTCTCACCACTGGCCACACACTAAGTCCCACACCCGCCACTACCAACCACCACCAAAGTATACTCGGCAAATCTTGTCCCACAAACGGATTATAATTCATCTCATGCGAATTTTGTCGTCCTTACCCGCCATAGCCCTAATATCGGCGAGTTTCGCCTTCTCCTTCTGGCTTATGTGGCACACTTTTTCCTACTCTCCTCAGACAAATCAAATAATGATTTCCGCCAAGGCTTGGAGTGACTTTGGTGAGCACATCCCCCTCATCCGTTCATTTTCCTTTGGGTCCAACCTTCCCCCACAACACCCCCTTTACCCAGGCGAGCCTATCCGTTATCACTACTTTTTTTATTTTTTAGTCGCCCTTTTGGAGAGTTGGGGAGTCCGCCTCGACTGGGCTTTAAATTTAATGAGCGCTACTGGTCTTGCCTTCCTCCTGCTTCTTATCTATCGTTTCAGTTACTCGCTCTTTTCCCGTCGTCTAGCCGCCATCCTCTCTGTCTTGTTCTTTCTTTTCAATGGCTCTTTCTCTTGGCTGGACTATCTAAAAATCAATAACTTTGCTCTTAAATCATCAATCATAAATCTCAAATCATTATCACACTTTCCCTCTTTTGGTCCTTGGAATGGTAGTCTGATAACCGCTTTTTGGAATTTAAATATCTACACCAACCAGCGCCATTTAGCTTTTTCCTTCGCCCTTCTTTTATTTTTGATTTACATTTTATATATTCCTTCCCGTCGCTTTTCCCTTCTTACCGGCTTTATCTTGGGATCTCTTCTTCTCCTAAATCAAGCTGCATTTGCCATTGGCCTTATATTTGCGGGCTGGTTTTTTCTTTTCCGTCCCCGTCTTCGTTTACCCATGGCCATCTCAATTTTCGGGGTCCTGCCCTGGCTCTATCTCTATTCCTTTTCATCTCTGGTTCCCCCCACGCTGCTCAAACATATCGGCTTTCTTACTCCAGATCCCCCCACCACCTCCGCCCTAGCTAAATTCTGGCTGTACAACATCGGTTTGCATTTATTTTTAATTCCCCTCGGGGCTGTTATTGCGCCCCGTCGTTCATGGATCCTTCTTCCGCCCCTGATTATTATTTTTCTGATCCCAAATTACTGGCAACTATCTCCGGATCTGATCAACAATCACAAGTTTTTCAACTTTTTCCTCATCATTGGTCAGATGTTTACGGCCCATCTCTTGGCCTTTTTTCTTTCATCCCGCAACTGGTTCTTCAAACTTCCCGCACTTCTTCTCATTTTCCCCCTCACCCTAGGCGGTATCGTCGATTTCTTTCCCGTCAAAAACGATTCTCTTGGCTATTTAAACGACGTCTCCTCCAATCCTGAAGCCTATTTCTTTGCTCGTTATACTTCACCCAACTCCATCGTTCTCAATAGTTATTGGTTCTATCATTCCGCCTCCCTTGCCGGCCGCAAAGTGTTCAACGGCTACTCTTATTTTACCTGGTCTTTTGGCTACAACGCCGGTACCCGGGAAAAACTTGCTGTGGCCATTTACGCCGCCCCCACCCGGCAGGCCGCCTGTCGTCTCCTGCATCTCTACAACATTTCCTATGTCGAGCTTCTGGATTCTCCTGAGGGCTTCATCCACCCCAACTGGGACCTCTGGAAAAACCAGTTCACTCCAATTTACAGAAACGAGGCTTCCAAGGCCTCCATTTATTCTGTCTCTAAATCCTGTTCAGGCTCATGAAAAATATTCACTTACTTTCTATTACTTCAGCCGTCTTCTTAAGCCTATATACCTCTTATATGATTTATTTAGATAAGTATCATCCTATTCTGATAGTCACCTGGCTAAGTTCTGTCATACTGATTTTACTTCCCGGTATATTCAGTCAAAAGTTCCCACCTTCATTCAGGCTACGGACTTTCTTCGTGCCCATAATCATAGCCCTCATTCCCCCAACCATTCTTTTCTTGCTATTTTCGCCAACTCGCCTGCACACAGACGACACTATTCTTGCCTACGTCTCATCGACTACAGATTTCATTAAATCAAACTTTTTTTCTGGTTTTCCCCAAGATAAAACCGTTCTGATCTCGCAATTTCCTGCCCCGCTTTATATTATTCAAAAGTTCTTTTTGAGCATTTTCGGACACACCATCATGGGAATAAAGATTTCAAATTTGCCATATTCGTTTTTGGTTTCTCTCTTTCTTTACAAAATATCTCGGGAATTATTCTCTGATTCAATCGCCATAATATCTGTTTTATTATACGGGCTTTTCTTTCCCTCGCTTTATCTTGAAACTTTAGGCGTCCCTTATATTTCCAGTATCGCTGTGTTCACGGTATTTCTATACTTATCGATCCGCTCCATCAAGGCTCCCCGCTATACCGATTTTCTTCGCCTGGGTATTGTATGTGGTCTCTGCTTTCTTTTTTACTACTCATCCTACATATCAATTCCCTTGCTTTTTATTGTACCTTTACTTACCAACTCCAAATCAATCCAAAAGAAAGCAGTCTACCTCTCTTTATCACTGACCGGATTTATAACTATAATACTTCCCTTTTTCACTCACGCGTATAAATTTGAAAACTTATTCACTTCGCGAACTTCTCAAGTAGCGCTGGTCGGAGGATCATGGTCATCTCACAAAGATGAAAAGATTAATCTAAAAGAGCGAATATCTCTTTACGTTTCAAATTTTAAATTATCAGTCAAATCTCTAGTTCAAAACAACATTGGGGGAGCCGGAGGATACAATTTCGGGTCTCTCAGTTTTTTGAATCCCACATCACTTGCATTATCAATAATAGGAGGATTAATAATACTCATCAAATCAATAAAGTCGCCCGGTTACTCGATCATCATCTTGTCAATGTCACTATCATTTACCACCATGGCGCTCGCTATTTCACCACCCGGTTTTCATCGCTTCCATATTTCTTATCCCTTGTTTGCTCTCACAATGAGTGCGGCCTTCAGCCTTATCACCAAACCCAGGCATCTCGTAATTAAAATGGCCTCAATTTTCATTGGAGCATTACTAATAGGCCGCTACTCACTTGAAAACCTCTCGTCATTCAATAGAGCGGCCCGAAATGAATATAACAGTCAATACGTACAATTAGCAGATATCATTAATAATCAATACCTCGGTCGTCACATTCACGTCGCCTCATTCCCCGGCTTTGTTTTTGAACGAGTGTATTTCTTCAAATCATCAGACAAAGTCCTCTCAATAGACACTCGGTACCACGACGACTATTTAAACAATTTTAATAGAAATGAAAAGTACATTTATGTAATGACCATGCCCGAGGTTTTCAAGGAAAAATTCGAGCAAGCGGACCAGAATGGTAAATATGTAAATTTTTCGCAAGATTTCGGCTTGTTTGTAAACTAAATATTATGACTCTGTCTCAACGCCTTGCCCTGCTGTGCATTATTTTTTTGGGTTTTACTCTCCGCTCGGTTGGCCGCAACTGGGACCAAAACTACCATCTCCACCCCGATGAAAGGTTTTTGACCATGGTTGTCAGCGCCATGTCTTGGCCCAAAACTATCTCCGAATATTTCGACACCTCGCGCTCACTTCTCAACCCCCACAACATAGGCTTCGGCTTCTATGTCTATGGCACATATCCAGCAATCTTTGTCAGGTATTTATCCCAACTATTACATCGGGCCGATTATAGTCAACTGACACTGGTTGGTCGGGCCGCATCTGCCGTTATCGATACTGGAACTATCGTCCTGGTTTTTCTCATTTCTAGCCGCTTATTTAAAAATACTGCGTTATCTTTGATTTCAGCTTTAATGTATGCCCTGTCTGTCCTCCCTATTCAGCTTTCTCATTTCTTCGCCGTCGACCCCTATGCCGTATTTTTCCTCACTCTCTCATTATATTTATTACTAATAAACAGTCCTCTATTAGGTATAGCTTTTGGCCTCACCCTGGCCGCCAAAATTTCCTCGGCCTTGTTCTTGCCCGTCATCGCTTTGGGTCTGCTAATTAATTTTTTCAAACCCGGTCAAAAAATAAACACCATTATTCTGGGATTCATTTTCGTTCTCACAACAGCGATTACTTTGCGCGTGTTTTATCCTTACCTTTTTACCGGCCTTCAGTTTAACCCCAAGGTCTTGCAAAATTGGAAAGAGCTCGACTCTCTCAGTGGCGCCGACTCTTATTTTCCTCCCGCAGTCCAATGGCTGCACACCAGGCCCGTTTGGTATTCCCTTTCCAATCTGCTTTATTGGGGTTTGGGTCTGCCCCTCGGGCTTCTCAGCTTAATCTCTCTGCCATACGTACTTGTCAATCACCGTCGCCATGGATATGTTTACTTGGTCATCCTTTGGGTAATTGGCCTATTTTTCTATCAAAGTACTCAGTTCGCCCAACCTATGCGCTATCTTTATCCCATATACCCTTTTTTGGCAGTTACCGCTGGGGCCGTGTTATTTAAAATTCTAAAAATCAGCAAAATCTTACTCATTCTTGTCCTTGCACTAACTTTGGTTTGGCCCTTGGCTTTTGTCTCCATTTATACTCGCCCTCATAGCCGATTGGCCGCCAGTAAGTGGATTTACCAAAACGTCCCCTCCGGCAGTACTCTCTCCTGCGACCATTGGGACGACTGCCTTCCCATAGGATACCCAACAGAATTTCGCTTATTAGAATATCCTCTTTATGGCCAGGACACGCCGGAAAAATGGCAAGACATGTCCGCCCGTCTGGCTCAGACAGACTACATTATCATGTCCAGCAATCGCCTCTTCGGCTCAATTTCCTCCGCCCCCGACCGATATCCGGCTGCATCGAAATTTTATGCGGATCTCTTTTCCGGAAAATTGGGGTTCAGTCCGGTTGTTCAGTTTACCTCCCGTCCCAACCTCCCCATTCCCGGCCTTAATCTTTGTCTCACTCCGCCCAATATTTCCTACGGTGCCGTCTCATATCAAATCCAGAATTGTCCTCTGCCCGGGTTGAGTTTTGTCGATGATTACGCCGACGAAACCTTCACTGTCTACGACCACCCCAAAGTCATAATTTTCAAAAAATCTTCCCAACACCCTAAACTCTAGGAGTTTTGATAAACAAACGGAATCTCGGAGAAAGAAACAGAATCCCAAGAATTAATATCGTTGAAGCAGAAATCCAACCCCCATACATCAACGGCTTCGAACGATATATAAACTCCACAGTATGTTTACCTTTCTCTATAGGCAGCGCATAAACAGACAGATCAGCTTTAAGCAGATCTTGTTTTTTTCCATCCACCACCGCATACCACCCCGGATATTGCATTTCGCTATACAGAAGAAATCCTGGTTGATCCGAAAAAAACGAAACAACAGTTTTTTCTGGAGAGTAGGAATCAATCTTCACGCTGGCATCAGCTGTCCCTACTGCTCTATAAATCGAGAGATTCTTCGATAGAACGTCATATCGATCTAAAAGAACTGTTTTTCGAGGTAAAAAATCAGGCAAGAGAATGGATTGTATGATTTCACCCTTACCCTTAATCTGATAACCAGGGACATAAGTTACTCTCTCCAGAGCGGAATCATTTCTCCATACGTTTCCCCCCATGTAAGTAAGCTTGTCTTGGTCCACTAGACTTTCACCAGAAAGAAAGTATTTGATATTTAATAAGTTAAGAAGTGCTCTATTTTTAAAATCGATAAAATATACGATATCATGATAAGCTTCAGTTTCCACCGTGTGATATCCATAAGTCGATTCAACGTTTTGAACCATCCCAATATTCCTCGGACCTAAATTGTTGATTCTAAAGATACCCGGATCAATACGGATTAGTGAAATATCCGCCGTATCTCCAAAATAAACACTAGGCTTCCCTGGAGCGGCTTCTATTGGGTTAAAGTCCCTACTTATCTTAGAAATATCTGTCGCAAATATTATAAACAACAAAAACCAAATCACTCTCCATCTAGTCAGAATATACAAAACTACTCCAGCCGCACTTACAATAAATAGCTTCTTAGCTAGCGCCAGACTTGTCATTGCAAACCCAACCGCCTCCGCAGACGTCGGCCCCCTACCCACAGGCTGAAGCATCGAAAGCACACTAGGTTTGAGCCACCACAAAAACGTCCCCACTATCAACACACCAGCAACTCCCAAAAAGCGGACAAGTTTTCCTTTCGGATATGTCAAAACAGCATGCACACCGATTCCCATCAGGCTTGTTAAAAAAAAGTGGAGTATATCTAAATGTCGGGATACCAATGATAAATTCTCGGCAAATGGCATATTCGAGTTAAGAACTGCAGACAATTTAGAAAATCGACCCATTGAAAGTAGGACACTAGCTCCCAATCCTAAAATCATAAATCCCAGCAGTGACCGATTTTTCCAAATCAACGACACCAGCAGAAAAAAAAGTGGGACTATGCCTACATAAATAAACGTGTCCCAGTTACCCCACGGGTAATCAGATCCCCAATATCCCACAGCGTGACGTCCAAAGAGATAGGGGACTATCAACGTCAAATAATACAAGGGGTGAATAGAGTTGTATAAACTCTTTACGGACATTTCAGCCACCGTTCGGACAATTTGTTTTGATAATTCAATTGAAAGAAGCACTTTCGGAGCTGTTAACAATCCGGTCAAAAGAAAAATCGCCATAGAATAAAGGAAGAATAATCTCCTCTGGTGCGTTTCTTTAATAGTGAAATAAACAATCCCCAACAAAAAATATCCATAAATGTAATAGCTTATTTGGTGATGCCCGGCTATTGTTATCATAGCCAGAATGAATGACGAAAGAATCGCCCAGACAACTTTCTTGTCTCGAACAAACCTAAAATAGGCCCAAAACAGCAGAGGCAGCCATGCCAATAAAAGAATAACCGGAATATGCACTAATCTGCCAATAAAAGCGCCGCTGGTCGCATATACCACCCCGGCAAACACACTCGATATTTTGTGAAGTTTTAGACCATCTCTCATCAAAATATACATCGCCACTGCAGCCAGCAAGTAGTGTGCCATTTGCATTCCCAGCAACCACAAAAAAGCCGAATCCAAATCTCCCTTAGCGTCAAAAAACAACTGCGCCAGGATATATGGAGGATAAAAAGATCCATTCTCCAATGAAGCGAACGGCATTGACCCCATAAACCAATACGGATTGCGAATTGGAGGATATGTTTGCGTTCGCACCGATTGGTTTAAATAGACCCACCACGGAAAATACAGCTCACTCACATCCGCCGCGAAGTAATAAAAAGGGTCAACTAAGATTTTGGGAAACATTCCCAACAATACCCCACACGTCAACAGAACCACTATAAATATCTCAATTTTTTTCATGTCACCTCAAAAATTAGCTGGTAGGCCATTCTTCTTGGCCATTTCCTGGCCAAAACTGCGAAGAAATTATATATCCAAAACATCGGTTTCCCTTGTCCAAACATTCGGTCTACCAATCCAAAAGGTGGGGGAGTGGCCGCCACCAGTTTTACAGCATTCGCCCCATTTAGCATCTTTTCTGCCTCTAGGCGGCCGTAAAAATGTTTATGGGTTCTATCCAACGGGCCGCGGGACATTTTAAAATCCGGCCACAATCGTCTCACTAGCCATACCGGCCAAAACTCGCAGTTCGGCAGCGACACCAACATCCACCCCCCTTTTCTTACCTTCTTCCAAAGTTTCTTCACAACTTTCTCCGGGTTGTCCAAATGTTCCAGTACATCAGCGGCCACAATTCCATCAAATTCTTCATTTTTCAATTCTTTTTCCCAGCCCTTCCTCTCTAAATCTTCCCATAAGACATATTTATATGTCGACAACCATCGACTGTTTTTCCAGTTAGTATCTTTATCCAATCCCCATATTTTCACTCCATTCTTCCCAATAGCTCTGCCCAAAAAACCTCCCCCGCATCCCGCATCTAAAACCTTTTTTCCTCGCCTCTCATTCACTAGTCGCGCCATCTGTCTGTGGCTGGATTCAGGATCGTTTTTATATTGATAAATATCCCTTTGCATTACCTAAGACCTCCTCACTCTTTTTTGGCATATACATGCCGCAATTCAAGGACGCCCCTATTCAAGGACGTTTCCACCTTCCACCCGGCATTTATTAACCTTTCAATTAATTGCTGATCATTTCCCCTATTTAAATGTAGCTCCATAGCGATCTTTCTAATCTTATTCAAATACCTCCACTGTTGGTTTCCAAATATCCTATACTCACACCCCTCACAATCTACCTTCAAGAAATCGACTGTTTTTCCTCCCCGAACAATTTGTTTTAACGATAGCGCAGGTTGATCAACAACAGTGACATTCTTCACACCGTTTAGACCAATATTAGCCAATAGAAACAACCGTCGTTGTTCATCGGGCTCAAAGGCCAAAATCTTTGCCTTTGGCAATCTCATTGCTGCCATGATTGCAAAGTCTCCCACCCCTGCTCCCACATCCACCACAATTTTATCTGAATCCTCCAAACCCACTTTTTCGTTTTCGTACTCACGGTCTAAAACAACCTCTTTTATCTCCAGCAAATCTCCAATCTGCGCGAACTTCAACCGCAGACCATTTACGATAACTTCATTTTTAGCTAAATTTACGCGGCCCCACAATTTAAGTACCACGGAAATGTAGTAGGGCACACGGTTCCATCTGAACTTCATTCCAGTAATCTTTCCCATTTTTTCATTATCTCTTTAACATTAAATTCTTTTATGGCCAATATCCTTTTTTCTCTCAACCTATCTCTATTATCAACAGCCCATTCTATGGCCTCAGCCAGAGACTTACTATCACTTGGCTTTGCCAGTTTACCCATTCCGGTTTTTAATATCGGCACTCTTACTCCCGGCAAATCCGATGCCACCACCGGCACGCCACACATCATCGCCTCCACCTGCACCATTCCAAAAGCTTCAGTTGAATTCACCGACGACAGCGCCAATACGTCTAACATCTTATAAAATCCTCCCATGTCTTCCGGATCTATTGTCCCCAAAAACCTTATCCGGTTTTCGTACTTTTCAACCAATTTCATAATTTTTTCCTTATACTTTTCTTCACCGACTGGATTTTCTGGTCCGGCAATAATAATTTTGCAGTTTTTCAAAAGTGGCAGCGCCCCTAACAAATACTCGATTCCCTTTTCTTGTGCTAAACGGGCGGCAACTCCTATCCAAATTTCACCCTTCGGCTTATTTAATTTTAATTTACCGGTCGTAGGGTAGGGGATTGGGGGATAAATATATTTCGTTTTGTTTTCAAATCCCCGCAAAAGCCTGCTATTCTTTGCGTAATCTTCGGTATAAGTAACAATAATGCTTGCCTTCAAAAGCGATATCCAGTTCATAAATTCCAACACTTTTTGCAAGATTTTATTTTGCAAAACTATTTCACAGTGATAAACAACAATCACTTTCTTTGCCATGAGTGCTGTTATCCACCCCTCGGCTTGAGGAAGATTTATTATCACCACGTCAGCCCCTCTCGTTTCCCGCCAGGATTTAGCTATCCAATCAATCGACAAGAACCCTTTGCTGAGTTTCAACAGAGGTTTGGCTCTGGCAACTTCTACGCCATTAAAATCTTCTATTTCCGGCAAACTTTTATCGTGTCGCATGCACAAGGCCGCAACCTTATGGTCTCTTTTCACCAACTCTTCTGCCAATCTTTTGACATAAATTGTCAGCCCTGATACGTATGGAGTGTAATAAGTTACCGAAAACAAAATATTCACAGCCCTATCGCTTCTAACGCCGCACCTAAATACAAAAATTTAAAAGGATATTCATGTCTTTTATCCATGAAATTATAAATCCAAAAGATTTTAGCCCTTGTTTTTTCAACAACAAACGTAACTATATCTAAATTATCTTCGACATAGTAATCCAACTTAAGTCTCTCAATAACTTCCAGCTTATATACATGCGGCTGTTCCTGGTCCTCGTTAATATTTATGGATTTAAACAAATTGCGTACCCGATATTTATCCAGCCAATTCTCCAAATTATCTTTCAAAAACCCATATCTTGCAGTAACTAAATGAAACTCCATGTCATCCCTCTTCGCCATTTCCCGCAGTAAATCGACTCCCTTTGCCGGGAATACACTCGATTCATGCACCACCGACCACAATATCCTTTGCCACCAATTTTTCGGCACAAAAAAAGTCAACTTGTGAATACCCAGCACTTCTCGTTTAAACCACTTTATCGGCGCTCTGATTACTCTGAACGGGTTGTACGCCACTACCCCGTCAAAATCCAATCCAACTCTGATTACTCTTTTCTTCACCGCCTTATTTTACGGGACGTTTACCGTTTCTGCTATACAAATACCCTCCCCCCGCCAGCATTACCCCTCCCAAAACCAGCCACCACCACGTCCACTCCTGGTTTCCTGACACCGGCACCCCCTCGTCTGTTGCCGGCATCGCTACTTTGAAAGCTTCGGTAGGAATGGCAGTTGGAGTGGCAGCGGCTGCGGTCGGAGCCGGTGTAGACGTCACCGCCACCGTGGGAACTGCAGTCGGGGATGGTTTAAGCGTGGGCGTTATGGTCAATTCTCCCGAAGGCGTAGCCGAAAATGCCGGCACTCCGTCCTCGGCGGCATACACTACAAACTCTCTTGTGACAGTTTGCAATACCCCATCTATGATCGTGGATACAGTTACCTGATGCTTTCCTGGCTCCAGATTGTTAGGCACCTCGAATACAAAATCTCCTGAGCTGTCAGCGTTTATTACCGTAACCACCTTCGCCGTCGAGTTAACTTCGATCGTTACTTTCGACCCTTTCGGAGCCTTCCCGATAATTACCGGGCGGGCAGAGTTTATTTGCTCCCCTAATTTAGGCGACAACACTTGGAGTTCTGCTTCCGTCTGTTCGCTCTCAACTAACGATTCCTGGCTAAACTTAGACGATATCTCTTCCCCAGCCTCAGGTGTAAGTGTCGCTGTCTCTTGGGTAAAATCATAAGTCCCCCCCAAAGTAATTACTGGGACCGGGCTGTCTCCCCCGGTTTTAACCTTGGCCTGCGCCGTTTCTCCCCCGCCAGTCACGTTTAGTTCCTCAATCTCTTCTTCCCGGTCATATTCAAGGTAGGCACTCAAGTCCTCTTTCCTCATGGTCGCCAGGGAAATTACCCATGCCCCGCTCGGTTTAACCAAAGCCGACGCCCCCGATCCCCCCGCTAGGTTCAAGTAAACTATCGCCCCCTCTGCCGGATCACCTCCGGACCCGATGACTTGGCCATAAGCCACATCTGCCGTTGGTGTATCGCCTATCACCACCCCCGTCCTTGTTTCATACGCCCCTTCACCTTGTCCAAATAGCTTGCTTCCCGAACCGATCTTGAATATATACCCCTGTTCCGGTTTCAGCCCCCTCACCGTCACGTAATGGCTAAAGTATTTGCCTACCTCGCCCTTCTCCTGATCTCGGTCATCGGATATTGTCAGATCCATTGCCGCTTCGGCTTCTCCGTACTGCACATACCCCGAGGCGGCTTCCTGGGTAATCCAAGAAATCGTCAAAGAATTATCCGTCTGATTTGTAACCCGGACTTCTCTCGGGACTTCCTCCTCTGCAGCTTTCGATATCAACCCCAGTGGAGATCTCAGCAAAACTAAGCCCGACACCATCCCCAAAGCCACCACCAAAATTCCCAATATTGTAGGCAGTTTTAATTCAGGCCTTTTCATTGCTGTTTTTTTTCTAGCCTATCCAGCACCTCTACGTTTAGATCCGGCTCTAATGGACTCAAATAACTGTCTATTCCATCAGGAGGCAGGCTTTTGGTATATACCCGATATACTTCCAACCCCACCCACACGACCACCGTAATCAAAGTCGAGGTAATTAGAAAAATCAATTCTCTTTCTGTTTTCTTTAACGCCATTCTAATTTTCCGGCATGTAAACAGCCGCTCCTTGCAAGCTTAAGGTTAACTCTCCTCCTACCTGTTTATCAATAGATAATGATTTAATATCGATTATTCTCGAGCTCTTACCCAGGCCGGTTATAAATCTTTTTATCCCATCATAGGCGCCAGACGTCGCCATAGAGAACTCAACGTCTTTTCCCAAATTTACGCCAAAGCTTTTAGTTACGAGCCCGCTATCAGTTGCCGACTGTTGTACCCCCGTCGCCACACCGCTCCAATCTGCCGTTTTCGGAACAGCCATATTTAATACCTCGAGCCGGTCTTGCACCTGGAGGTATACATTCTGGGCTTCCCGAATAAGTTCAATTTTCTCGTCCATTCTTTTCTCCAGCTCTAAATACTGTTTCCGCTCGGCCAGTAGTTTTGCAATCGTCACCAAAGTTGGCCTCAGGGCCCAAATGACCAACACCATAACCAGAAGCAGTGATAATATCAAGTATAAACTTTCTTGCCACAATGGCTTATTCTGCACTGTTTGCAGATATCTTCTGTATCTGGCCAAACTGCTTCTATAATCTACTGCCATAACTACACTTTTAATATTAAGCTAAAACTAATATTGCCATCACCCTGGGCTTTAACATCAGTTAGTTCCACTTCCTTCCAAAATTCACTGTCTCGGTTTGCTGTTATCAGGGTCCGCAAACCATTTTCACTAAATGCCGTCCCCGTGACAGCGATTTCCTCGCGCGAAATTCTTATCGATGAAAATTGAACGTCTGCAGCCGCCGATTTATCTAACTCGCTCAAAACTTCCAATATCGGCATTTCTGAATCCACCAGCTCTTTGGCTACCGCTAGTCTCACCTGGGTATTTCTAAATGTTTTTTCCTGGGAGGAAAACGCCTCCAAAACATTCCTCTTTTCTCGAACATTGTCCTGTAAGTCGGAAATATTTTGGTCCAAAACAAACCTGGACAAAAAGGCCGCAATCACCACCATCTCCGTCAAAATGACTATATACCTCCCGGTAGTTAGCGCCCATTTAAGCACGCCTCCCCACCAACCGGCATCAAATTCCGACGACGGCACCAAATTAATAGATCTGGGTCGGGCAGACATGTATCCAGTATACCAAACCTACTTCTTCTTTTTAGCCAGAAACCTGGACAATCTAGATTTTAGCCTTGAAGCCTTATTTTTGCTAATGATCTTTTTTTTGGCCGCTCTATCCAATTGCGAAAAAACCGCCGTCAGATTTTTTGCCGATGGTTTTTTGCGCATTACCGTCACTGCCCCCCTATACACTCGCCTCGTTCGGTTGTTTACTCCAGCCTTTCTTTTGTCGGCTCTTAGCTTTCTAATTGCTCCTTTAGTGATTGGCATACCGGCCATATAATATCACACATGCGTCGACTTCTTCAAAACGGGGCTTCCCTTCTCACCCGTCGTCAAAACGACATTCTCTCTGCCGCCTCAGTGATCATGATCATTTACGGACTATCTCATTTGATCGGCCTTATCAAAACCCGCCTGCTCATTTCCTATTTCTTTGGCTCAAATGCCTATTTACTGGACGTCTATTACGCGGCTTTTGTCATTCCGGATACCATTTTTCAGTTATTGATTATTGGATCGCTCTCGGCCGCTTTCATCCCGGTTTTTACCAACCTCCTGTCATCCGATGAAAAAGAAGCCTGGCGAGTAGCCGCCAGTTCTCTTAACCTCATCCTCCTTATTTTTACTTTCATATCGGGAGTCATCTTTGTTTTTGCTACCCCCCTTTCCCGACTTATTGCCCCGGGATTTAATCTCAGTCAAATTTCCATCATGAGCTCGCTCCTACGTACCATGCTTGTCGCCCAGCTATTTTTCTCGATTTCTGGGTTTCTCACCGGAATGATTCAATCTCATCAGCGCTTTTTGATACCCGCCCTGGCTCCGGTCGCTTACAATCTGGGTATCGTCATCGGTACGATTTTCCTTTCTCCCACCTTGGGTATTTTGGGACCAGCGATTGGCGTCGTTATTGGCGCCTTTTTACACATGCTCATTCAGTTGCCTCTGGCCGTAAGTCTTGGCTTTAAATTCAAGCCCATCATAGACGTTTCCCACCCCAAAGTTAAAGAAATTATTCGTTTATTTCCTCCCCGAGCGCTAGCCCTCGGTATAGATCAAATCGAACAATTTATCGCCGTCGTCCTCACCTCACTTCTTACTTCCGGATCATTATCCCTACTCAACGTCGCCCGCCTTCTCTACGCCATACCCTCTTCAGTTTTTGGTGTGACCATCGGTCAAGCCGCACTCCCCACTCTTTCCCGCCAATCTTCTCTAAAAGACATGGATACTTTTCGCTCCACTTTAGCCGCCTCCGTTCTTCAAGTAGCTTTCCTTTCCTTGCCTATTAGTGTTCTATTTATCATATTGCGCATTCCCATTGTCCGAATTGTATTTGGCGCCAGCACCTTCCCTTGGTCTGCAACTCTTCTGACCGGCAAAACTCTGGCGATTCTAGCCATCTCGGCCACCTTCTCCGCCGTCATCCAACTGGTTGTTCGTGGGTTTTATGCCCTTCACGACACCCGTACTCCTCTAGTAGTTGGCCTAGTAGCGGCCTTATTTAACGCCGTCGTGGGAATAGTCATGGTCAAACAATTTCAAGCGGGTATATTGGGCATCGCTTTTGCCATTACTACGACAGCCATTCTCGAGTCCCTCACCCTCTCCTTCATCATAGAAAAGCGGCTTGGTACCCCCCGGCCTTTAGAAAGCATTGTGTTCAAGTCGCTCTTCAAAATGATATTTATCAGCTTCATCTCCGGTCTGTTTCTCTGGTTACCCATGCGGCTTCTCGACCAGTTTGTCTTCGACACTACCCGCACCCTTCCCTTAATTGGTCTCACGGTTATCACCAGTGCCATTGGCATGGGAGTCTATCTTCTACTTTCCCGACTATTTCATATTCAAGAATTGGATACTTTTTTTGGCTTAGTTAAACGTGTCTGGTCTTGGCGCAGGTTATTATTTACTTCTCCTCCGCCCGCTCCCTCCGAACCCGTAATTCTCCCCGCCCCGGACCAGAATTAACAATGGCCCGACAACCTGAATCTTTGGCTGATCTCCCGGGTGTTAAAATCGTGCCATGTCAATGAGATCTGTACAAAAACAAGTGGACGAATGGGTGAACCAATATACTGAAGGGTATTCCAAACCTTTAGAAATCCTTGCCAGACTAGTCGAAGAGACTGGGGAAGTGGCTCGGGAAATTAACCATCAATTTGGTCCCAAAAAGAAAAAGTCGACGGAAAAATCCTCCAATCTAGGAGACGAGATTGGAGATGTTATTTTTACCTTAGCTTGTCTAGCCAACTCACTGGGAATAGACATAGACAAGTATTTTGCTAGGGTAATGAAAAAGTACAGTCAAAGAGACAAAAATAGGTTCAAGAAAAAACCATGAACGCCATCCGGAACTTTGCAATAATCGCTCATGTGGACCATGGCAAGTCCACTCTGGCCGATCGAATGCTGGAAATCACCGGCACCGTCACCAAGCGCCAGATGCAAGACCAGATTTTAGACAGCAATCCCATCGAAAGAGAGCGGGGGATTACCATCAAACTCGCCCCCGTCCGCATGCTCTACCACCTAGAATCCATAACCTATACCCTAAATTTGATCGACACCCCCGGTCACGTCGATTTTTCTTACGAAGTCAACCGCTCACTCTCCGCTTGCGAAGGAGCAGTCCTCTTGGTCGATGCCACCCAAGGCATCCAAGCCCAAACCTTGGCTCATTACAATCACGCCAAAAAACTCGGGCTTACGATTATTCCTGTCATCAACAAAATTGACATCGTCACCGCAGATATCGAAGGCGCAAAAAAACAAATTCTAGACATCCTGGGTTTCGATTCGCCTTTATTAATTTCCGCCAAAACAGGCATGGGTGTTCAGGAATTACTGCAAGAGATTATAAATCGCATCCCTCCTCCTTCTACCAGCTACCAGCTGGAAGCTACTCGAGCCCTCGTCTTCAATTCCAACTTCGACTCCCATTTAGGTGTAATTGCCTGGGTTAGAGTAGTCGACGGTCAAATCAAAACTAACGACAAGTTATTTTTATTAGGCACCGAAAGTTTCGCATCTGCCCTCGAAATCGGCGTTTTTTCCCCCGCCAAAACCTCTACTGGCCACCTCTCCGCTGGCGAAGTCGGCTACGTCGTCACCAATCTCAAAGATCTATCGCAAATTCAGGTCGGCGACACCTTAACGGTGAACGATCAACAAAGTAACCAGCCTGCCGGCCTGCAAGGCCAAGTAACCGCTCTTCCAGGCTATCTATCCCTAAAACCCGTCGTCTTTGTCAGTTTTTACCCAATCGACGGCGCCGATATCAATAATTTTAGGACAGCCCTTTCCAAACTCCGCCTCCAGGACAGCTCATTTACTTATACTCCGGAATTTTCCCCGGCCTTGGGTAACGGTTTCCGGCTCGGTCTTCTGGGACTTCTTCATGCAGACATTGTCCAGGAACGCCTCGAACGCGAGTTTGGTCTGAATCTTATCGCCGCCGCCCCCTCCGTCTCATATCAAATTTTGACAACCACCGATGAACTATTAACCATCAACAAGGCACTTGATCTCCCGGACCCGTCCCAAATTAAAGAAATCAGAGAGCCCATGATCCAAACCTCGATATTTCTTCCCCAGTCTTATTTGGGCGCCGTGATGCAGCTTTGCCAAGACCATCGCGGTTTTCTCACCGATATATCCTACTTGGGAAACTTAGTTCAACTGTCTTATTCCCTCCCCTTAGTTGAACTCATCCGGGGCTTTCACGACTCTCTCAAAAGCGTTTCTCAAGGGTTTGCCACACTCGATTACGAACTCTCCGGCCACCAAGCCGCAGATTTAGTCAAACTTGACGTTCTGGTGGCCAAAGACAAAATTGACGCCCTCTCCCAAATAGTTCCTCGTTCCCAGTCTCCCTATATCGCCAAGGGTCTTGTTGAACGCCTCAAAAACATCATCCCTCGTTCTCAATTTGAAATAAGCATCCAAGCCGCTATCGGCGGCCATATCCTGGCCAGGGCGGACATCAAAGCTTTTAGAAAAGATGTCCTGGCCAAAATGTCCGGCGGCGACCAGACTCGAAAAGACAAACTTCTCAAAAAACAAAAAAAGGGTAAAGCTCGCATGAAACGCTTCGGCAGAATCGACATCCCCCAAGAAGCCTTCCTTACAATCCTTCAGGCATAGCGCTCAACTCCAAAAGCACCGCGCTGTTGGGCGTCATGGGAATCTCCTTTTGCCACACTGCCCCATTGGTCGCCACCTCTTCTTGCCTGCTCTCCCCCGACAAAAACGTCTCTTTCATAATAAATCGTTGATTTTTTAGATTTACAAAGCTCACCGGCACAACTTCACTGTGTCGTTCTTTAGGGTCATAGTTAACCACTATCACCTGCACTCGACTGTCATCGCCAGCCGCAATAGCCTTCACCCACGTCCCTTCCCCGGTCAGGGGCAACCTGTTTCCTTCCAGTTTTGCTAGCATCGCCAATGCTTGTTCTCGTGGCTTACCCAACATTCCCCACTTCCCAGTCAGCGAAAAGTTAAATCCGTATTTGACTCGGGACATCAAATCCCTGGCCACTAAGATTAGATGGGCCGCACCTGTCCTGGTGTCATTTTTCCCTCCCGGCTCAGACGATATTCCCGTCTCCGAAATTATTTTTTCCACCTTGGAAAAGTAAGGATGTCTTTCCAGCCAATAATCTGCATTATCCATATCGGCAATGTATTTACCCTCATCGCTATCGTATCTATGCCAGGATAAAAAATCCAGCCTCAACCTTTTTTCTAAGACATAAGGCAAAAATTCGTCTACCCAGTTTTTATACAGCTCAGTAGTCGCCGGGCCCCCCAACTTAAAATCTTTAACCCCCTTAGCCTGGCTTGCTCCCAGCGCGGAATAATAATACAGCCTGTTATAGTCTTTTCTTCTTCCTATTGTCCACTTTCCAAACAAATCCGGTTCGTTCCATACCTCATAATACACTCCCTCCAGCCCTTTTTCTCCGCTATAGTACTCAATTGTTTTTTGGACTATTTCCTGCCATTTACCCCAGTCCCTCGGTTCAGATACCTCGTCACCGGAAGCGATCTCTGCCGGCATGTACGATAGAGAAAAAAACGGTTTCGCCCCAGCAGTCGCGATTTTGTCCACCAGCCTGTCAAGTCGCGACCAATCTAACTTCACACCATTACCATCCCCGCTTACCACGTCAAACCTGTCATAAATATGATCTATCCGAATATACTCCACCCCCAAAGCTTTAACTTTTTCTTCATTTCCATCCAGGAAAGTATTTAGGTCTTCTCCCCCTTGTGCTATCGCCCGCCACGGTCGTGGCAGAGGTCCAATCGGTCTTTCCCCGTCCACAGTAATCGCCGCCAATCTTCCCTCCGCCCCCACCCACATTCTTTGCAGGTAATTCACCCCCCGAAGTAGTACCGGCAAAAATAAAGCCAAGGCCACCAAGCCCGCCATATTCCACCAGTTATTTTGATTTTTGTCCACCTCTGGATTTTACCCACACTTCACTCGCTTGACAACGGTTAGCACTCATGCTAACCTTCTGCTAAATGAATTTGACTCCTCGCCAAAACCAAATTCTTAAATCAGTCGTAGACGAATACATTACCACCGCAGACCCGGTTTCCTCGGAACAACTGGAGAAAAAATACAACCTCGGGGTGTCTCCGGCCACCATTAGAAATGAGATGGTGGATCTCACTCAAATGGGATTTTTGCGCCAGCCCCATACCTCCGCCGGCCGAATTCCCACCCCCCTTGCCCTGCGTTTCTACATCGACCATCTCATGCAGGAAAAAAAGTTGTCGTTGGCAGACGAAGTTTCTACCAAAGAGCAAGTCTGGGACGCCCGTTTGGACTTCGATAAGTTGATGCGCCAAACTTCTCAGGCCTTAGCCGCCAAGACCAAATCTCTCTCTATCGTCGCCACGGACGACGGCGATATTTACTACTCCGGTGTGGCCAATATTCTTAGCATGCCCGAATTTTTCGACATCGACGTCACTCGCACCGTCTTGACCTTTTTGGACGAGCAGCAGCGTCTCCGTCAATTATTTTTTCAGCGCACCTACGGACCGGATCCCGTCCACATTGTCTTTGGAGCCGAACTCGGCTGGCCGTATTTTGAGCCTGTTGGCATGGCCTTCACCTATTTCAATACCGGGTCCAAAAACCGTGGTACCATTGCCGTCATCGGGCCCTGCCGCCTCAATTTTCCTTACATCATCCCCACTTTGCGCTACTTTTCCAACCTCGTCAATGAACTAACCGCCAGTTGGTGATATGAAAAGCAAAAAAACCATCGCCGACGACAATCATCAAGTCCTCATCAAGTCTCTCCAGGATCAAATATCTTCACTGGACGAAAACTGGAAGCGGGCATTGGCTGACTATCAAAATCTGGTCAAACGAGTCGAGGCCGATAAAAAGGATTTCGTCCAATTCGCCAATATGAATCTTTTGGCCAAACTAATTCCGGTCTTGGATATCTTAAAACTGGCCGCTCAGCATTCTCAAGATTCCGGCATTAAAATGGCAGTTAGTCAATTTCGCGACGTACTTTCTTCTGAAAACGTTCAGGAGATTTTACCCGCCCCCGGCGATTCATTTAATCACCAATTTCATGAATGTCTTGAAACTTTGCCAGGAGAGCCCGATAATACCATAGTCGAAGTAACCTCCGCCGGCTACAAAATCGACAAATTTATTATTCGTCCAGCCAGAGTGAAGGTCTACAAAAAAGTATGAGCAAAATAATTGGCATCGATCTTGGTACTACCAATTCTTGCGTGGCCGTCATGGAAGGCGGTAATCCCAAAGTCATTCTCGCCGCAGACACCGGTCGAAACGTCACCCCCAGTGTAGTGGAACCCGTCAAAAATTTGGTAGGCGACGTCGCTAAACGGCAAATGATCTTAAATCCCAAAAACACCATCTACTCCATTAAGCGCTTGATGGGCCGTAAGTTCTCCGACCCCGAAGTCAAACGCACCATAGATATGGTGCCCTACAAAATAATTCCCGGCAAAGACAACATGGCCTGTGTGGAAGTGGAAGGCAAAACCTACACTCCCCAAGAAATTTCAGCCAAAGTTCTCCAAACCATGAAAGCCCATGCCGAAGCTTACCTGGGGGGCTCAATAAGTAGAGCGGTTATAACTGTTCCGGCATATTTTGATGATTCACAGCGCCAGGCAACTAAACAAGCTGGGGAAATCGCCGGTCTCAAAGTTGAACGTATCATCAACGAACCCACTGCCGCGGCCCTTGCCTATGGCCTGGATAAGAAAAACGCCCACACCGTAGCCGTCTATGATTTAGGCGGAGGCACTTTCGACATTTCCATTTTAGAACTGGGCGACGGCGTTTTTGAAGTCAAAGCCACCAACGGGGACACCCATCTTGGTGGCGACGATTTTGACCAAAAAATTATGGATTGGATAGTTGAGGAGTTTAAAAAAGATCACGGGGTCGATCTCAAGAAAGACTCTCAAGCCTTGCAGCGCATCCGCGACGCAGCCGAAAAAGCCAAGATCGAGCTCAGCTCAACCACCGAAGTCGAGATCAACCAGCCTTACATAACTCAAAAAGACGGCGCCCCCCTCCATCTCTCTCTCAAACTCACCCGAGCCAAGCTCGAGTCTATCGTCGACGACCTTGTCCAAAAAACCACCCAGCCCGTCAAAGCTTGCCTCAAAGACGCCAAAAAAAATATCAAAGATATCGACGAAGTAGTGCTGGTTGGCGGCATGACCAGAATGCCCAAAGTCATCGAGACGGTCAAGTCCTTCTTCGGTAAAGATCCCAATCGGAGCGTCAATCCAGATGAAGTCGTCGCCGTCGGAGCCGCTATTCAAGGTGGTGTGCTCACGGGCGACGTCAAGGACGTCGTCTTACTAGACGTCACCCCCCTCACTCTCGGCTTGGAAACCCTGGGTGGAGTTATGACTCCCCTTATCGAAAGAAATACCACTATCCCCACTTCCAAGTCGCAAGTGTTTTCTACCGCTTCTGATTCTCAAACATCAGTCGAAATCCACGTTCTTCAAGGAGAACGCCCCATGGCCGCGGACAATAAAACCCTCGGCCGGTTTATTCTAGACGGAATTCCTCCCTCACCTCGCGGCATTCCCCAAATTGAAGTCTCATTTGATATCGACGCTTCCGGTATTTTAAAAGTATCCGCCAAGGACAAAGCTACCAACAAAACCCAACACATCACCATTACCAATTCCACCAATCTGGATGAAAAAGAGATCGAGCGCATGCGCAAGGAAGCCGAGATGCATGCATCAGAAGATACTGAAAAAAAAGCCAAGATAGAAGCTAGAAATCAAGCCGATAGTTTAATCTTTACCGCCGAAAAAACCTTAAAAGACGCTAGTGACAAAGCTCCGGATGATCTCAAAAAGCCCGTCGAGGAGAAAATAAAAGCCCTCAAAGATATTCTGGAAACCGGCACCAAAGAGGACCTGGAAGCCAAAACCAAAGACCTCATGGATTCCCTTCAGGCCTTGGGCACAGCGATGTATTCGCAGAATGCGAACCCTTCCGAAGCCCCGCAGGGCGAAGGAGGGCCAGCAACGGAGGAACCCAAAAAAGATAAACCCGAAGAAGGCGAAGTTGTAAATTAGCGTAATAATGTTTACACTTACATTGTGACGGCAAAAGCGACCCGCAGACTGGCAAGGTTTCCTTCATTGTTTCTTCTTGTAGCAACACTTGTTTTGTCGCTCATCGTTATAAAACTAAACACAAATCTAAGCTCCAAGGCTACTCGGCCCAGTAATCCCCCGAATTGGGGTTTTGCCGCAAAGCTGGACAATGGCGTTCAGAATATACCTATCTCTGAAAGTCCGATTTACATACAGTTTCAAAGCGACAATTTTAACCCTCAGTTGGGATATACCGCCGAGATAATGTTTAAGCCATCCGCCGCCGCCTTCCCGAGCAAGTTTCTTTTTTCCTACCTAAGCGGCGGATCCGATCAGCCATCATTGCAGCTTCTAGTCAGTAGCTATTCGGACAATACAAGCGGATACGGCATGACTTTGCAGTCTTTTATCAACGAGAGGACAGAAACTGGAACTTGTCAGCAGAATTCAATAGTTATCTTTACACCGTCTCTCACAAGCGAGCAGATAACCTCCTGGCACCATGCCGCAATAGCCATACAAAACGACGGCCAATACACCCTGTTCTTAGACGGCAAGCGATCCCCCCAAGTTTTGACCTTAGCCGGAATTTGCCCTTCCAGTGATCCGTTTGTAGTCGGAGTTGGCAACGGCCTAGTAGCCTCGTTTGCTGGAACTTTGGACGAGGTCAGAATTTCAAACGTTGCTAGATACACCCCCGATTTTCCTGGAATAACTGCCCCATTTGGACTGGATATCAATACCCTTGCCCTTTATCATTTCGACAAAGATTACAAGGATTTTGCCGGCAAAAGTGGTGCCGGCACACCGATCGGGAAAATTGATTTTGTTCGTAGTCGCATAAAGTAAACCCTCTCCTTAAAAAGATTGCCATCGCTTGAGCCAGGCGTCTTTACGCCTGAATTACACTCCACCTTGCAAAAATTCCCGCGGGCAAAATTCGCCCCTTAGAACTTTCTTTGAGCCCCAACTCTCCAAATTCCACTTCTTTCCCCATCACATCCGCCAGCAAATTCCCCAAAGCGATACTTGATAAGTCTGCCGTATACGCGTTGATTAGGAAAAACAGCGGGGTAGAGGACAGGATTTCTTTACAAGCCCAAGTCAATTCCGGCAGCTTTTCTTCCAGTTTCCATACTTCACCAGATACTCCCCGCCCAAACCTGGGCGGATCCATAATTATCCCGTCATATTTCACCCCCCGCCTGATTTCTCTTTTTACAAACTTCAGCGCATCATCCTGAATCCACCGGATTCTCTCCTTCGAAATTCCCGACAGCTTGGTGTTTTCCGAAGCCCACATTAGCGCTGGTCGGGAACTATCCACATGCGTCACGTGCGCTCCAGCCAGCGCCGCGGCCATCGTCGCCCCTCCCGTGTACGCAAATAAATTTAAGACGCTTTTTGCCTGCTGTTGTCCTAACCAGCTCCAATTAACAGCTTGTTCCGCAAACACCCCCGTATGCTTAAAATCCGTCGCCTTCAAACGAAACTTCATCTTATCGTACGAAATTACCCAATTTGCGGGTAGGGGAGTTCTAAGTTTCCACCCGCTGTCTTCAAAAACCGCATCCGCATTTTTCCATGTCTTCGCATCACCTTTCCCCCAAATAACTCTTGGATCCGGTCTAGCCATGACATACTGTCCCCACCTCTCCAATTTCTGTCCTCCCCCGGAATCAATCAATTCCCAGTCTCGCCATTCTTCCGGAACCAAAATGCTGTGAACCATGAACTAAGCAACTCACCAACTAAACCCGCCGCCTTTTTTGTGCCCGCGGTCCGTTGTGGGGCATGGGCGTCACATCTGCAATCAAACTCATTCTCATTCCAGCGGCTTTTATCGCTCGCAGACCCGCTTCCCTCCCCGACCCTGGTCCTTTCAAATACACTTCCACTTCCTTAATGCCCGCAGCCAGCGCCTTGCGTGCCGTGGCCTCTACGGCGGTGGTTGCCGCAAACGGTGTGGCTCTTCTGGCCCCCTTAAAACCCGAAGCTCCTGCCGACCCCCAAGCCAGTGTGTTTCCGGCGTTATCAGTCACTGTCACCAGGGTGTTGTTAAAAGTCGCCGTAATATATATTTTACCGTCTGCCATACACTTATTTCTCCTTCTTTTCTTTTTCAGTCTTAACAGCCTCGGTCTTAGCCATCGCCTCTTTCTTCAACGCTCCAATTGTTACTCTTTTACCCCTCTTTGTCCGGGCGTTTGTCCGCGTCCTCTGGCCGCGAGATGGGAGCCCCCTGGCATGTCGTAAACCTCGGTAACTGCCAATTTCTTTCAAGCGAGCCACATTTTGCCCGACTTCTTTTCTCAAATCTCCCTCAACTTTCACCGTCTCCAGTGCCTTTTGTAATCGAGAAATTTCCTCCGCGGTCAGGTCCTGCGTCCTTTTGGCCGGGTCTACCCTGGCTTTGGTTAAAATCGGATTCACATTTACTCGCCCTACCCCATAGATGTAAGTCAACCCAACGTCTACTCTCTTTTTCTCTGGAATATCAATTCCGGCAATTCTTGGCATATTATCCTTGACGCTGTTTGTGTTTGGGGTTGGTGCAGATCACATATAACGTCCCCTTCCTCCGAATAATCCGGCAATTTCGACAGCGGGTCTTGATACTGGCTTGAACTTTCATTTTAGTTTATAAGTGATTCGTCCCTTAGCCAGGTCCAATGCTGGTACGTCGCATTTTACCTTGTCGCCAGGGAGCAGCCTTACCCAGTTGATTCGCATTTTTCCAGACAGAGTGCACAGCACGACGCTGTTTACCAGCTCTGGCTTTTGGCTAGCAGTAATTTTTACCCGAAAAATAGTGTTTGGCAAATTTTCCACCACAACCCCCGAGGACTCAAATACTGCAGTATTACTCATCAAGTTTTGGTAAGTACTACGGGACCGGCGCGTGTTACGGCCACCGTCTCTTCAAATAGCCCAGATATTTTACCATCGGTAGTGACTATTGTCCAACCATCGTCGTTTTTATATGCCACTTCAAAACCGCCTTCGTTGTACATCACCTCAATAGCCAGTACCATTCCCGCCTCAATCTTTGGCGAGTGATGATATTTTCCCGTCACAAAACATGGCACGGCCGGCTCTTCATGTAACTCTCTTCCAATTCCATGTCCAGTCAACGCCCGCACAACAGAATATCCCGCCCTCTCCACGGCCAACTGCATCGCGCCGGATATATCTGCGATCCGCTTTCCCCCTTTTGCTTGGGCAATCGCCAGCTGCAAAGCATCCCTTCCCGCCTGTAAAAACTTATCATATCTGTCACTGTTTACTGTTACAGTTACCGAGGTGTCGGTATGGAACCCTTTATAAAACAATCCCAAATCTATCCCCACCTTGTCGCCGTCTTTTATCTTATACGACCCGGGAATTCCATGAACTACGACTTCATTAACATTAATGCAGGTTGCATGGTGATATCCTTTCACCATCTTAAATGACGGCATACCGCCAGTTCTCTCAATCGCCTTGTCAATTATTCCATCTAGCTGAGCCGTCGTCATGCCCGGACAAACGGCTCTGACAGCATCGTCTCTGATCTTAGCCAGCATTTTTCCTCCTTCCCTCATTATCTCGATCTCTCTTGCAGTCTTTATTGTCATCTTGTCCATATCCTGCTTACTATCTCCTCATATATTTGTTCAATCGGTCTTTCACCATTTATTTCCATCAAAATGTTTTCCTGCCTCGCTCTTTCCAAAATCGGCTCCGTTCGTTCGCTAAACAACTGCAGTCTATGTCTAATAGCCTCCGGCTGATCATCCTCTCTTTGGATCAACTCACCTTTACACTTATCACACTCTCCAGCAGTCACCGGGGGATTTGTTATCAAATTATAAATTTCTCCGCACTTTTTACAAATTCTTCTCGCCGAAAGCCTCCTGACCGATTCTTCTTGAGAGATATTTAAATAAATGAGCCGGTCAATTTTTTTCCCAAATTTTCTCAGCATGTCCTGTAAATGTTCATATTGTGGCAGTGACCTCGGGTATCCGTCGAACAAAAACCCCTTCTCTTTGTCTTGTTTATTTATGTGATCCCAGGCTATAAGTCTCACATATTCATCCTCGACCATATCTCCTTTATCAATAGTTTTTTTGACCACGCCCGCATATTGGTTATCCGAGGCGGCAATACTTCTCAAAATGTTTCCCATTTCTACATAATTCATGCCATATTTTTTGACCAGCATCTCCGCCTGAGTTCCCTTTCCCGACCCTTGGGGTCCCAACAAAATTATGTTCATCTCAAAAACCCCTCGTAACTTCTCAGCAGTAACTGCGATTGTAATGATTTTGTGGTTTCCAAAACCACACTCACCACAATCAACAATCCAGTGCCCCCCATAGACAGAGTCGGGATATTAAAAACCGATTGCATCACATTAGGCAATACCGCCACCAACCCCAAAAACACTGCCCCCACTAAGGTGATTCGATTTAAAACATTATTCAAATAAGTCGCCGTGGCCGCCCCTGGCCTAATTCCTGGTATAAATCCGCCGTATTTTTTTAGGTCATCGGCAATTTTTTCTGGATTAAACACCACCGCCGTATAAAAATACGTAAACCCCACCACCAATGCAAAATACACCCCGCTATATACCCATCCAGCGGGGTTCATCACCGCCACGACCTTTCCGGCTATATTGGCAATTCCTTCATTCCCCGATCCTTGCAAAAAACTTCCCAACATCGACGGCAGCAGCACCAGCGATACCGCAAAGATTATGGGTATCACCCCCGCTTGGTTGATTCTCAAAGGTAAGTGAGTCGTTTGCCCGCCATACTCCCGACCCCCCTTCACCCGTCTAGCGTACTGAACCGGGATATTTCGCGACGCTTCATTCATAAACACCACCGCCGCAATCACTACTAGGCTCAAGGCCGCATAAACTACCAAATTACCCACGTTCAAAGTCTCCAAAGTCACTGCGGTTTGCGACAGTACTACTGGCAGTCTCCCCACAATGCCGGCAAAAATAAGAAGGGAGATGCCGTTTCCGATACCATATTCGGTCACCAGCTCTCCTATCCACACCGTAAGGACCGTCCCGGCGGTGATTGTTGTCAGAAGCCCCAGCATCTGCAAAGGAGTCAAACTTCCAATGACTTTCTGATTATGCAGTAAAAAATACATTCCCAATCCTTGCAAAATAGCAATCGGCACGGTGAGCAGTCTGGTGTACTGATTCACTAGTTCTCGTCCATATTCCCCCTCTTTTTGCAGTTCTTCCAGCTTGGGAAATATTACCGACAAAAGTTGCATGATAATCGAAGCATTTATATAAGGGCCTAACCCCAGTGCCACCAGCGAAAAATTGGCCAAAGTGCCCCCGGAGAAAATATCCAAAAGACCCAATAGCTGACTGCCGGAAAACAACTCCTTCAAAGCCGCTCGGTCCACCCCGGCCACCGGGATATGGGCCAAGACCCGATATATCAGCAGAATTCCCGCCGTAAATAATATTTTTTTACGTAAATCCCGTGCACTCCACACTTGTCGCCAAAAAGCCAACACCTTATCCATGACTTTCAATCTTACCACCCGCAACCCCAATCTTCTCCCTCGCCTGCTTCGATACTTCGACGCCCACTACTAATGCCCGGTTTATTTCCCCGTCACCCAATATCTTAATTCTTTTGACCCCTCTCCTTACCCACCCCTCCTTTACTAAATTTTCCAAATTTACGGCCTTGTTGGCTGGCCACCCCACCAGATCTTTCAGGTTAAATACCATTGCCTTCTGCTCCCAGGCCTTAAATTTGCCTCTCCCTCGCAAAAACGGCGTCTTTTTTATAAATGATTTTTTTACTTTGGTCCCTTCAAAAGTAAGCGCCACATCTTCCCGGGCCTTCTGCCCTTTCGTCCCCCGTCCAGCTGTGTGCCCCCCTTTTCCGGACCCAATACCCCTGCCCACTCTCTTTTTGGGCCTCGTTGTCAGTTTTGGTAATTTAAATAAGTCCATTAGAAATTAGGTTAATTGTTTTAGTCTCTTCAGCGCCTCCAATGTAGCATAAACATTATTCGCCTTGTTGGCCGATCCCAGAATCTTGGCCACTACGTCCCGAATCCCCGCTGCATCCACCACCGCCCTTACTGCTCCGCCAGCGATTACGCCTGATCCCTCCGGAGCGGGTTTCATTATAATTCTCGATGCTCCCAATTTTATTTCCATCTCATGAGGAATCGTAGTCCCCTTCATGGGAACCGTAATCAGATGTCTCTGGGCAAAACTTGTCGCTTTTTTTACGGCCGAAGCTACGTCTTTCGCTTTCCCCAGACCCACTCCCACCCGGCCCTTTTTGTCTCCCACCACCACCAAAACTGAAAAACTAATCCTGTTCCCGCCTTTGGTTTTTTTACTTACCCGGTTCACTTGCACCACTTTTTCCTCAAATTCCTTTACTTCCCTTGGCATATCCGGTCTCATGGTATTAAAAGTCCAAACCCCCCTTCCTGGCCGCCTCAGCTAATTTTTTTATCTGGCCATGATACTTATAAGATCCTCTGTCAAATGCGACTTGTTTAATATTTGCCTCGCGAGCTTTTTTAGCAATAGCAGTACCCGCGCTTTCCCCATCTCTCGCCTTAACCCCAGACAAAGTTTTCCCCGTCAGGTCGACAAGTTGTGCATAAATGTATTTGTTAGATTTTCTCGCTACCAGTCTCAATCTTTCCATATTTACTTGGAGGCTGTTCCTCCAGCCTTAGCCGCCTTTCCGGCCTTTTTAATTAATTTTTCTCCTTCGTATTTAAATCCTTTGTGCTTATATACATCAGCCGGCCTCAAAGACCTGATTTTTGCCGCCATCTCTCCCACCCTCGTCTTATCCGCTCCTCGAACCGTAATTTTGTTCTCTTTTACTTCAAACACAACTCCCTCCCCCGCCTCGACCACTACCGGGTGAGAATACCCCAAAGCCAGATTTAACTGTTTGCCTGTCGTCGCCGCTCTGAAGCCGGTACCTGATAGCTCCAGAGTTTTGGTCCACTCTTCAGCCACTCCTCTCACCGAATTGGCGATCATCGTCCTGGCCATTCCAGCCATTTGGTCTCCTCCGCCGACTTTTACCAGTTTGCCATCAACTTGCACCACCACCGGGCTGTTAAATCTTAGCTCCCCCTTCGGCCCTTTAATCGTCACCATGCTTTCCGTTACGGTTACACTTACGTTTTCAGGTATTTCGATTGGTTTTTTAGCTATTCTTGACATATATTTACCAAACTTGGGCTATAATTTCCCCGCCCACATTTTCCTTCCGGGCTTTTTTATCGATCATTATCCCTTTGGGCGTAGTGAGTATATTTTTCCCCAATGCCCCAAAAACTCTTGGCAATTCTCTTGCCCCTCGATATATCCTCGCCCCAGGCTTGCTCACTCTTCGGATTCCCATCAAAGCCGGCTTCTTACCATTATATTTCAAGCTCAGTATCAACTTCCCTTCACTTTCCTCGATCTTTTCCAAATATCCCTCTTCCACCAAAATCTTTGCCACCTGCAGACTAGGCCTGGTCAAATTAGCTTCCAGAACCCTCTTACCGGCCCTATAACCGTTTCGTATCCGTGAAATTAAGTCTGATAAATGATCGTTCACCATGATGCTTTTTTAACTCCCGGCAATTCCCCCCGGTGAACCAGTTCTCTAAAACAAAGCCGGCACAACCCAAACATTCGCATATACCCTCTGGGTCGGCCGCACAGCTGGCACCGGTTTCGGTATTGTACCGGATACTTTAAATAACCCTTTTGTTGTTTTACTATTTTAGATGTTTTAGCCACAAATTTAGTGCTCCTTTTTGAAAGGCAGTCCCAATAATTTCAAAAGACGCTTGGAAATTTTAGCATCCCCGCTTTGGATTACAAACGAAACTTCCAGACCTCTTATCTTATCTATCTTGGAATAATCAATTTCGGGAAATACGATTTGCTCTGTCAGCCCCAGCGTATAATTGCCGTTTCTGTCAAAAGAAATATCCGACACGCCATGAAAGTCACGCACTTTAGGTAGCACAATATTAAACAGTTTAGTCATAAAATCGCGCATTCTTTTCCCCCTCATGGTTACTGTAAGTCCTACAGGAGACCCTTCTCTCAACTTAAAATTCGCAATGGATTTTTTTGCCCTGGTTACTTTTGGTTTCTGTCCGGTAATTACCGCCAATTGACTACCGGCCTTGTCCAATACACCCTTGTCATTTGCCGCCTCTTTTAGGCCAATATTTACCACCACTCGTTTCACTCCTGGCACAGCCAATCTATTTTTTACTCCAAACTCTTCCATGAGTTTGGGCACCACCTTTTCTTGATAATGCTGTTTCAAATTCATATTAGATTCATGCATTTTCTGCATATTCTCACTTTCTTCTCACCGGTAACTTGATACCCCACGCGTGTTACCTGTTTACATTTTGGGCAGATCAGAGCTACATTTCCCATGGGCATCGGCCGGCTTAAAGTCACAATGTCACCCGGCCTTCCTTCTCCCTGGGGTTTAATGTGTTTTTTATATTGATTCACCCCCGGTACCAACACTCGACTCTCTCGCGAAAATACCCTTTCCACTTTTCCCTCCCGTCCTTTATCTTTCCCCGCGGTAATTTTTACCAAGTCGCCTTTTCTGATTTTCATAGCACCTCCGTCGCCAGGCTGGCAATTTTATTAAACCCTTTATCTTTTACTTCCCTGGCCACCGGTCCAAATATCCTCGTCCCCCGAGGCTCGAGGGTTTTCGGATCTATTATCACTGCCGCATTGCCGTCAAACCTGATATAGCTTCCATCCTTGCGTTTTTGCTCCTTCCGCACTCTTACCACCACCGCCTTCACTATTTCCGAGTCCTTTACCACTCCATTTGGATCGGCCTGATCCACCACAGCCGTCACAATATCGCCCAAATAAGCGAACTTTCTTTTCCACGCTCCCGGGATACCAATGAGCCGTAGTTTCTTGGCTCCGCAGTTATCGGCCGGTGTTAATATCGATCTAAGCTGCAGCATGTTTCTTGATGACTTCCGTAACTTTAAAATATTTATTCCTAGATATTGGTCTGACTTGGACCATCTTTACTAAATCTCCCTTTTTTGCTCCTATTTCGTTATGAACTTGATACTTTTTGTTTCTTCTAATCCGTTTATGGTACAACGGGTGTGTAAACAGCCGGTGTACACTCACCGTCACCGTCACCAAGTTTTTGTCTGCCGTAACAATTCCTGTTAAAGTCTTCATATAGCGATTTTACCTCATTTTTATCTTTATTTCAGTTAACACTCTCGCCAGCTTCTTTCTCAAATTAAAAAACACCCGGGTATTCTTCGTTTTTTTCACGGCCGTCCCCAGCCTGGTTTTTTCTATTTCATTTTTCATCTCCCTGGCCAGACTCCGCAACTCTTCAACCGCCATCTCCGACAATTTTATTTGGGGTTTACGTTCGGCCATATCACTCCTTTTCTACCATCCTGACTTTAAAAGGCAATTTTGCCCCCGCACGATCGAATGCTGTTTGAGCTATTGACCGGCCCACCCCGGCAAGTTCAAATAGTATTAACCCCGGCCTCACTACCGTTACATATTCATGAATATCTCCTTTTCCCGACCCCATTCTGGTGCCCGGAGCCTTTTTCGTGACCGGCTTATCTGGAAATACTCGAATCCAAACTTTCCCTCCCCGCTGGGTGTGATGGGTAATTGCCTTTCTTGCCGCCTCAATTTGTCTGGCGGACATCCAGCCCCTATCCATAGCCTTCAGGCCATATTCACCAAACTCCAACTTCGCTCCCCGCCCGGCATTACCCGGCATTTGTCCCCTAAATTGTTTTCTGTATTTTTGTCTCTTTGGTTGCATCATGCTTTTTCTCCTCTGTATATCCACACTTTAACTCCCACATATCCCGACCTAGTCAAAGCCGGTACCTGGGCATAATCAATATCCGCCCGCAATGTTTGCAGAGGGATCGACCCGATATGATATGGTTCTCTTCTAGAAATCTCCGCCCCGTTAATTCTCCCGGCCAACAGCACTTTCACTCCCTTTCCTCCCGCCTGAATTACTCTCTCCATAGCCTTGTTCGCTACTCTTCTCGGCGGCAGCCGCTTTTCTATTTGTTCTGCAATTCGCTTGGCCACCAAATATGCCCACAAATCAGGGATTTTTATTTCCTCGACCGGCATCTCGATCTTGGGAGCATTTTTGTCTCCCAGCTTATACCCCAAAACTTGATAAATATATTTTTTCAAATCATCCAATCCCGAACCACCCCTCCCAATCACTACCCCGGGGCGGGTCACATAAATTACCACCCTCATGCTTTTTAAGGATCTCTCAATTTCAACTCTCGCCACACCCGCCATCTCCAGTCTTTTTAACAATGCCGTTCTTAACTTAACATCCTCAGCCAAGTATTTCCTATATTTGACAGAGTTTGTAGTAAACCACCGCGATTTCCATTCCTCTGTCGGGGAAAGCGGTATTCTAAAGCCCACCGGATTAACTTTTTGTCCCATTTTTTTCTTCAATTAAATTAATAACAATATGCGCCAATCTCTTCCTTCTCACTCCTCTGTCAAATCTGGCCCCATGGGCATGCACGTCGGCCTTTTTTCCAATCCTTGGTCCTTCCATAATTTGCGCGGATTGCACTTGTAAATTCGCAGGAGATATGGAGAAGTTATTCTTGGCATTGCCGACTGCCTGGTTAAATACCGCCAGAATAGGTTTAGCCGCCCTTTGTGGCAGTAGCTTTAAACGGGCCACTGCTTCCACAGGTCTCATTCCCCTCACCGCATCCAATACCAGTCTGAGTTTTCTCGGGCTGTTATGCACAAAACTCGCCCGTGCAGTAATTTTTTTGGGATTTAGTTCGTCCTTGGTCATAGTCTTAAGTTTTCTCCATAGTGCGTTTAACAATTGCTCCATGGCCTCGAAATACCCGGGTTGGGGCAAATTCGCCCAGGCGATGTCCCACCATCGGCTCGCTTACATACACATCCGCAAACTTATTACCCGTGTGCACCTGGAAAGTGTATCCCACAAACTCAGGCGGTATTTGACTCGCTCGAGCCCACGTTTTTATCGGCTTTTTCTCCCCCGCGTCTTTCATCTTTTGCACTTTGGCCATCAACTTGACGTCAACGTATGGCCCTTTTTTGCTCGATCTTGCCATTATTTTCTCCTTTGTACTAATAAATAATTCGAAAATTTAAATTTGCTTCTAGTCTTTTTGCCTCTAGCAGGTTTGCCCCATGGTGTCTTTGGATTCATCCCCTCACCGGATCTGCCTTCTCCACCCCCGTGTGGATGGCTTCTTGGATTCTGAGCCGTTCCCCGAACAGTTGGCCGGATCCCCAAATGTCTCTTTCTTCCTGCTTTACCCCATTGGACGTTTTTCCAGTCAGTATTGCCGACCTGTCCCACCGTGGCGTAAGACTCGGGGTTAAACCGTTTGATTTCCCCCGACGGCAATTTTATCAGAGCGTGTGACTCTTCAAAACCTGTAACTACCGCCGCCACTCCCGCGCCTCTGGCCACTTGAGCTCCTTTTCCCGGGAATATTTCCACGGCGTGAATCAAAGTTCCCACTGGTATGGCCTTAAGCGGCAAGGCATTCCCCGAAGTCAGAGGTGCATTCTCCGAGGCCATTATCTTAGTCCCCACAGTCACGTTGTCCGGAGACAAAATGTATCGTCTTTCTCCATCTTCGTATTTGATCAGAGCAATATTTGCCGATCGGTTGGGGTCATATTCCAAAGTTTCCACAATCCCCGCGATATTCCTTTTATTTCGCTTCCAGTCAATTTCTCTGTAAAATCTTTTCTCTCGGCCTCCCTGATGTCTGACGGTTACTTTCCCGGTCGAGTTTCTTCCCGATCTTTTGGGCAATATGAAGACCAGTTTTTTATGCGGCCGCTTGCTATCCAGTTCTGAATAATCTGGTACAGAACTAAATCTAGAGCCGGGCGATGTGGGTCTGTATACTTTTAGCCCCATAATCATTTACTCCCGCTCTCAAATAATTCTATTTTCTGATCGGGTTTTACAGCCACGATGGCCTTTTTCCGATCACTCTTTTGTCCCCATTGCCGCTTTTTCCCCATTCGATATTTTTTTCCTGGAACTATGCTGGTTTTGACGCTTATCACTTTCACTCCAAACAATCTCTCCACAGCCCCCTTTATCTCCGTTTTGTTAGCTTGAGGATTTACCTCAAAGGTGTATTTTTTAAAGGCCGCCTCTCTCAAGCTCTTTTCACTAATTATTGGTCTGATTATCGTCTGCATAGTTATTTTAAAGCCTTTAAAGCTTCCAATGTAATCACCATGTGCTGATGAGTCATCACCACGTAAGGATTCAGATTATTTATATTTACCACCCTCGTTTTTTCCAAGTTTCTAAATCCTCTGGTGATTTTTTCCTGATCACTGCTTACGGTTACTATTAACCTTTTCCCCGAAAGACCAGCGGCCTCAATCCATTTTTGAGCCTCTTTGGATTTACCCTGAGCCTTTTCTCCCCCCGTCAAGATAGTTAATTCTCCCGCTTTGGCCTTCTCTGTCAATGCCCCAGCCAAAGCCTTTCTTTTCAAGTGTTTTGGCAATTCCATTCGGTAATTCTGCTCCCCGCTAGGTCCATGAGCGACTCCTCCCCCTACAAAAATCGGTGCAGCGTAAGACCCGTGTCTGGCCCTTCCTGTTCCCTTTTGTTTGTACATTTTGGCCGTGGTCTTGGCCACTTCGGCTCGGGTCTTGGTTTTAGCCGCAGCTCGTCTCTGATTGCTCAAAAATATCCGCACCGCCTGGGCCAGAAGGCTAGGGGAGGCATTTACCCCAAACTGCTCCTTTGGCAAGTTCAATTTTTCCTGCCTTTCTCCTTTCAAATTGTAGCTTTGTGCTGTCGTCATATTCTATTTACCTCAACCATTCCGGTCCTCGGCCCTGGTACGGCCCCGACTAACGAAAACAAACCCTTCTCTCCATCCACTTCCAAGACTCTTAAGCCCTTCACAGTTACCCTTGCATTTCCCATGTGTCCAGCCCGGCGCTTGCCTTTATAAACCCTCCCCGGTGTGGTTGTGGATCCGCTTGACCCTGGCGCTCTCTCCCGATCCGATTGGCCGTGAGTTCTCGGCCCGCCAGCAAAACCGTGTCTTTTTACCGCTCCCGCAAACCCTTTTCCCTTACTAATTCCGGTCACCCTTACTACATCTCCAACTTTCAACACCTCCCCCAACTTAATCTCCATCCCCAGCTCCATCTTTTCATCCGTCCTGATTTCCCTTACTTTGACTTTTGATTTTTGGTTTTTGACTTCAGTGCGTACGGCGTCGTATCCATGCTTTTCTTTAGTTCTCAAATCCAAAACTTTCATCGGCAGCGCTTTGAGTACGGTTACCCCTACCCGGGTTCTCTCCGGGGTAAACTTTCCGACCATCACGACTTTTTTGGCAAAAATTGTATTCATTTCTATCGAAAAAAAAGCGCCCGTCCGGCGCTCATAAAAACTTATGCAGCCAACTCTACGGTACCGGAGCACTAATTTGGCAATTCTCTCTGCTCACAGTTGAGGCGATTATACCATCTCTTTTCTCATTCCACAATTTGCCGCTCTTGTCATCGCTTGAAAATCCTTAGATGTCAGCCCCCCAACTCTTCTTATTAATTCCCTGGTTCTCCTGACCGCCTGAAGCTCTTTGGCGTTAAGCCCTGTCTCCGGCAGAACTACGGCGTTATATATAGAACCCAGTAATATCTCAATTTACCCAATTGAAAGTTTATTAGTGTCTAACATATTACATCTTCACCTCAATATCTACCCCCGCCGGCAGGTCTAGATTGGACAGTCCCTCAATAGTTTTGGGTGTCGGGTCGACAATATCAATTAGCCTCTTATGAACCAGCATCTCAAAATGTTCGCGGGCGTTTTTATCCACATGCGGCGAAGTATTTACCACCATCATTCTTCTATCTGTTGGCATCGGGATTGGGCCAATCACTTTGGCCCCCGTCGAAACCGCCGTCTCCACAATCTTAGCCGCCGCATCATCGATCACTCTGTGGTCAAACGACTTTAATCTGACTCTTAGTCTTCCCTTTGCCATATGAAAGTGCAATCTTTAGTACTTAGCACTTAGTACTAACTTATAATTTTGGTCACTACTCCCGCCCCGACAGTCTTTCCGCCTTCGCGGATAGCAAACCTCAGTCCTTCTTCCATTGCTACTGGGGCGATCAGTTTAACCTTGATATTGGCATTGTCTCCCGGCATAACCATTTCCACCCCTTCAGGCAGACTAATTTCACCGGTCACATCTGTCGTTCTTATATAAAACTGAGGTCTGTAACCGGAGAAGAACGAAGTATGCCGTCCACCTTCCTCCTTCTTCAAGACATAAATCTCTGCGTCAAATTGAGTATGCGGGGTAATCGAACCCGGCTTGGCCAAAACCTGGCCTCTCTCTACCTGATCTTTCTCAATCCCCCGAAGTAGTACTCCCACATTGTCCCCGGCTTGCCCCTCGTCCAGCTGTTTTCTAAACATTTCCACTCCCGTTACCACCGTCGACTTAGTCTCTTTCAGACCGACTATTTCAATCGTGTCATTGATCTTCACCACACCCCGTTCGATTCTTCCCGTAACTACAGTTCCTCGTCCTTTGATCGAAAAGACGTCCTCGACCGGCATCAAAAACGGCTTGTCCAATTCCCGTACCGGAGTAGGTACATGCTCATCCACGGCTTTCATTAGCTCCACAATTTTCTCTTCATATTTAGCGTCGCCCTCCGTAGCTTTTAAAGCCGACCCGCGAATAATCGGCACATCGTCTCCTTTATAACCGTATTTAGTCAGCAGCTCCCGGACTTCCATTTCTACTAGATCCAGCAGAGACTCATCATCCACCATGTCGCACTTGTTCAGAAAAACTACAATCGCCGGCACGTTTACTTGTTTAGCCAAAAGAATATGCTCTCTAGTTTGCGGCATCGGTCCATCGGCCGCCGACACAACAAGAATTGCTCCGTCCATCTGCGCCGCACCCGTAATCATGTTCTTGATGTAATCCGCATGTCCTGGAGCATCAATATGCGCATAATGCCTTTTTTCGGTTTCGTATTCCTGATGCGAAAGGTTAATAGTTACCCCGCGGGCTCTCTCTTCTGGGGCCGAATCAATTTCTTCGTATTTTTTGGCCGTCGCCATTCCCTTTTTGGCCAAAACCATAGTTATGGCCGAAGTCAAAGTCGTTTTCCCGTGATCTACATGACCAATAGTTCCGATGTTGACGTGCGGTTTAGTGCGTTGAAATGTCGCCATATTGCGGTATGAATTCTAATGGATCGAATTTCCCATTGCAAGGGGGAGTTCAATCTACTAATCTATTTTCCCAGGGGCCATTATGACACCTGGTCAAAAAAATTATTTAGCTGCAAGAGCCGTGAGGCTCTTTTTTTATGTCTAAAATCGAAGGTCCCGGGTTTGGGTGCGGAGCGGGCTCTCCGGTGATACCACCCGAAAAATGGGCTGTAGTTCGTATTCCCCAAGGTGAAGTTCGTTTAGAAAATCTCTCACTGGAGCAAATGCAACTCTGGATTAGCAGGGGTGATAATTACGCGGTGATTGGTAAATTAGAAAACGGCAGTCTTGTTCTCGTCTACCCCTCCGATCTCGCTTGAACACGACCATCTACGCCGCCGATTGGGCCTTGCCGCTCTTGGCGATTATGCCTTCGGCGATATTTTTAGGCACTTCTTCATAATGCGACGGCTCCATATAGTAAGACGCTCGGCCTTGAGTCAAAGACCGCAGTTTAGTCGCGTATCCAGACAACTCGGCCAGAGGTACGTAAGCATTTACAATCGTCAGATGCCCTCTTTTGTCAGTCCCCAATATTTGCGCCCTTTTTGACGACAAGTCTCCAATAACATCTCCCATAAAATCATCCGGCGTAGACACTTCCACCTTCATTACCGGTTCAATCAGGCAGGCATCCGCATGTTTGGCTGCATGTTGAAAAGCCAGCGATCCGGCAATCTTAAAAGCCATTTCCGAGGAATCTACATCATGGTAAGTTCCGTCATACAGAGTAATTTGCACATCCACTGTCGGAAACCCGGCCAAGACACCGTTCTCCATCGCATCCTTAATCCCTTTTTCAATAGGCGGGATAAATTCAGACGGAATAGCCCCGCCTCTGATAGCGTCCACAAACTCATACCCTGCCCCCCTAGGCTGGGGTTCGATTTTTATGAAACAATGTCCGTATTGACCGCGGCCTCCTGATTGCCGGATATATTTACCCTCTCCCTCCGCCGTACTTTTAACCGTTTCTTTGTAGGCCACCTGTGGCGCTCCCGTGTTAACTTCTACTCCAAACTCCCGCTTCATCCGGTCCACGATGATCTCCAAATGCAACTCTCCCATTCCCGAAATAATCGTCTGCCCCGTTTCTTGGTTAGATTTAATCCTGAAAGTGGGATCCTCATCGGAAAGTTTGCTCAGGGCGTACCCCATCTTTTCCTGATCCGATTTAGTCTTAGGTTCTATGGCCAGCGAAATCACCGGCTCCGGAAAAGTTATTGTTTCCAGTAGTATCTGAGCATTCTTATCACACAAAGTGTTGCCCGTCGAGGTCTCTTTCAACCCCACCAGCGCCACAATTTCTCCAGCATACGCCGCATCAATCTCCTCCCGTTTGTTGGCGTGCATCAAAAGCATTCGCGAAATCCGTTCCTCTTTTTGTTTCGAAGCGTTCCATACCGGCTGTCCGGCCGAAAGTTTTCCAGAGTAGATCCGGACATAAGTCAACCGGCCCACATGCGGATCCGTCTGAATCTTAAATGCCAATCCCGCAAACTTCTCTTCGTTTACAGTCTTTCTCGTTATCTCCCCCCCGGTATGCACATCCGTCCCTCTTACGTGATCCACGTCCACTGGGGACGGCAAGTACTCCACAACCGCGTCCAGCATCGGCTGAACTCCTTTATTGCGCAGGGACGCCCCGGCATAAACTGGAACCAGTTTATAGGCTATTACCGCCCTTCTTAAAGCCGTCTTCAGTTCTTTAATATCCGGTTCTTCTCCCGCCAAGAACTTTTCCAAAAGTACATCATCAGTCTCACAAATCTGCTCAATCAATTTGTTCCGCCATTTTTCTACAACCTCTTTCATATCCGCCGGGACTTCCTCCTCAGCGTACTTCGCCCCCGTTTCATCGCCCGGCCAAACCAGGGCTTTTTTCTCCAAAAGCAGAACCACTCCCTTAAAGGTCTGTTCCGCCCCGATAGGGTATGCCATTACAGCAGGGTTCGCTCCTAATCGCTCGATTATGGCTTTTACCGTTCCTTCAAAATTAGCTCCCAATTTGTCGTTTTTATTCACAAAAATAATCCGGGGAACATTATATTTATCCGCCTGCCGCCACACCGTCTCCGTTTGTGACTGTACCGTCTCTTCCGCATCCAAAACAGTCACCGCCCCGTCCAAAACCCGCAAAGATCTCTCCACCTCCGCTGTGAAATCCACGTGCCCCGGGGTATCGATAAGATTGATCCGGTAGGAGTCCTGGGGGACAGGAGAGTTGGGATCGGTAACCGTCCAGAAAGTCGTCGTGGCCGCCGATACTATTGTAATTCCTCTCTCTTTCTCCTGTTCCATCCAATCCATTTGAGTGCTCCCCTCATCGATATCGCCTATCTTGTAGCTCTTCCCCGTGTAATACAAAATCCGCTCGCTCGTCGTCGTCTTTCCCGCGTCAATATGGGCAATAATCCCAATATTTCGCACCCGATCCAACGGCACAATTCTATTAGTAGTCTTAATATCACTCGCAGCCATAAAAAATAAGCCCGAAGCTTCACCAGATTGTACCAAACTCCAACTCTCCTGTCGACCGCCCTACACAGCCAGCGAGTATATCAAGGCCCCAGCCAGCATTCCCAAAGCTATTTATTCAACCTTCGGTTGTGCAGCGCATACCCCAGCCACGCCCAGTTTTGATCGTAGTAGTTATTCATGTCTCCCCACCAGCCTGTCAGCTCTTCCAGCTCTTTTTTCTCCAAAAGTACCTCATACATTTCCTCAGCCAACTCAGGCCTAGTTGACAAAAAAACTGCCATCGCCCCCATGCTATTTGCCAGGCTGGCATATTCGGTCCTGGCCGTCCCGTCCAGACCATAAACCGCTGCCAACCGCCCCCCCGCTTTCCACTCAGATGCCAAAAACCGACTCGCCTCAGAAAGCAATTTCAAAGCCTCCTCCGAGCTAAACCACGCCCTATCTAGGGCCACTCGGAAATACAGCCTGAACGCGTCAAAGCCGTAATCGTCCGCGCCTTCTCGAAATTTTCCTGCCGAGGCCACTTGCCCGGTCTTCTCATCGACCCATATCCAGTTTGGCACCAGCCCCGTTTTGTTCTCCGTCCTGGTAGAAATTTGTTCCACCAACCAGTACGTGTCCTGAACCAAGGTCATCCAAGGGTGCTCGGGGTCGACCTCGGCAAACGTTCGGTAATGCGCCGGCGAAAAATACGACGGATTCACCAAATATCCCGCCCCTTCTTTCGCCCCCGACCCCGAGGTTAAATAGAGCCGCCCATCGATTCTTACCACCTCTTTTGCCAATATATAGGCCATAATTCTTTTAGCTTCCTCCAAATATTTTTCTTCTCCCCATTTTTTGTTGGCCAACACCAAGGCTAAAGCGGCATCCAAATCGGCATCGGTTGCCGTGGCGAAGTCCATAAGTTGATCTCCCTTCCACAGCCAAGACAGCAACTTATCGTCCGACCTGTGTTGCAGGTGATCGCGCGTCCAGCCCCAGACTCCGTCAAAAGCTTTTTTGTCTCCCATCCACACTGCTCGTAGCATGGCATAAGCCTGGCCCTCCGAAGTCGTCTGCCCAGTCGCCGGATCCACGACCATGCCATAGTCATGGACAAATCTCTCTTTGTAATCTTTCCACGTCTGGTCCAACACGATCGATATGTCGTCTTTGACCCGGTTTACCCCCATCCAGTCCCCGTTGGTGCTGATGTACTTCGTCCGGTCCAAATAAGCCGTGCTCCCGTTAATCCATATTGCCTCATGAACCGAGTTATCCAAGATCGCCTTAATAAATTCCGCTCCAAACTGCCGCACCAGCTTCAGTGTTTCATGGCTAACTAAGATGTAATCCACGTTTCGCCAATCGTTATTCAGCCTCTTGCCGTAAATCCCCGGATCCTTCTCCACTTTCCAGGACCAATGAGTATTAAGCAAAGGCGGATCACTCTCAAATCTGGCTAACTTCAAGTCCAAATAAATGGACGAATCAGCCACGATCACGCTCTCAATTGGAAAATTGGCTTTGGCATACTCCACGGCTTGTCGGTGGGCAAAATTCTCGTCCCGCCTAAATTGCCCGATATCCTGCCCCCCCAGAACTAGTAGTGACAGTCCGGCCACTTCGGCCACCCATATCGCTCGTAGTCTAGTCATATTCTTCAGCTTTTCCCCTGCCCAGCCAGCCACTGCCCCAAAACACCACGCCACAAAAGGGATCATCGGCAGGATATAAAAATCAATGATCAATCGAGAAGTCAACAGAAACGCCGCAAAGCTCCACCCAAATATAGCTGGAACTCGCAGTTTTTTGACCCTTATTGCCAGCACTCCACCAGCAATCAAACTTATAGTACCGCCCCACGTCCATATCGGGTCTTTTGTTTCCCATGTCTTCCAAGCACTGTAAAACAAGCTCCTTCTATCCCAAAAAGGAAAGTCCACTCCCCGGCTCATTTGCTCTCTAAATGTATCCACCATACTTACCCGCTCCATGACCTCTCCTCCAAACCCCCGCGGCCAAAACTCTCCCTTAAGTAAAGCCAGCAAAAAATACAAGCCGATTACCAATCCGCACACCGAAAAACTTACCGTCATTATAAACGACCTGTTTTTTCCGGCTCTGTTCCAAACGAGATAAGAAAACGCCGGCACAAAAAAAATTGCCACTTCTTTTGACAGCACGGCAATTCCAAAGGTAGCCGCAGCCGCCGCAGCCGTCCATAACTTCAGTTTTTCCCGCGTCAAAATCCACACCGCCAACATTACCCAAAAAGTCGCAACATTGTCCAAAAGTACCCGCCTCTGATAATAAATGGCCAGCGGCGATAGGCTAAACCAAATTACCGCTACCACCCCCCCCAACCTACTTCCAGCCGCTTTTTTGGCGACTAGATACAACAACACCGCCGTCGCCACATGCAGCCCCCACATCAGAACCCGTCCCGAATTGACCGACATTCCAAAAGTAAATCCCCCCCCACTTATTTTTTGCCACAGTGCAATAAGTAACCACCCCGCCGGTGCATGGTCATACCAATATGTATATGGCGATAACCGGCTCAAATTGCCCGCGGCCCAGGCCTGTGCCACATACACTCCCTCGTCATTCTCGTAGTAGGGGAAGTTAAACATATTATGCCCGTGCACCACCCCCGCCCCGATTATCACCGCGGCCATTATCAATCCCTCAACCCATCTCCCCATATCTTACTCCAGCATACCCCAAGCCATCCACCCGGTGGGCGTTGACATGAGTCGTCTTTTCCCACATCAGGTTGCCTACCACCAATCGCCATACTGCCCTCAATGCTCCAATGGCCAATATCACTATGTACGGCCAAAACCCGGCAACTAGCATCGGCCCCATCCACCACGGAAAGATCAATTTGTAATCTCGCGTGAACTGCCACATCCCAGTAACGGCTACCACCAGTTGCATTATCAAAAGTCCTAACGGCACATAGGAAAACATCGCTAATGGGATACCCAGCCCATAGACTGCTCCTGCCCAGGCAAGTATCGGGGCCACAAGTAACACCCCCACCAGTATCTCCGGCAGCACCAGCAAATACCCGGTCAAGATTCTCTGGTTCCATTTAGGCAAGCCTTTCCATTCCCCCCTCCCTAGTACCTGCAAAAACCCCATATTCCACCTCGTCCGTTGTCGCACCAGGGCCGAAAGCGTCACCGGGGTCTCTTCCGCCGTCGCGTGTTCTTCGTCGTATACAACGGCGATCCTCGCCCCCATTTTCGAAAGTCGAATGCCGATTTCCGCGTCCTCAGTCAGACACTTCTCGTCCCACCCCCCGGCCCTGTTCAACCACACCCGCTTGAAAAATACCGTATTTCCCCCCAAAGGCACTACCCCCTGTCTAGCAAAAAAATGCAATGCCGACTTGAACCAGAAGTAGTACTCCAGAACATTAAAAGCCGCAAACCAGCTCGACCGGTAGTTTACAAGCTGCACCCCGGACTGCACAACGTCTGTGCCTTCACGGACCATCACCGTGTTCACGATTTTATAAATGTCCGGGTGCGGCTGGTCTTCAGCGTCAAATATCGCTACCACTTCGTTTTTGGCGCGGTACAAACCCCAGTTCAGTTGATTGGGTTTATTGACCGGTGTATCATTGACCACTACCAATTTAATATTTTCCCGACCCAAAGTGTCCATGACTCTTTGCGCCGCCTCAAGTGTCTCCCTATCGTCTCCCCGAACCAGAACCAGTAGCTCCTTCATCTCCTCGGGATAGTCGATATTAGCAATGGCAGCTATCGTCTCCCCGATTACCGCTTCCTCGTGCCGGGCAGGAAGTAAAGCTGTAAACGAAAATCTAGGTTCAATTAGCCTCTTGGGCGACTTGTTTTTCTCAATTGTATCCGGCTCGTTCCAGGCATACAAAATCAGATATAGAAAGAAAAAGGCTTGGGCTGAGATCAAAACAGTCACTATCGCGAATCCCGCGATGACCAGATCTCTCATTGTCGCCACGATCATACCCCCCCACATAAGCCGGCCCGCCAAATACACGGCCAATCCAGCAAGGGTTAGTGTCCAGATGTTAATTTTTCGCTCAAGTAAAGACATATCAAGAAAACAATCCGAGGAAGTGGGGCTGGGGGCATTTGTGGTTTTTTATTTTTTATTCGCTATTTCTGAATAAAATAAAATTTTCCACATAGCATCAGCTACGGACAGTCTTCTCGAGTCCCCAAAGGGGAAAACCGGGGGCAAGTCCGGTTTTCCAAATGTCAATCATCGACTGACTAGGGGGAGATACAGCTCATGATGGGTCGGGCGGGGGGTACTCGTCACAGTCGGGGTAGGGGAGGGGGTTTCAGTAAAAGTAGGGGTGTCGGAGGGAGCAGGATACGCAGTCTCTGTCGGCGTCGCCGTCGGGGTGGGGGTGTTAGTAGAAGTAGGAGTCGGAGTCTCAGTGACTTCAAGTGTACTGCACGACGTGGGCACACGAATTTTCTTCACTCTGTCATTCAATGTGCCAATCGGCAATCCTTGAACATTCGTCATACTCTGCGTGAACACGCCACCGGCCTGGAGAATCAATCCATTAGCTGCTGGATAGCTCCAAAACTCAGCGGGATCGCCGAGAATTGATCCTTCCACATAGCTAACTCTGTTCTGCAGGGGGTTTACGTCAAACTCGGCATAAGAGTGAACAGTGACGGTTAAAGGAATTGTGCTTCCAACTTTGTCTCGAGCGATAAATTGCCCGTTACTGTAGTTGTACACAACCCATTCACCATCAAGGTCACCCATGCCATTAAGCTCACTTTCGTAAACCCGCAGATTGAATCCAGGATCGAGAGGAACGTCATTCCGAATTGTAGACGCACCAACTTTCGCGACATCCCAAACTGCCAGCACCAAGGCCACCGACGCTACACCACACATAAAAACCCCAAAAACAAGCCAAAACACCGCTTCTATCTTTTTCATTCTTACCTCTTATCGCCCCATCTTTGGGTTTAGATTTTGTCTCTTTTTTTAAAAAGACAACCCAAAAGATGCTTGCCCAGGCGACAGACACCAAAGCACCAAATTTCTGATGCCTTCGTTTCTGCCGCTTGGGGCAAAAAATTATCTCTAAAAAAGTCTGTCCAAGCCGCAAATCACTACGGCTTTTCTTCCTCGGATTGTCAAAGGGCAAAAAATGAGGCCAAACACTTGTCTCGGATGCATTTATCCGTGGGTTCACTACCTCATCCTATAGTTATTCTAACATACAAGCAGTAACATAATTCAACTTCACCAACACTCCCCATCAAAAAGTTGGCCAAGACATATAGGCCCTGGCATCTTTAGCACTCCAGGGGTACAATTGCCAGTGAAATGGCTGCTAAGCGTGACTATTATGATATTTTAGGCGTTTCCAAAAACGCTACTCCAGCTGAACTTAAATCGGCTTACAGAAAGCTGGCGTTAGAATGGCACCCGGACCGCAACAAATCTCCCGAAGCGGAAAGCAAATTTAAAGAAATAAACGAAGCCTACCAAGTCCTTTCCGACCCCAAAAAGAAAGGTAGTTACGATCAATTCGGCCACTCCGCCTTCGATTCTACGGCTGGTGGTCCAGGTGGATTTGGTGGCTTTCGTCAGCAAGGGCCATTTCAATATTATTATTCTTCGGGAGGAGAAAACCCATTTGGAGATTTGGGAGGGTTTTCCGATCCTTTCGAGATCTTTGAGCAGTTTTTCGGCACTTCTTCTCCTTTTGGCCGCCGGGGTCCCGCCAAACCCCATTATTCTTTGCGAGTTCCTTTTATGACCGCCATCAAGGGCGGCACCGAAACCGTCTCTATTGATGGTAAAAAACATTCCATCAAAATCCCGGCCGGTACCGATACCGGAACTCACCTGCGCTTTTCCAATTTTGACGTTACTTTTGAGGTCGAACCCCACTCTCAATTCAAACGCGATGCTGACGACGTGTATATCGACCACGAAATCTCATTTATCATGGCCATTTTGGGTGGTGAGACCGACGTCAATACCTTAGACGGCAATCTCCGCCTCAAAATTCGCCCCGGGACTCAACCTGGGTCAACCGTTCGTTTAACCGGCCGCGGAGCCCCCCGCTTGCACTCAGTCAGAAACGATGACCGCGGCGACTTCTACATCCGTCTCAAAATAACCCTGCCCCCCAATATTTCCAGAAGACAGCGCCAGCTTCTAGAAGAATTCGAGAGAAGCTGATATAATCGCCTTATTATGGCCAAACCAACTATTGCCCGCACAGAGTTCGCCTCGGCTCTAAATCAAGTAGCCCACGAGCGCAATTTAGACCCCCAGGTAGTAGTCGACGCTATCCAGCAGGCCATTCTCGCCGCCTTCAAAAAAGATCACCCCGACTCATTTAAAGAAGATTACGTCTACGAAATAGACCTAGATCCCGCTTCCGGTGAAGCCCGGATCCATTCTCTTCCAGGTGAGTCTTATGAAGAAGACGGCATTGCCAAAGTCCGGCCCGTTCCCGGAGCCCCCCGCCTGGACATCACTCCTCCGGGTTTTGGCCGTATCGCCGCCATGACCGCCAAACAAGTCATCTACCAAAAAGTCCGTGAAGCCGAAAAATCAAATATTGTTGCCGAATGCGAAAAGCGTCTGTCCACTCTCATCAATGGGACTATCTTAAGAGTCTTGGGCGGCGATGTTATCGTCGAGATCGACACCGGAAAACATGGCCGGATTGAAGCCGTTATGCCGCGTGACCAACAAGTTCATTCCGAAGATTACCACCCCAACCAGCGTCTCACTTTCCTTCTCCACAGCATCCGTGATAGCGCTCGCGGTCGCGAAGTCGTCGTCTCCCGTGCCGACACAGGTCTTATTCGTGAGCTTTTCCGCCGCGAAGTTCCCGAGGTTAACTCAGGAAGCGTAGAAGTCAAAGCCATATCGCGCGATCCTGGTTCCCGCACCAAAATTGCAGTTTATTCCCATCAGTCCGGCGTCGATCCAGTTGGCTCCTGCGTCGGCCAAAAAGGAGTCCGCGTCCAGGCCGTCATTTCCGAACTCAATGGTGAAAAAATCGATGTCATTCAATTCAGTGAAGACTTGGAAAGGTTTGTCGCCACAAGCCTGGCCCCTGCCTCCAACTTGCAAGTCGCCATAGATTCCAAAAAAGCAGTCGCTGAGGTCACGGCCCCCGCCGACCAATTGTCTTTGGCTATCGGTCGCGAGGGTCAAAATGCCAAACTTGCTGGCCGCCTCGTCAACCTTCACATTGATATCAGACCAGAAAAGGGAACATCCGAACGCAAAGAAGACAGCTCATCTACCGATGACAAGTCGCCAGCCATCAATGACCAATAGATTTATTCGGCCATTTAAAAAATATGTTGCAGACCAGACCCCCAATTGTTGTAATCTTGGGCCATGTCGATCATGGCAAAACCACTCTTTTGGACTTTTTACGCCAGACCAGTATTGCCTCTCGTGAGGCGGGGGGAATCACCCAAACCATCCGTTCTTTCCAGCTAACTGCTAACAGCCGAAAGCTAACATTTATCGATACCCCCGGCCACGCCGCCTTTTCTGCCATGCGCTCCCGCGGCAGTCAAATCGCCGATATTGCCGTTCTTGTTGTCGCCGCCGATGACGGAGTTATGCCCCAAACCAAGCAGTCCGTTGAATACATCAACCAGGCCCAAATCCCCTTCATTGTCGCCATTAATAAATCGGATCTCCCCTCGGCCAATCTCGATAAAGTTAAAACTCAGCTCACAGACATTGGGGTCGTCGTCGAAGATTTCGGCGGCCCTGTCCCTTGTGTCCCCATTTCCGCCAAAACCGGCTCCGGCATCCCTGACCTTTTAGAAATTATTTCTCTTCTCTCCGAGCTCCACCCTCCCCAAGCCGATCCCGACTCTCCTCTTCAGGCGGTTGTTCTAGAGACTCATCTTGATTCCCAAAAAGGACTTCTGGCCACGGTCATTGTCAAAAACGGCACACTGCATCTTGGTAGCCAGTTGTACTCGGGTGAACCCGTCGGCAAGGCCCGCGCCCTCACCGGACCTGATGGCGAGTTACTCAAATCTGCGCTTCCGAGCCAACCGGTCGAAATATTGGGTCTGAGCGCCGTTCCTGAGGTTGGATCAATTCTAGCCAGTGCTCCTAGTGTCCCCAGTCACCCCAAGCCCAGTGAAGCGCCCCCAAACACCACTAACGACAAAAAATTCAACCTCATCCTTAAAACTGACACCGCCGGTTCCCTCGAGGCTATCGCCTCTTCTCTCCCTCCCGCCGTCTCTGTTCTTTCTTCCGGTACCGGAGATGTCGGTGAATCCGACGTGGAATTTGCCAAAACCGGTTCGGCTTCGATTTTTGCCTTCAACGTCAAAGTCCCCTCATCGGTCGCCAAATTAGCCGAAATTGAGCGTATCCGGATATATTCTCACAAAATTATTTACGAGCTTCTTGACGAGCTTAACCAGCTTACCAAAGTCACTGTCGAGGTCTTCCTGGCCCAGGCCCAAATTATTGCCGAATTCAAAATAGGTCAAGATAGGGTGGCGGGACTTCGCGTCCTAGAAGGCGAAATTTCAAAAAGCCACAAAATCCGTCTTCTCCGCGGGGATTCTATCATCGGCGAAACTCGAATTAAATCTCTCAAATCCGGTAAAAACGATCTTATAGTTGCCAAATCCCAACAGGAATTTGGGGCCGTCTTCAGCCCATATCTTGACTTTAAAATTGGCGACAGTATAATAGCCCTCCAGTAACCTATAGAATATATGGCTCGGCCGGATGTTTCCTCTATTCGCTCTCTTTTGTCCTCTTCTCAATCTGTGGCCCTGCTTTTACCCGCTCATCCTTCCTACGATGCCGTATCCGCCATCCTCGCTCTCAAACTCAGTTTCGATGCCGTCGGTAAGTCCACCCTTGTCGCTTGCCCCGACCCCATCATTGTCGAATTTAATCGTCTCATCGGCATCGATACTGTCACCTCAATGTTCGGAGGCCGTGACCTGATAATTGCTTTTCCCGAGCAGACTGAGCACGTGGACAAAGTCACCTACAACATTGAGGCCGGAGAACTCCGTTTAGTTGTCACCCCCAAACAATCCGCCCCCACACTCGATCACCGGCGGCTCAAATTTATTTCCGGCTCTCACCACGCCGACGCCATCATGCTTGTCGATGTGGACAGCTTGACCGATTTAGGCCATATCTATGAACAAGGCAAAGAAGCCTTTCGAGCCTCGGAAAAAATGGTCTCTCTGACCCGTAATTTACCGGCTCAAAATTACACTCCCCATCAGGTTTATGATCCCCTGGCACTCTCTCTGTCGGAGTTAGTAGTCTATCTCATTGAATCTTTATCTCTCCCCCTGCCCGCCGACGCCGCCACCAACCTTTTGGCCGGTCTTGAACGGGCTACTCAAAATTTCCAGCACCCCGAAATTTCCGCTTCGGCTTTTGAAACCGCCGCCAGACTCATAAAATCTGGCGCCCGCCGTCACGCCGATCAAATCTCGGCCGCCGACTTTCCCTCAGGCTCGATTCCCGCTTCTCCCGGTACTGCCGAGTCCGTAGCCGAGATCAAAGGTCCTCCTGACGACTGGATGGCCCCCAAAGTCTATCGCGGCCCCATGTTGCAATAAATACCTGTGCTATAATGCAACCAATTCAAGAGAAACTAACGAAAGTTTGACAGATTGCTGCTCTCACTTTCGCCCTATCTCTTGTTATTTTAATGTTTTTTATGGCTCTCGATACTTCCTCCAAACAAAATATCATTGAACAATTCGCCCAAGCCAAGGGGGACACCGGCTCGCCCGAAGTCCAGGTGGCCTTGCTTACCGAAAAGATCAACAAATTAACCGAGCATTTAAAACAGCACAAAAAAGACAATCATTCCCGAAGGGGTCTGATCAGTATGGTTTCCAAACGCCGTCGTCTCCTGCACTACATTCAAAAGAAAGACCTCAAACGCTACCAGGCCTTAACAAAAAAGCTTGGGTTAAAATAATCCCAACTAGAAATTTCTAGTTTTATAAGTTAAAATATCAATATATCGAAGCTGTTCAAGAGGTGCGAAGAGCGTGCAGTTCTCTCTTCAGACTTCTGGAAGAGCTTCGGGATTAGGATGAAAATTGTTACCAAATCAGTAAATATTTCCGGTCGGACATTGAGTTTCGAAGTCGGTCGAGTGGCCGAGCAAGCCGCCAGTGCGGTCCTCGCTCGCTATGGAGATTCCGTCGTCTTAGCCGCCGTAACCGTCGGGTCGGAGGACAACAAAAAGGATCACTTCCCCCTGTCCGTTGAATATCAGGAACGCCTTTATTCAGGCGGACGCATCAAAGGCAGCCGTTGGATTAAGCGTGAGCGAAATACCGATGAGGAAGCCCTATCTTCCCGTCTCATCGATCGGTCCATTCGCCCCCTTTTTCCGGCTTGGTTTAGAAATGAAGTCCAGGTCATCGTCATGGTTTTGGCAACCGACATCGACAACGACACCGACGTTCTGGGAATAAATGCCGTCTCTGCCGCAATCGCCGCTTCTCCGGTTCCCTGGTCGGGGCCGGTGGGAGCCGTAAGAATCGGCCTTACCGACGGCCAAATAATCACCAATCCCCAAAACGGCAATCGCGAAGGAGTCGACCTTGATTTAGTAGTTTCCAGCACTTCTGATTTAATACCCATGATCGAGGCCGGCGCCAACCAAATCCCCGAAGATCAAGTCATAGCCGGGATCACCCAAGGCCTCTCCGAGAACAAAAAAATTGTATCTTGCATCAATGAACTGGTCGCCGAAGTTGGAAAAACCAAACTCCCGGTTAAAGAAAAACAGCTCGACCCGTCATTGGTTTCTCAAGTAGAGTCGTCTGCCCAAAAACTCATCGACGAATTTATCACCTCAGCCAGTCTCAAGGAAGGCAGTAGCGTGGAATCCATCATCGCTTCTGTATCTGAAAATCTGGATGAAAAACAAAAAAAAGACGTCCCGGCTATTATTGAAGCTCAAATAAAAAAGACCATTCGCCGCAATTTGCTGGAGAAATCTCTCCGTCCTGACGGCCGGAAGTTAGATGAGATCCGTCCTCTGCACGTCGAAGTCGGGGTTCTCCCGCGTGTTCATGGCTCGGCCATTTTCCAGCGCGGCCAAACCCAAGCCCTGACTGTGTCAACGCTTGGCGCCCCCTCTCTTAGTCAGACTTTGGAATCAGCCGAAGGCGAAGCCATTAAGCGCTACATTCACCATTATAATTTCCCCCCTTTCTCCACTGGTGAGACAGGTCGAGTCGGCGCCCCCAAACGTCGGGAAATCGGTCACGGTGCTCTGGCCGAACGTGCCTTGGCTCCGGTTATTCCTCCCGAAACTCAGTTCCCTTATGCCATCCGCCTTGTCTCCGAGATTTTAAGTTCCAATGGCTCGACCAGCATGGCCTCCACTTGCGGCTCAACTTTGTCTCTGATGGACGCCGGTGTTCCCATTTTGGCCCCGGTTGCCGGCATCTCCACAGGCTTGGTCACGCCCGACGACTACCCCCTAAAAGCTAACAGCTACAAACTATTAACCGACATCATCGGTTTAGAGGATCACTACACCGACATGGATTTCAAAGTCGCCGGCACAACCAAGGGCATCACCGCCATCCAGCTGGATGTTAAAGTCCCGGGACTCACCCTCGACATTTGCAAAGGCGCGCTGGAGCGTGCCAAAACCGCCCGGCTGCAGATCCTCGACGCGATGCTCAAGGTTCTACCCCATTCCAGACCCGAGTTATCATCATATGCCCCCAAAATTAGCACCGCAACCATCCCCGTGGACAAAATTGGCGAGCTCATCGGTCCGGGTGGCAAAAACATCAAAAAACTCATGGCCGATACCCAGACCGATATCGACGTTAGGGATGACGGCTCTGTTTTTGTCTCCGGCACTGATTCGGCGGGAGTGGGCCACGTTCTCTCCTATCTTCAAGCCATGACCAAAGAAGTCGCAGCCGGGGAAATTTATGAAGGCACAGTCGCCCGAATCCAGCCCTTTGGCGCTTTCGTCACTATCCTTCCCGGTAAAGACGGCCTGGTCCACGTTTCTCAAATGGCCCAGGGCTTTGTCTCCGATCCCAATCAAATGGTCCATGTTGGTCAAGTGGTCCGGGTCTGGGTCACCGAGGTCGATCCCCAGGGCAAAATCGCCCTCAGCATGCTTTTCGACGAATCAGGTAGCCCCATAGTAAAAGCTCACCCCCCCCGTTCCTCCGGCCCTTTCTCCGCCCCGCTTTCTAGCAGGGGTCCCGACCGCCGTCGCCCCTCGGTGGGGAGCCGCCGCTTTTAGTGATATCATAAGGCCGTGACCGACTCCTTAACTTCAGATATTCAAAAATTACAGACTCAGGTCGATTCGGCCGATCTCCCAGCTGACTTGCGTTCCAAAGTCAACGCCATGATCAGCCAGCTTTCCCGCCAGGCTCAACATGGAAGCTACAGCGTGGAGTTTGAGGAAATTTCTCGTTACATCGACTGGATAACTCGCCTACCATGGGTATTTACCACCCAAGATAACTTAGATCTCCAGCACGCCCGCCAAGTTTTAGACTCGCACCATTACGGCCTTGAAGACCTCAAACAGCGCATTTTAGAATATATGTCCGTTCTTATTCTCAACCAAAAAAATAAGTCCGGCTACCACGCCCCTATTTTACTTTTGGTAGGCCTGGTCGGAACCGGTAAGACGACTCTGGCGGAAAGTATCGCCGCCACCCTGGAGCGCAGATTTGTCCGTATCCCCTTCGGCGGCATGAGTTCCGCCCTCGATCTTCGCGGCCAATCTCGTGTCCATCCCGAAGCCGAGCCGGGCCAGATCATAAAGAACCTCCAGCGCGCCGGATCCAAAAACCCGGTTATCTTATTAGATGAGATCGATAGAGTAGCCCCATCAGCCCAAGGGGAAATAATGGGTGTCCTAGTGGAACTCTTGGACCCCAACCAAAATTCGACATTCGTCGATCATTACATCGATTACCCGTTTGACCTGTCTCAAGCTCTTTTTATAACTACATCCAACAATACGGCCAACATCGCCACCGCAGTTATGGACCGGCTCGAGCCGCTGATGATGCCCTCTTACACTGATGAGGAAAAAATTATGATTGCCAAAAATTATGTCTTGCCTCGGACCATAAAAAACGCCGGATTACCCCCAAATGCTCTGGTTATCGACGAATCGGTCTGGCCCAAAATCACCCGCCCCCTAGGGTTTGACTCCGGCATTCGTACTCTCGAGCGGACCATCGAAGGCATAGTTAGAAAAACCGCTAAACTCCTGGTCGAAGGCCACACCAGCCAAATACAAGTCACGGGAAACAATATCAAACAATTCCTCCCCACCTACTAAAACCACATGACTTTCGCCGAAGCCTACGAAAAATACCATTTGCCGCCACATCTTATCCTCCACCAGCTCCGTGTGGCCGCTCTCGTCTACCTGATTACTCATGATTCTGTTTTTACACCCGATGTTGAATCCGGAGACAGGATCACCGCCGCCGGCCTTCATGACATGGGCGCTATGGTTAAATTCGACTTGGATTATTTCCCAGATCTTTGGCAGCCGCAGGGAACAGCTTACTGGCAGTCGGTCCAAAGTGATGTGGTTCAGCGGTATGGCTCCGATGAACATCTCGCCACACCCCGGATTATCTCTGAACTAGGGGTCTCACAGCGAGCGGCATATCTTGCCGGCTGGGTGGGTTTTGCCAAGGCTTCCCAAAATTTGCATTCCGCCGATCCCGGTCGTCAAATAGTCGCCTATGCCGACTCCTGCATTTCTCCAGACGGTTACGTCGGGCTCAAGACTAGAATCCACGGAGACCGGAAGCGTCACAAGGCCAACCATGGACCAAAAGCCGGGTCCGACCGGAAATTCGCCCTCCGCGCGAGCGCCCTCCAGCTTATGGAACGACAAATCCAAACTCGTGCTCCAGCACTGCGTCTCGAGCATATTACTCCCAGTCTAGTCGACCTGATAGCCCAAGAACTTAAAGATTTTTCCATCAATTCTGCGCATGCTATTTAATCTCGACTCCATTCAATCAGCCGCCAACAACTACACCCAATCTCTTAGCCAATTTCTGGAGTCGCACGATCTTGACCATCCCCAGTCAGCTGATCACTTGGCGATTAAGGTCGCCGATTCGGCCGACTATGATGCTCAACTCCCCCAGCTCTTGAAAATGCTCTCAAGTGCCCAATATGTCAACCTCAATAATCGCAGAATCTGTACCGGAAAGCTCATCACCCCGATCACTCTGCCAGGTTTCAGCCAAACCAATTTTTTGGAGATACTCGAACCCAGACCATCCAAAGTCGGGACCGGTGTCGTCGGATTGGAACACGTTGAATTTTTAGTTCCCGATTTGGATTCCGTCAAATCTGCTTTAGTTGCTAAAAACATATTGCCCGAGTTTCACGACAACGGCCATCACCGGAGCTTGATTGTCAAGTTCAACAATCTAGGCCAAGAACTCGTTTACACCAACACTCCTCTTGAACAGGTATTAGTGGAAGAGCAGAAAAACGGGTTAATCACCAGACTCAAATGACCACCCAGCAAAAAATTGAGGAACTAAATAAAATTGCCCAAGAGATTAAAAGTTTCCAAGGCTTGGACATCGCCCGAAACGCCACTCACGCCGTTCCAGGCGAAGGTCACCCCGACGCCCAGATTATGTTTATCGGCGAGGCTCCTGGCCAAGTGGAAGACTCCACTGGTCGGCCTTTCGTCGGTCAATCCGGGCAATTAATGCGCAAGACTCTCACCGAAACCACCAGCATCCAGCCGGAAGAAGTTTTTATAACCAATATCGTCAAATTTCGCCCGCCGGACAACCGCGATCCAAACGACATTGAAATAGAAACTTGCCGCGACTGGCTTGACCGCCAAATTAATGTTATTCAACCCAAAATTATTTGCACTCTCGGCCGATTCAGTATGGCCAAATTTATTCCCGGCGTGACCATCTCTCGTGTCCACGGCCAGCCTCGTTTTGTCACTTTCCAGGGAAATAAGTTTATAATTTTTCCCATGTACCATCCCGCCGCCGCCCTCAGAGGCACAGGCACCTTGAATGAATTCAAACAGGACTTTAATAAACTAAAGAACCTGCTCGACCCCGCCTCTCCTCCCAAAGATTTACAATCCCAGCCTTCTCAACCACTCCAGGCCAGTCTGTTTTGATATGAAATTCCAGCAAAAAAACCCACCCGGCGAGATACTGCGTATTTTATCTCTCGGCGGCTTCGGCCGGGTAACATCCAACATGTTCGTTTACGAATACGGCCAGGATATTTTAATAGTCGACTGCGGCATGGGCTTTCCTTCCGAAGAAATGCTTGGAGTAGACATCCTTATTCCCGACGTATCTTACCTGCGCCCCCGCTTGGGAAAAATCCGCGGCCTGGTAATTACTCACGGCCACGAGGACCACACCGGAGCTCTGCCCTATATTCTTCCCCAAATCGGCAACATTCCCATATATGGCAGCAAACTAACTGCAAATTTGATCATGGAAAAGCTGGCGGAATATCAAGGCATACCCAAGCAGGTCCAAATACTTATTCCTGGAGAGCCCATACGTTTAGGCCAGTTTACCGTCGAATCAGTGCGCGTAACTCACTCAATCCCCGACGCCACAAATTTGATAATCAAAACTCCCCAAAACACTATCTACCACGGCAGCGACTTCAAATTTGATTTTACCCCCGTAGACGGTGTTCCCTCGGATGTGGGTCGGATTGCCGCCGCCGGAAACTCAGGCATAGACCTTCTCTTGTCAGATTCACTTGGCAGCGAGCGGCGCGGGTACACCCCATCGGAAAAATCACTTGAGGAAATGTTTGAGCGGGAAATTTCTCATTGTCAGGGAAAATTTATCGTCACCACTATGGGCAGCAACATTAGTCGCTGGCGCCAAGCCGCCGAAGCCGCCCTTCGCCACGGCCGCCGCGTTTGTATCTTGGGCAAATCCATAAGTCGCAATATTTCTGTCGCCTCCCGTCTGGGTTATCTCCAGCTTCCCTCATCGATTATTATCGAACCCAAAGACGTCAAAAAGCTTCCCCCCAAAAACGTTTGTCTGCTGGTTGCCGGCTCCCAGGCTCAAGCCGGCTCGGCTCTGGAACGTCTGGCCACCGAGGACAATAAGGACGTCAAAATCCTTCCAGGAGATAAAGTCGTTTTTTCCTCGGATTACATTCCCGGCAGTGAATCTGCGGTGCAGTCACTCATCGATACTCTCTCCCGACTTGGAGCCACCGTCATCTATTCAAATATCACCGACGATCTGCATGTCTCCGGTCACGGTTCCCGCCAAGACCTGCTTTTAATGATGACCCTTACCCACCCCAAATATCTCCTGCCTATCGGCGGAACTTATCGCCATATGGTTCAGTACTCACTCCTGGCTCAAACCATGGGTTTTTCCCCGGATAAAATCCTCTTACCTTCCTACAATCAAACTCTGGAAGTCTCTTCCACTGGTGTAAAACTTGGCCCCCTCACCGATATCAAAAATGTCATGGTAGACGGCCTGGGAATTGGAGACGTCGGCCACGTCGTTCTTCGTGATCGTCAGCATTTAGCGGAGGAGGGGATAGTCGTAGCCGTCGCTCAGGTCGACCAAAACAATACAGGCAAGCTCATCGACCTCGAACTTATCAGCCGCGGATTTGTTTTCGACAAATACAACGGCAATATTCTCAAAGAGGCCATCTCCCAAGCCAAGTCGGCATTTGGGAAACCCAAGGGACATATTGACTCCGATCGTCATACCCGTCAGATATTAGTCGACGTTTTAGAACGTTTCTTCTTCGATCGCACCCGTCGTCGCCCCATGATTCTGCCCGTAGTTATTGAGGTATAATCACCCCATGCGCAAGCACCGGTCTCTGCTCGGCCGTAAGAAGTTTCAAGTCCGGCTCAAGCAATCTACAATTTACTCAGCCACCGCCATTGTTCTTTTTGCCATATCGGGAATCATTTGGATTTCATTTACCAAAGGCAGTCTTCCCTTACTTCGCCTTAATAACTTTCTGGTTGAAAATTTCGGCCTTTTTACATCTTTTTTTCTGCCGTTCCCTTTTTTAATTGGTGGCCTAATGCTCACCAAAATCAAATCTTCACTCGCCGAACCCAACACCCTTCTTGGCAGCCTGATCATCTTGATCTCATTAATGGGCTTAGTTCATACCGGAGGCCTTGGGCTGCTGCTCTGGCAAAATTCGTCTACCCTTCTTTCTCCGGCCGGTACGGCGCTCTTCTTACTCGCCGGCCTCGGCATCGGCTTCATCGTCATGTTCAATGTCCCCTTCGAAGAAGCGCTCAATTGGGTAATTAGCCTATTCCGTGCGCTTTTTTCATTGGCCTCCCGTTTTAAAACAGCTGAAAGGTCCCTCGAAAAAGTCCCCAAAATTGGTGGCATGGTAAACGCTCCTGCCGTATTACCCGGTAAGGAATCTCCCAAACAGCTCAAACTTCCCCAGGCTAGCAACCGACCCCAGCCCACTACCCCCGCAGGCGCCGCCGACCAGCCCTGGCATTATCCCCCCCTCTCGCTTTTATCCGAAAGTATCTCTGGCAAAGCCGATCGAGGCGATCCCCGGACCAACGCCGCCATTATTGAAAAAACCCTCGAGGCCTTTGGTATTACCGCCAAAGTGATAGAGATTAATTATGGCCCGGCCGTGACCCAATACGCCCTGGAAGTAGCCATAGGTACCAAACTCTCCAAAATTTCGGCTCTGGGATCAGACCTTGCGCTGGCTCTTGCCGCCCCCACCGGCCAAATCCGTATCGAGGCCCCCATTCCTGGCCGCTCTCTAGTCGGCATAGAATTACCCAATCGTGCTCCAGAGTTTGTCTCCCTTCGAAAAATATTAGAATCAGACGCCCTCAAGCATCACAAAAGCAAAATTGCCGTGGCCTTAGGCCTGGACGTTTCCGGATCTCCCATAGTTGGGGATATCGCCCGCATGCCCCATATCTTAATAGCCGGCAGCACCGGATCCGGCAAATCGGTTTGCATAAATGCTTTTATAGCTTCGCTTCTGTTTCGCACTAGCCCTCAGGAGCTCAATCTTATTATGATCGATCCCAAACGCGTGGAACTTACCGGCTTCAACGGCATTCCCCATTTGTTGACTCCGGTCATAGTCGAACCGGACAAAGTTCTCTCGGCTCTCAAATGGGCCATGTCCGAAATGGATCGTCGTTACAAGCTGTTTGCCGAAGTCGGTGTCAGAAATCTGGAAGCCTACAATGAGCTTTCCGGCTTTCAAGCCTTGCCTTACATTATGATTTTTGTAGACGAGCTCGCCGATATCATGCTGTTTGCCCCAGTCGAGGTGGAAGACGCCATTACCAGAATCGCCCAGATGGCTAGGGCTACTGGTATCCACTTGATTATTGCCACTCAGCGCCCCTCGGTCGACGTAATTACCGGCCTGATCAAAGCCAATATCCCCACCCGTATTGCTTTTGCGGTCTCATCCATGATCGACTCTCGGGTGATCATCGACAGCCCCGGCGCCGAAAAACTTTTAGGCAAAGGAGACATGCTTTACGTTCCGCCGGACCAAGCGAAACCCATTCGCATTCAGGGAGCATTTATATCTGACAAAGAAATCCATCAGCTCATCGACTATCTCAAAAAACAAGGCGTTGCGCCCCACTACACTGAAGAAGTAACTACCATGCCCATTACCAGCCGAGCCGGAGGTCGAATGGGCTCTTCCAAAGGATCGGCTTTTATTTCTCCCAATGGTGAAGACCGCGACGCATTGTTTGCAGATGCCTTTCGTCTTATTGTCCAACACCAAAACGCTTCCGCCTCATTTTTACAGCGCAAACTTAGTATCGGTTACGCCCGGGCCGCTCGAATACTTGACGAACTCCACCAGGCCGGTGTCATCGGCCCCACCGATGGCGCCAAGCCCCGCGATATTCTAATTACCGACGTCGACTCCTTCCTCTCCCAGCAATCAGTCGAACAATAGGTGTCGTATGAAAACTGCCGGACAGATATTGCAATCAGCTAGACTGGCAAAAAAACTCGAAATCGAGGATATCTCCCGCATCACTAAAATCCGCCCCAATTTTTTACTCTCCATTGAAGCCGATGACTATTCGCGCCTTCCATCAACCGTCGCTCGCGGTTTCATCAGAAATTATGCTAAGATTTTGGATCTCAAACCCGAAACAATTCTGGCCGTCTTTCGTCGGGATTTTATCGAGACATCCGCTGGCCACATCGTTCCTCGGGGCCTAGCCCAGCCCGCCCAAAAACCCAACTTCTGGACCCCAAAAACCACAGTCATTGCAGCTCTGGTATGTGTCTTTTTCTTGTTTGGAGCGTATTTAATCTATCAATATCGCCTCCTAACCGGTCCGCCCAGTCTAACTATCACCGCGCCGGCCGACCTTACATCAACTACTTCAGACAACATGGAAGTCACGGGCCTTACCGACCCCGAAGCCGCTCTCTACGTAAACAACCAGCTAATCTCTTTAGACAACGGTGGACATTTCTCTTTCCGCATCCCCTTGGTTCTTGGGGAAAACTTAATCACCATTACCGCTTCCGGCAAATCCGGAAAGAGCACTACTCTGACCAGGAGTGTTATCTTGACAACCGGCAACTAAACGATTTAACCTTTTCCTCACCATGCCTCTCTTTGTTCAATTTTTACTCACTCTCGTCATTACCACTCTTACCCTATTGGTCACTTTTGCCTCCATTCAAATATTCCATATTCTCCATGAATTCCGCTTAACCCTCAAACGCCTAAATCGGATATTGGACAACACACAGACACTTTCTAATACCGCCGCCAAACCAATTACTGCCGTCAACGAATTTTTTACCGAAGTCAAAGATTTAGTGGACAAGACCCAGGACGAAATTATCGACTCCACTCCCGATCGAGTCATCCCCGAGTCCCGCATGAGCCGCGTCCGTCACTTCTTCCGCCGCTCCGGCATCCCCCTTCATTCTTCGTAGCCCTTTGCAATATTTTAACGATCGTTGATAAATTGCAAAAATCCCGCCTCAGAATAGAAGTATCTGATATCTTTATTAACAAGCTATTAACGTACAGGGCACACGTCCATCATCACACGAACAAACATTACAGCCGTCTCCGGCTTCAAACCCATCTCCATCTTTATAGACGACTCCATTGTAGTTGCAACTCTTTTTACCATTGGTAGGTGTAAGTTCCACCTCGCCTTTTTGGTCAAATTTAGATAGTCGACCCCAAATCATGCGAACCAGCGATGGTTTCCATTCTATATCTCCCTTTTGTGGACACTTAGGACATTGAGAGCGGGGGACAGTAGGATCGCAAGGTTGGCAAAGAACTTGCTCTTGGATAATATAAGGAATTGGAGTAAATAAAAGTGCCAATCCGGAAGTTAACAATACAATAATGATCCAGAGCCTCATTTGCTTAAAGTATAATACAGCAGATAAAATGATGAAATGATTTCAGCTAACGAAATAAGACAGAAGTATCTGGAGTTTTTTGAGAGGAGGGGACACAAAATCATTCCCTCTGCCCCCCTCGTCCCCGAAAACGACCCCACCGTGTTGTTCACTACCGCCGGCATGCACCCGCTCGTACCCTATCTACTGGGCCAACCCCATCCTTTGGGTAAGCGTCTGGTAGACTATCAAAAATGTCTTCGCACCGATGATATTGATGAAGTAGGGGATACTTTCCATCACACATTCTTTGAAATGTTAGGCAATTGGTCTCTGGGCGATTACTTTAAAAAAGAAGCCATTAGTTGGTCGTATGAATTTCTGACGCAAGAGCTAAATATCGATCCGCACCGTCTGTATATCAGTTGCTTTGCCGGCGACGCCGATGCTTCCAAAGATGAAGAATCGGCGGCAATTTGGAAAGAGGTTGGTATTCCCCGGGATCGTATTTATTTTTTCGGCAAAAAAGATAACTGGTGGGGCCCAGCGGGCCAGACCGGACCTTGTGGTCCTGATACGGAGATGTACTACGACACTACTCAGAAACCATGTGGACCTAATTGTCAACCAGGAGACAATTGCGGTCGGTTTTGTGAAATTTGGAATGACGTGTTTATGCAATACAACAAAACGGCGGATGGCAAATTCGAAAAATTGCCCCAGCCCAACGTCGATACCGGCATGGGCCTGGAACGAACTTCTGCAGTTCTCAATGGTTTTGACGACAATTATCTTACCGACCTCTGGCAACCAATAATTAAATCTATTGAAAGAGTTGTAGGTAAAAGTTACGAAGAGCACGAAAGACCATTTCGCATCATTGCCGATCACCTCAGAGCTGCTGTATTTATTATTTCCGACGGTGTTCAACCTTCAAATAAAGAACAGGGTTACGTTTTGAGAAGATTACTCCGCAGAGCTGCTTACCAACTTGCAGAGCTGGGGATTAGTTCTGAAACAGCTGCAAAAACCATAGTCAACTCAATTATAGAAGTAATGTCTCGGTTCTATCCCGAATTGCACGAACATCACGAAAACATTTCTAATGTGGTAAATTTTGAGCTAATAAAATTTACCGACACTCTCAAAAGAAATTTACCTGAGTTTATTTCCAAGTATCCCAAAAAATACCCCCTTAATAATAATGATGATGCACGTTTTCTCCTCGATCATAATTTGGGGCCATTGAAAATTGACACTGACACATTTCTCACGAAGGTTGGATCATTCCAGTCGTTACCTAGCATTGCAGCAGGAACAGCAGTTTTTTATGGATCGGCGTCGTACGGGTTACCCCCGGATTACTCCATGAACGTAGTTAATGATTGGGTAAAAGCGAATCTTGTTAAAGAAGATATCGAAAAAGCAATTACAAAAATGGGAGAATTGCATCAGGACCTCTCTCGCACCGCCAGTAAAGGCATGTTCCGGGGCGGATTACAGGACCAGTCAGAAATTACGACCAAATATCATACCGCCACCCATCTCCTGCACGCCGCCCTGCGCCAAGTATTAGGCCCCCACGTCCAGCAGAAGGGTAGCAATATCACCAGCGCTAGACTGCGCTTCGATTTCTCCCATTCCTCAAAATTATCGGCTGACGAAATAGAAAAAATCGAAACCTTAGTCAATCAAAAAATAATCGAGGACATCCCCGTAACCAAGCGCGTTTTGCCCAAATCCCAGGCCTTGGCCGATGGAGTTCTGGCCTTCTTTCCCGAACGTTATCCTGATGTTACTTCAGTTTATCAGATAGGCGATTTTTCCCAGGAACTTTGTGGCGGGCCCCACGTCAATTCGACAGCCGAGATTGGAGGTATTAAGATAACCAAAGAAGAGTCTGCCGGTTCCGGCATCAGACGTATCTATGCCCAACTTTCACCTGCCATTTCTCAAGCAGAAAAAAGAAGATAGTCATAAGGCTACCTCCCGCGAATACTTTCTTGCTTTGGAAATATCGCACGGCGTCGTCAAGAGTGCCGTTTGGTCGGTAATCAACGACAAAACCCAAGTTCTCTCCGTCGGTGCCAGCTCCGACTGGGACGACGCCACCCCCGATAGTCTCGTGACCGCCTCAGACGCCTCTCTTACCGACTGTCTCTCCAAGCTCGATCCTCAGGGTAAAATAAGCCCGGACAAAGTAATCTTCGGCCTCCCGCCCGACTGGATAGAGGCTGACAAAATCAGCCCTTCCCGTCTGCAATTTTTAAAAATAATTTCTCAAAAGCTTTCTCTCCGCCCCGTGGGTTACGTCGTTACCCCCGAAGCCGTGGTTAGATTTCTGGCCCATTCCGAGGGCGTTCCTCCCACGGCCATCTGCCTGGGCTTCTGGTCCAATTTTGTCGAAGTGACGCTGGTCCGTCTGGGCAAAATAATTGGCATTCACGAAGTCTCCAGAAGTCCCCATCCCGCGGCTGATGTCCTGGAAGGCTTATCCCGATTTACTCACATCGACATGTTTCCCTCGCGCATGCTGCTTTACGACTCCGGCCTTCATTTGGAAAACATTAAGCAACAGCTTTTAACTCATCCCTGGCAAGCCCCCCAAAATCGTCTACCATTTCTTCACTTTCCCAAAATCGAAGTCCTCCCTCCGGATTTTACTGTCAGAGCTATAGCCCTATCTGGGGGGGCAGAAGTGGCCAAAGCCAGCGGCTTGCTGCCTGACCAAGAAGAAACCGCCCCCGTCGAACCCCCGTCCGCCGACTTAGGTTTTTATCCTCCCAGCCACCCCCCTTCACCCGCACCCTTACCCCAGCCTCCCCGCCCTCATCCGTATCCACCCGCCGAAGCGTCCCCTGTGCGCAACAAGCTCCCCCCCCTGCCGAATTTCAAACTCAAATTTCCCAGAGTTTCCTTTTCACCGGGACCAGTCCTAGTTTCTCTCTTCCTTATTCTCATCCTGGGCGGTCTTGGCCTGGCATACTGGTATCTTCCCAAGTCAAAAATTGTGCTCCAGGTAACTCCCCGCACCCTCACCACCCAGTTTGAATTTGTAGCCGATGCCGCCAGTCCTTCTGCCGATCTGGAAAACTCCATCCTTCCCAGTCTTCAGCTTTCGGCTTCAGTCGACGGGAGTCAGACCACCAATACTACCGGGACGCTGCTGGTTGGAGACAAGGCCACCGGTTCAGTTACCATCTCCAACGCTCTCGATACCCCCAAAACCTTTCCTGCCGGCACCACCATAAATACTCCTTCCGGACTCAAGTTTCTCCTAATGGAGTCCGTCACGGTTGCCTCAGCCAGTGGCAGCGCCGGAAATTTACTGGTAGGCAAAGCCCCTGCCAAAATCACCGCCGCCCAAATTGGCTCAGATTCAAATCTCACTGCCGGCACCACGTTTCGAGTCGCATCTTTTGCCGTTACTCAAATCTCAGCTCTCAACGAAACGGCATTTTCTGGCGGCTCCAGCCGCACCGTAGCGGCTGTGGATAAAAATGACATTTCGTCACTTCGCTCCCAACTATCTTCTTCTCTCAACAGCTCTCTCAAAGACAAATTATCTTCCCAGCTCTCCCCCGATCAGCTTCTCCTCGCCGAGACTCTCCAAACAGAAACCCCCACCGAAAGCTTCGACCACAAATTAGGTGACGCCGCCGACTCTCTCACTCTCTCTCTTTCCTTGAGTGCCTCCGCCACAGCCGTCTCCCGTTCAGACATTTTTGCTCTAGTTAAAGGCCAAATTCAAAGTCAGATTCCCGAAGGCTATGAATTTAGCGGTGATCCTGAGTTTACCTTCTCTGTGCTTAAGGCTTCTGCCACCAAAGCCACCATCCAAACCCAGGCCAAAGCATCGCTCCTTCCCCGTTTTGATTCAGCTCAAATTGCCCAAGCGGTATCCGGTAAATCCCTGCCAGTCGCCAGTACATATTTAGAAAGCTTACCTGGAGTTTCACATGTGGATGTCATATTTAGCCCCCCCCTTCCAAAGCTTCTCCTCGTATTACCGCGGTTACCTTCCCATATATCAGTTTCGGTTAGTCCCCAATGACCAGCCGGGTCCTCTCCCTCTTTCTTCTTACGATCGGATTCGGGATCATGATATCCGTCCTCCTTCCCATAATCGCTTCTCAATTTTCTCTTTGGTTTGACATTCGCTCCCGGCTCATAGATCCTACTGCGGTTTCAGCCTCTAGGCCAAAATTAACTATATTGCCTTACGGCCCTGATCTTACCCAGGCCGCCAGTTGGTTCACAGCCTCCCCCCAAATTTCCTCTCCTTCGGCGTCTCCGGTTTCAGACTTCTCTCTTTCCCTACCCTCTCTGAAAATCGATTCCCTCTCCGTCCGAATTAATGACACCGATCTAAAAACCGGCCCAATTCATTATCCGGGCACCGCCTTACCGGGGGCTTTCGGAAACAGTGTGGTCTTCGGTCATTCTTCTCTGCCGATCTTTTACAATCCCCGAAATCCCTTAACCATCTTTAACCCTCTGCCAAAAATCAAAGTCGGCGATGACATTTACGTAACTTATTCTCAAACCGTCTTTCATTACGTCGTCAAAAATACCCAGACGGTAAAACCTGACAATATTACTGTCCTAGCCCAAAATTATTCCCAAAAACAGCTCACCCTCATCACCTGCGTCCCTCTAGGCACTTACTGGCGCCGCTTCGTAGCGACGGCCGAGCTGGTAAACTAGATGCATGAGTTTTTTGGGCCTGGATTATGGGATCAAACATATCGGTGTGGCCGTGGCCGCCGGGCCTCTGGCCGAGCCGCTCACAACCCTCCCCGCGAGCCGCGCCTTTAAATTAATTAACAAGTTAGTCGATAAGCGCCACATAGATACAATAATCATCGGCCGCCCGGATAAAAGCCTCAAAAAAGCCTTTGAAAATTTTATTAATTCTTTAGAAATTAGAAATTCGAAACTAGAAATTGTCGACGAGACCCTTTCCTCTTATGATGCCCGCGTCCATCTACAGCACACCACTCAAAAAAGGCGCAAACAGAAGGAGCATTCCGTCTCCGCCGCCATAATCTTGCAGAGCTGGCTTGACTCTCACCCCCAAAAACTGTAAATTGGCCCTAGTGTTCAAAAACGTCATCGCTCCGGTCCAAGCTTGGCTTCTTTCCCAGGGGAGATGTGTAGGTTGCGGCACGGACCTTTCCACCGGCAAGGTCGATACCCAAAACGGCCAGTCCAAAGTCACCTGTAAAAAGTGTGGGCGGATTTTTATCAAAGACGACTCGAGCAAAAAGTTTCGCCGCGCCTTATTCGAGGAAGTGTGAACAAGCCCCTAATTGTATTTATTCTGTCCATCTCATTGGCCTCAGCAGGATTTCTCACTGCCTATTTTTGGTGGATGTCTCAACTCGGTCCGGTCTCTCCGAATTCCGACTCCCAAGTCGAATTTATAGTCCCGCTTTCCCAATCAGCCGCAGATACCGTCTCAAATCTTTACCGCAACCGCCTTATCAAGTCTCCCCTTGTAGCCAAGTTTTATCTCAAATTTACCGGTCTGGACCAAAAGATCCGCCCCGGTTCCTATAATCTTTCTCCCGGTTTCAACCTCCCGACTCTAATTAACTCTCTCATTTCCGGGCCAAATGACATTTGGGTTACTTTCCCGGAAGGTTGGCGTCGGGAACAAATTGGTCTTCGTCTCAAAAATACTTTACCGATGTTTCCCCTGGCCGATTTTTTGGAACAAACAGCCACCCTGGAAGGCCGTCTTTTCCCTGATACTTATCTCATCCCGCCCTCAGCCGATGTTTTTCAAATTATTGCCATACTAGAAGCAAATTTTTTTAAAAAAACCCAAGTTTATCCAGACCAAACCTACCCCATCCCTTTTGGCCGGGAACTACCCAGCCTTTCTGGCTCTCAGACTCTCATCTTGTCCTCCCTTGTCGAGCGCGAGGCCCGTCTTGACGCCGATCGCCCCACCATTGCCGGAATCTTGCTCAAACGCTATCTCTCCGGTTGGCCGCTTCAAGTCGATGCCACAGTTCAATACGCTCAAGATACAGATAATTTCAAGATTTACTCGCAAAGCGAACGCATTTCAAATTTCAAATTTTGGGAACCCATATTTGACACAAAATATCCTTCGCCTTACAACACCTATCTTGCCCCCGGTTTGCCTCCCGCTCCCATCGCCAATCCCGGTCTGGCCGCAATTACTTCCGTGCTTCACCCTCAATACAGCGATTACTGGTACTATCTCACCGGTACCGACGGTGTCACCCGTTACGCCGCCACTATTGACGAGCACCAAACCAATATTGACAAATACCTCAAACCCTGATATAAGAAACTAACTTTTTCGGTTAGACGGCCACTGGTCGCCTAGCTTTTTTGCGTCCCTAAGGTTTCAAATACTACCAATGCATTCTGTACGCCAATACTGGGGTAAACCATCTGGTCAACTGCCTCCCCTTAATCTAAACTCTATCCAATTGGACTCCTGGAAGTGGTTTTTAGAAACAGGCATTAAAGATGCCGTTTCCGAGATTACCCCAGTAGAGGACTTTACCGGCAAAAATTGGCTGCTGGAATTTTCCGACCACTCTTTGGACAAGCCCTCTCTCACTCCTCAAGGTGCTCTTCAAAAAGGCCTTACTTATTCCATCCCTCTTCGTGTCAAAGTAAAGTTACTCAATAAACAAACTCAAAAGACCAGCCTCGGCGAAGTTTTCCTGGGCGATATCCCTCAAATGACCGACCGGGGAACCTTCATAGTCAACGGTGTAGAAAGGGTAGTTATCAATCAAATCGTTCGTTCCCCGGGCGTTTACTTTGGCGCGGACCTCGACGCCGCCTCTGGAAGAATGCTTCACACTGCTGAACTTCGCCCGATTCGCGGCACTTGGCTGGAGTTTGAGATCTCCCGCGGTGATGTTATCTCCGTGCGTATCGATCGCCGCCGGAAATTTTTGGTCACCGTCTTACTCAAAGCCGTCGGCTTGTCTGATATGACCAAACTCCGGGAAACTTTTTCTGTTGTCGACTCCGACCCCGATCATCACTATCTCGAAAGTACCCTCGCCAAAGACCTCACTAAAACCACTGAGGAGGCTTTGATTGAAGTCTACAAAAAAATGCGTCCCGGGGAACCTGTGGTTTTAGAAAACGCCCAACGTCTGATTTATGACTTATTTTTCAACCCCCGCCGCTATGATTTGGGTCAGGTCGGTCGTTATAAACTAAACGGGCGTTTGGAACTAAACTCTGATCAGCTGGTTCTCACCCGCGACGATCTGATTTCCACGGTCATTTACCTCATTGGACTACAAAATGGCAAAGGTCGGATCGACGACATCGATCACTTGGGCAATCGCCGTGTCCGCTGTGTGGGAGAACTGGTGTGCCAAACCGCCTTTCGGGATGGCCTTTTGCGTCTCGAAAGGGCCATTAAAGAAAAAATGAGCCTGGTTTCCACTGAGGAACTAGTTGCTCCGACACTCCTTGTTAATGCCCGTCCCGTCATTGCCGCCATCAATGAATTCTTTAGGAGCTCCCAGCTTTCTCAGATATTGGAGCAAACCAATCCCCTTTCCGAAATTGACCATTTGCGCCGACTCACCGTCATGGGGCGAGGCGGAATTACTCGCGAGAGAGCTTCATTTAGTATCCGCGACGTCAATTCCAGTCAATACGGTCGCATCGACCCCGTTAGATCCCCGGAAGGCGCCAATATCGGTTTGGTGACGTACCTGGCTCTCGGTGCCCGGGTCAACAAATTTGGCTTCCTGGAAGTGCCATATCGAAAAGTTGTCCACCATAAGTCAGAATCACAAATAACGGACGAGATCGTTTATCTCACTGCCGATGACGAGGCGAATTATCACATCACCCACGGTAACCTCAAAACAGATTTGACAGGTCGGATACTAGACATCTGGGTCCCCGTACGCTATCAGGGTACTTTTACAGAAGGCCCAATAAGAGAAGTAGACTTTGTAGACGCCGCTTCTCGCCAAATTGTTGGCACCTCAGCTTCCCTCATTCCCTTTTTGGCCAACGACGCCGCCAACCGGGCTTTAATGGGAGCCAACATGCAGACCCAAGCCGTCCCTCTTTTAAAGCCTCAAAGCCCGATAGTGGGTACGGGTATGGAGCAAGAAATCGCCGCGGCTATGGGCTGGTCAGTTTACGCCCGGCATTCTGGAGTGGTTACTTTCGTCGACGCTACCAAGATAGCTGTTAAACTCGATTCTAAGCCTGTCACACCACCCGCCAATACAGAAAACATTGTCCTTAAAGGTGATGTCGAAACCTACTATCTGACCAAGTTTAAACGTACTTCCCAAAGTTCTTGCTTCAATCAACATCCGACGGTTTCCATGGGACAAAAAGTATCTCTGGGTCAGCTTCTCATCGATGGCCCCGCCTCCCAAGACGGAGAATTGGCCCTCGGCCAAAACCTCATCATAGCTTACGCCTCCTATAATGGCCTGGGTTACGAAGACGCCATTGTTATTTCCGAACGCTTAGTCAGAGAAGATGTCCTTACTTCGATCCATATCGAAGAGTACGAGGCCGATATTGTAGACACCAAACTCGGGCCAGAGGAACTCACCCGAGACATCCCCAATATCGGAGAGACTTTTCTCGCCAACCTCGATCATCAAGGCATAGTTACCGTCGGATCGGAGGTTGGACCAAACGATATTTTGGTTGGAAAAATAGCTCCCAAAGGCGAGACGGAGCTGTCTGCCGAGGAACGTTTGCTCCGTGCCATATTTGGTGAAAAAGCGCGCGATGTCAGAGACACTTCACTGCGAATGCCTCACGGGGAAAGGGGAATCGTTGTCGATGTCCAAGTCCTAAGCCGCGACGTCGGCGACGAGCTTCCTCCCGGTACCAACATTCGGGTAATAGTCAAAGTAGCTCAGATTAGGAAAATTAGCGTCGGGGATAAATTGGCTGGTCGCCACGGAAACAAAGGCGTTATCTCCAAAATCGTCCCGGTCTGCGATATGCCCTATCTACCGGATGGCACCCCTGTAGATATTATTATTTCTCCCCTATCAGTCCTGGCCCGTATGAACTTAGGCCAGCTCCTCGAGGCTCGCTTGGGCTGGGCACTTAAAAAGACTGGACAAAAAAGTGCTTTTCCCGTATTCGAAACCACCACCGAAGACCAAATCGCGAGCGAAATGAAAAAGGCCGGTCTTCCCGTATCTGGAAAAGTTATCCTTACCGACGGCCAAACCGGTTTACCCTACGAGGAACCGACCGTGGTAGGTATCGGTTATATCCTCAAGTTGCACCACATGGTAGAGGACAAGACCCACGCCCGCTCTACCGGACCTTACTCACTGGTCACTCAACAGCCGTTAGGGGGCAAAGCCCAAATGGGTGGACAACGCCTGGGGGAAATGGAAGTTTGGGCTCTGGAGTCTCATAAAGCGGCCCACACTCTCCAGGAAATGCTCACCATAAAGTCAGACGATGTTGTAGGCAGGGCCAAAGCCTTCGAAGCCATCGTCAAAGGTATCGATATTCCCACCTCATCTGTACCGGAGTCTTTTAATGTCTTAGTCAAGGAACTCCAATCCCTTGGATTGCAGGTTACTCCACTAGGAATACAGGTCAAACCTGCAGATGACCCACTTACCCCCCCTCCCTCCGCCCCAGCCGACGATGCCGTTATCAGCTCTACCCCTCTACCAGTTTCAGATGACTAAAACCCCAACCGATCATCTCGATTCATTCAAAAACATATACGACTTTAACAGTCTTCAGATTAAACTGGCTTCCCCGGATGCCATAAAACTCTGGTCGCACGGCGAGATTACCAAGCCGGAAACAATTAACTACCGCACCCTGCGGCCCGAAAAAGACGGCCTTTTTGATGAACGCATCTTTGGCCCAGTCAAAGATTGGGAATGTTATTGCGGTAAGTATAAACGAATTCGCTACAAAGGTATCATTTGCGATAAGTGTGGTGTAGAAGTTACTCACTCCCGCGTTCGTCGGGAAAGAATGGGTCATATTTCCTTAGCCTGTCCGGTCGCTCACGTTTGGTATTTCAAGGGTGCCCCCAGCCGCTTAAGCCTTCTCCTCGACGTTTCTCCTAAAGCCCTCGAATCAGTCATTTATTTTGCTCAATATATCGTCACTTCTATCGATATCAAATCTCAAACTGCGGCCATTGACAAGTTGAAAAAAGATTTAACCCAAAAAACTGCCGTTATTAAATCGGACACACAGGAGAAAGTTCGCGATCTAGACAACTCCCTTAATCAGCAAATTTCCCAGATCAAAAGCCAAAACTTTCCCTCCGATGATGCCAAAGCCTTAGCTCTCGAACAAGCCAGTCTCAAATTCAAGGCCCTTATCCAGTCCAGCCGGGAGGCAGAGGCTTCAGAAATTGCCAATTTAGGTAGCCTTTATGACCGTCTGGTAAATATTGTCAGCACTCTCCATGTCACTAGTATTTTAACCGAAGACGAACACCTAAAACTTTCCGAGTATCAAGCCGTCGACTTCTTAGAAGTGGCCATGGGAGCCGAAGCGATTTTGCAAGTTATCTCTAATTTGGATTTGGGCAGTCTCGCCGCCGCTCTTCGTCAGGAAGTAGCATCTGCTACAGGACAACGTCACATCAAAGCCACCAAACGTCTCCGAGTCGTTGATGGGCTAAAAAGAGCCGGAGTCAACCCCGCCTGGATGGTTATGCGCATTCTCCCGGTCATTCCTCCGGATCTCCGGCCAATGGTCCAATTGTCTGGTGGTCGCTTTGCCACCTCCGATCTCAACGACCTCTATCGTCGGGTCATAAATCGTAATAACCGTCTCAAACATCTCATGGACCTCGGTGCCCCTGAAATTATTTTACGAAATGAGAAACGCATGCTCCAGGAAGCGGTAGATGCTCTCATTGATTCTAGTCAACGCACCTCACGGACCAACCGTCTTCCCATTGGTGCTCATACCAAATCCTTATCCGATATGCTGCGGGGCAAACAAGGCAGATTCCGCCAAAACCTGCTTGGCAAGCGCGTCGATTACTCTGGCCGCTCTGTTATCGTCGTCGGACCTGAACTCAAACTTCACCAGTGCGGCTTGCCCAAGGACATGGCCCTGGAAATGTTCAAACCTTTTGTCTTGCGCCAGTTAATCGTTAGAGGCTTGGCTCCAAACGTCAAATCCGCCAAAAATCTCCTGGAATCTCGCCCCCCCGAAGTCTTCGATATTCTTGAGGAGATTACCCGAAATCACCCGGTCCTGTTAAACCGCGCTCCCACTCTGCACAAGCTATCTATTCAAGCTTTCTACCCTCTCCTTATCGAAGGGTCGGCCATTAGAATCCACCCTTGTATTTGCTCGGGATTCAACGCCGATTTTGATGGCGACCAAATGGCCGTTCATGTCCCCCTAAGTTCCCAAGCCATAACCGAGGTCGAATCCCTCATGCTTCCTCAGCATAACCTCCGAAAACCTGCCGATGGTACCCCTATTTCCATTCCCTCTACCAAAGAAATGGCCCTCGGCAACTATTTCCTTACTTCAGTTGACTCCCGATCTCCAGCTTATCCCAGCGCTTTCTCTTCTTACGACGAAGCGGTTCTCGCCTATCATACTGGACATCTCAAACTCCGCCAAGCTATTAAGTTCCCCCTTAATGGTCAAATTATTGATACTACCGTTGGTCGACTCATTTTCAACAACATTCTTCCCCAACCTTTGCGCTATGTCAACGAACCGGTTCGTCGCTCCACCATTACTCAGCTCTTTCATAAAGCCTTCCAAATCTACGCTCAGGATGTCGGAGTAATCACTCAGCTCATTGATGACATCAAATCATTAGGCTTCTGGGCCGGCACACTCTCCGGTTTGTCGGTTAGTGTTACAGACTGCATAATTTCCTCCCAAAAAGACGGCATAGTAGCGGCCGCCCAGTCTCAAATCGCTGAAATTGAGCAAAATTACTCCATGGGTCTCATCACTCTGGAAGAAAAACGCCGCTTGTCTCAGGGCGTGTGGTTAGAAACCACTGAAAAGTTAGCCGATATCACCTGGTCTCTTCTCGATGAGCACAATCCCATTCGCCAGATTGTAGATACTGGAGCCACCAAAGCCTCTCGCGAGCAGGTAAAACAGCTCTCTGCCATGCGCGGGCTTGTCGTCGATCCCTTAGGCCGTATCGTCGACCTGCCCATCAAAAGTAATTACCGCCAAGGGTTTTCCACTTTTGAATACGTTACTGCAGCTCGTGGCGAACGCAAGGGTTTGTCTGACACAGCCATTAGAACTGCCGACGCAGGCTACCTCACCCGTCGTTTGGTAGACGTCGCCCACGATGCGATAATTCGTCAGGAAGACTGTGGTACTACCTCAGGCCTCACAATTTCTCGTCACGGTCGTCGATCAAAGGTTTTCAAAAACCGAATCTTTGGTCGAATCCTCGCTCAAGATGTTACCTCTCCCAAATCCAAAAAAGTCATCGTCAGGCAAGGAGAAATGATTTTGGAGAACCATCTCTCCCTTTTTGACAAAGATGAAATTTCTGAAGTGGTCGTTCGAACTCCCCTTACGTGCAATTCCAAATACGGACTCTGTTCACACTGTTATGGCCTCAGCCTCTCTACCATGTCTTTATCCAAAATTGGCGACCCCGCAGGCGTCGTTGCCGCTCAAAGCATCGGCGAACCTGGCACGCAAATGACCCTCCATGGCAAAACTTACGCCAAATCGGCCGGCGCCGTAGACGTTACCCAAGGCTTGCCCCGCATCGAGGAATTGTTCGAAGCCCGCACTCCAAAATTTGTCTCCCCCCTAACTGAAATTTCCGGAAAAGTAGAAATCATTGAGACCGACAGCGGCTACAAAGTCCGCCTTAGAAACACCACCGTCAAGCCGGTAGAGGAACGGGAGTATCTCATTCCCCTGACCGCTGAGCTTCGCGTTTCCGATGGCGACCTCATTTCAGTCGGCACTCAATTGGCCGCGGGTTCCTTGGATATTAAAGAAGTCTTGGAAGTTCGCGGACTGCGTGGCGCCCAGGAGTATCTAATTGAAGAAATCCAATCTGTTTACGAATCCCAGGGTGTCCCCATTCACGATAAGCATTTCGAGGTCATAGTCAGAAAAATGAGCGATAGGGTAAGAATTATTTCCCAAGGCGACACTACTCTTTTACCCGGTGACATCGTTGACCGTGTGATTTTTGAAAGCGAAAACACTCGCGTTTTAGCCGCCGGAGGTGAACCGGCTACCGCTCAAATTGTCATCCTGGGGATAACTCGTGCAGCCCTCAAAACAAGTTCTTGGCTATCAGCCGCCTCGTTTATCGAAACTACCTCCCAGTTAGCCGACGCCGCGCTAGAAGGCCGCATCGATCCCTTAATGGGTCTTAAAGAAAATGTGATTATCGGTCGTCTCATTCCCACCAGCCCGGAGCGGGCGGCCATTATTAAGTAAGATATATAAGATATAATTGTCTCATGCCTACAATCAACCAATTAGTCAGATTCGGGCGTCGCCCCCGTCCCAACAAGATTCGAGCCACGGCTCTTCGCCGCTCTTTCAATTCCAAAGACCGCCGTTTCATTTCCAATATGAACCCCCTCAAAAGAGGGGTTATCACAGTGGTCAAAACCATGACTCCCAAAAAACCAAATTCGGCTTTACGTAAAATCGCCCGGGTTAGGCTTTCCAATAGAACCGAGGTTACAGCTTACATCCCAGGAATTGGCCACAACCTGGCTGAGCACGGCATAGTTCTTGTTCGGGGAGGCCGGGTCAAAGATTTGCCCGGAGTCAAATACCATATTGTCAGAGGCAAGTTCGATGCAGCCGGCGTCGAAAACCGTCGCCAAGGCCGCTCTCGTTACGGCACTAAATCTATTTCCGGACCCAAAGTCGCCGCCGCCTCTTAAAAATATGCGCAGTAAACCAGCCCCCAAAAAATCACTCTTACCTGACCCTGTCTATCATCACCATCTGGTAAGTCAACTCATCAATCGCTCCATGTATAGCGGCAAAAAAACCGTCACCATCAAAGCCGTTTACGACATGATGGATATCATAAAATCCAAAACAGGCCTCGACCCGTTACCCCAACTTTTAAAAGCTATCGAAAACATTTCCCCTCAAATGGAAGTCCGGGCCAGACGCATCGGGGGAGCCGCCTATCAAGTACCTTCCCCTGTCAGAGCCGGCCGCAGAGACTCACTTGCTATTCGTTGGCTAATTACCGCCGCTCGCAACCGCCCCAATTCAGAATATCATTCATACTCCAATAAGCTTGCCGCGGAAGTTTTAGACGCCGCCGGAAGTACCGGAGCTGCCGTCAAGAAAAAGTTAGATACTCACAGAATGGCCGAAGCCAATAAGGCTTTTGCCCATTTCAAATGGTAAGCTGATATGGCGCGCTATATTGGTCCCAAAAACAGACTATCCCGAAGGGAAGGTTTAGATTTATTCGGCAAAGGCAATAAACTCCGTCGCTCATCCCAGGCCCCGGGTCAGCACGGACCTAAAGGTGCCCGGAGACGTAGTTCGGAATTTGGCACACAGCTCAGAGAAAAGCAGAAAACTAAGCGGCTTTATGGTATAATGGAAAGACAGTTTAGTCGGTACTTTGGTTTTGCCGCTAAAGTTCCCGGCAAAACCGGTGAGGTACTCCTGCGCCTCCTCGAGACCAGATTAGACAACGTTGTCTATCGCTTGGGTCTAGCCCCAACCAGGGCCATGTCCAGGCAACTCGTGTCTCATGGACACGTCTTGGTAGGTGACAAAGTGGTCAAAAGCCCCTCATACCAAGTCCAGGTTGGGGATTTGATTACTCTTGATACCAAGGCCAAAAAAATACCTGCCGTAGCCGTCCGGATGTCCGATAGTAAGATTGTTCCTCCTGCCTGGCTAGAAAGGCAGGCCGAAACGGGCAAAGTTTTGTCCTTTCCAGTTCGCTCTCAGATAGACACACCTGTCAATGAGCAGCCGATTGTTGAATTTTATTCGCGTTAAATCTACAATTCCTTACCCAAAAATGATCGCCACCCAATTTACTATCCAATCACAAGCCGCTTCTCCCCGCTCGGCCCAATACGTGATAGAGCCTCTTCCCCAAGGATTTGGGCATACCTTGGGCAATTCGCTTCGTCGTGTTCTCTTTACATCCATCCCCGGTGCCGCCATTACTACCGCTTCCATCCCCGGTGCTAATCATCAATTTGCTACCCTCCCCGGGGTTCAGGAGGACGTCGTTCAATTGGTGTTAAACCTCAAACTTGTCCGCCTAACTTATACCGGGTCTGAACCAGTTCGAATCACCATTTCCGCCAAAGGTCCGGGTACTGTTACAGCCGGCGATTTTCAAACTCCCCCATCAGTCACCATTGCCAATCCAGAGTTGGTTTTGGCCCATCTTTCAGACAAATCAGCCAAACTAGAATTAGAAGCCACCGTAGAAACTGGGCTTGGATACTCTCCCGCCGAGGATCGCCAGGTTACAACTATCGGCATGATTCCTCTCGACGCTTCTTTTACTCCTGTCACCATCGTGAATTTTTCCGTCGAAGCTACCCGCGTCGGCCGTGTCACCAACTTCGACAAACTGATTTTAGACATTACCACGGATGGCACAATCTCCCCCTCCCAGGCCCTTAAGCAGGCATCGCTTACTTTAGTAGATTATTTTACTGTCCTCTCCAACCCCGATTCCGTTATTCCTCCGCCAGGTCCTTTCTCAGATTCGAAACAGCCCAGCTCCAGCCCTGCGTTATCGATAGAGGAGCTGGATCTGCCGACTCGTATCGCCAATGCTTTACAAAAAGCCGGCCTGGAAACGGTCTCTCAACTCTTGGCCACTCCTCGCTCAGAACTGGCCAAAGTCAAAAATCTTGGCTCCAAGTCGGTAAAAATTATTGATTTAGCTCTTAAAGACAAAGGTTTTGAACTAATCTAATGCAGCATGCCTCATTCTATCTTTGGTCGCAAATTATCTCGTGACACCGATCAGCGCCTGGCCCTTCTCAAAGGATTGGCAGGGGCTCTTATTCGTTCCGAAGCTATCGAAACTACAGAAGCCAAAGCCAAAGCCGCCAGGGATTTAATTGAAAACCTCATTACCAAAGCCCGTCGAGCCACCCTAAACGACATTCGTCTGATCGAATCGGTTATTACCGACAAAGAATTAGTCTACAAACTGGTTCACGATATCGCCCCCAGGTTTAAGACCCGAGCCGGGGGTTATTTACGCCTCATCAGAATGGGCATCAGATCAGGCGATAACGCCACCATGGTTCGTATGGAACTGGTTTCTCCCAAGCAAGTATCCCAAAAACCAAACCCCAAGTCCAAATCCTCAAGCAAGAAATCTTCTCCAAAGAAATGAAAACATTTGCCCCCAAGTCATCCCAGATCACCCGCTCCTGGCATCTCATCGACGCCAAGGATGCAGTTCTCGGCCGGCTGGCTACCCACGCCGCCTCTCTCCTCATGGGCAAATCTAAGACTTCATTTTCCCGCCACCTGGATATGGCCGACCACGTGGTAGTTATAAATGCGAGCTCGGTAAAAGTTACCGGCCGCAAAGAGACCCAAAAACTTTACCGCCGCCACTCCGGCTATCCGGGTGGAATGACGGTTTTCCCCCTGTCTTATGTTCGCCAGCACCACCCCGACCGCATTATTATCCACGCCATATCCGGCATGTTGCCCAAAAACAAGCTCCAGGATCGCCTCCTCAAACATTTACATATCTATCCGGGTTCAGAGCACCCCTATGTCAAACACTTCAAACAAGCCTAAAATTTACGCTTCAGCCATAGGTCGCCGCAAAGAATCCACCGCGGCCGTCCGCTTTGTTTCCGGCTCTGGTCAGATTCTGGTCAACGGTCGCCCCGCCGTTGACTACTTCCAAAAAAATCCCTCTGCCATATCCCGTCTCAGTTTGCCCTTTTCCACCGTCAAAGTTTCCAAATACAACGCGCTGGTTTCAGCCCATGGCGGGGGGTTTACCGGCCAACTGGATGCCACCGTCTTGGCCGTATCCCGGGCACTAGTCCAAATCAAAGCCGATTATAAGTTACCTCTTCGTAAAGAAGGGCTGTTAACCCGCGATTCCCGCACCCGCCAGCGCCGCATGGTAGGGACAGGCGGCAAAGCCCGTCGCCAGAAACAATCCCCCAAACGCTAACAACATGACAGTAACTTTTTCAGGCTGCAAAGAAACAGGATGCAATTTGGAAAGATTCCTCAACAGTAAAGGTAATCTCCCCGAGGGGTTGAAGATCACTTGCCGTGGCTGCTATCAGATAGGAGAGGTTGAGGTGACCGATTCTGGTGACTTTACATTAGAAATGCAACCCATGCACCCCCTTCTGATTAGTTATTGGCAAAGTCTCAAAGCTCACCTGAGTTAAATCAACTTCAACTCTGCTAAAATAGCTTCGCCGGGGCGGAGTTTGACGGTAGAACGCGCGCATGGGGTGCGTGTAGAGGCAGTTCAATTCTGCCCGCCCCGACTTTTAGTTATGATATCCACATTTCGTGAAACAATAATTAGCCTTCGTGACCCCAAGTATCCGGAAGTTATCGTCAAAAAAACGATTCCTCAATCAATTTGGTATTGGCTTAAATATCTCTTGTTTTTTACCCTCATCCCCTTAATATTTTTGACATTTTCTCTCACCTACTACACCCCCCAACTGCCGCGGATTATACAGGAACATTTTCCCGAGTTTTCCTTAACCGTTTCCCAAGGCCAAGCTTCAGTAGTCCCCAACGAGCCGTATAAATTTGCCACTCCCGAGTCCATTTTTATAATTGACACGACCACGGGTTCAGCCCAGTCGCTTGCCGACTACACTTCCGGGTTCGTGATTTCCCGTGACCGTCTTTATGTCAAATCGCCCGACGGCAATCTCTCCGATCTGCCGCTCTCCGAGCTGGGGGATTTTTCCTACAATCGCGAAGAGTTATCCGCCTGGATTTCCCGCCGCCTCTTCGCAGTCTGGCTGGCCGCTCTAGCTGGTCTGCTGTTTTTCGCCTTTGTAGCCGTTCTCTCTTACACGCTCTTTAACTTCGCCCTGATTTTTCTTTGGTCAGTTATTCTCGCCCTTTTAGGGCGCATTTCCCATCGATCTTTAAGTTTTGCCGCCTGTCTGAAAGTTTCGGTTCACGCTGCCGTCTTGCCCCTCGTTATTTCTGCCGTCACTTTCCTCGGTTCGTCTGCCCTTATTACCCTTCTCAATATTGCCCTGTTTGTCTTCTATTCCCTCTCCTGGTCCAAATCATTGACTCGCCCCGCCAAATAAACTATAAACTACGGTAATGGAACCCAACTACGCCAGCGTCGGTAGGCGGTTTCTCGCCGCTCTTGTCGATGGCCTCATCTTAGCCGCAGTCAACGCCGTCCTCGTCCTCTTATTTGCCAAATCCTCAACTGCCGGTCAAACCGGCAGATCCCTTCTTTCCGCCCTCATCGGTCTCGCCTATTACGTGTATTTTATCGGCAGTCGCGGCCAGACCCCGGGCAAAATGGCACTGGGTATCAAAGTGGTCAAAACCGACGGCTCTCAGCCGAACTACGTTACCGCGTTTCTTCGCGAAGTAGTGGGCAAGATTTTATCCAGTGTCGTGTTTTTACTGGGCTATCTGTGGGCTATTTGGGACGCGAAAAAGCAAACCTGGCACGACAAAATCGCCGGTACTCTGGTAATAAAGGTTTGATATGTCCTCTGTCGATTACAGCCGGATTCTCAAGAGATCCTGGCAGTTAAGCTGGAAAAATAAATGGCTCTGGGTTTATGGCCTGATTCTGGCCATTTTTGGTGGGAGTGGCGGCAGTGGGGGAGGTGCAGGCTTCAGCTCGTCAGATTTTAAAGAACTCATCAACTCCCGACCTCTCCCCGACACCTCCGAACCAGCCAGTCAAGTTCTGGGTATGGCAACAAACGCCATTGCCGACTGGTTCAAAAGCGTTCCCTTATCCATTTGGCTGATTTTGGCTATCGGATTAATTCTTCTGTTAACAATTGGGTTCACGGTGGGGTTGATTATTCGCGCTTGGGCCAAAGCCGCTCTCATCTCCGCATTGCACCAAGCCGACTCCGACCAGTCGGTCAATCTGGTTTCCACTTCCCCCTCCGGCTTAACCTCGCTCAAAAGTCTGATTATCTACGGCATTTTGGTCTCTCTCATCGCTTTAGCCGGAGTTCTTGTCCTCCTTTCTCTGGGTTCAGCCGCATTAGTTTTAAAAGATAGCCTTTCGCAATTAGTCATTGCAGTGTTCCTAGTTGCCTTGGTCCTGTCTTTCTTGTTTTTTATGATTCTTCTCGGATTCACCAATATCTACGCCGAACGGCTGATCGTCCTCAAAAATTTCTCCCCCTGGGCAGCTTGGAAAACCGGTCTCAACTTCGCGTATCATAAGTTCTTCCCCACACTAACCATGGGGATTGTGGACCGGTCAGTCGGCTGTTCGGTCGGCTGCCTAGGCACCCTCATCATGGGTCTGTTTCTCGGCCTCCCAGCCTATTTACTCCTGACTCCCTCTTTCAAAAATGGCTTTCATTGGCCAAGTCCTCCCAACTTAGTAGCCATAGTTCTTCTCTTTCTCATTTTTATACATCTCAACCTGCTCCTTCAGGCCATTTTTACAGTTTTCAACTTTTCCAACTGGAATTTATTTGTTAAAGAAATGGAAACAGAGGAGAAGTCATTATGAAACCGGCCCCTATTATCTTGCGTCTTACCGCCGGCCTAATCGACGTTTTCATTTTCTCTTCTCTTCCCCTTATCTTCCTCCTAAAACTTTCATCCGCATTCGATATTCCTTCTGTTATGGACGCCCTTTTGTCTTTTGTAATGATCGTCATATTTGGCAGTTTCATCCTAACCCTCCTCAATACCTTTCTTACTTCCGCCATTGGCGGCTCCATAGGCAAGCTGATAACCGGGCTATCTGTAGTCGACTCCTCCGGTAAAACGATAAAATTCCCCCGGGCTTTATTTAGAAATTTTGTAGGCTACACTATCTCTGGGGTATTTCTCAACGCCGGTTTCATCTGGATTCTTATCGACCCCGGCCATCGCGCCTGGCACGATCTCGCCTCTGATACTTGGGTTACCCTTACCCGCCCGTCCCGCCAAATTTTCGGCGCCGCCTTTGCCCTCATCCTTCTCGGATTAAACGTCTATCTGGTCGTTCAAATATTTTCTAGAGTCTCAAATAACATCTCCTTTTATCAAGAAGTAGGCCAGGATATCTATCAGGAAACCCAGAATCTAATTCCCACCCCCACCCCGCGGCTCACGATTTAACTCTTGCTTTTTGGCTCTAGGTTAGTATATTTGTGACAGTTATGGCCGCGGATCAAAAACTACAGGCGATCAAGATCGCCATGGAACAGATCGAGAAACAGTTTGGTAAGGGGTCAATTATGAAGCTGGGTGAAAAGAGCGAAAAACTCACCGTCGATGTCATCTCTACGGGTTCTGTAGCTATCGATGTGGCCTTGGGGATAGGCGGTTTTCCCCGCGGCCGCATCACCGAAATTTACGGCCCCGAAGCTTCCGGCAAAACTACCGTCGCTCTTCATTGTATCGCCGAGGCTCAGCGTGCCGGCGGCACTGCCGCTTTTATCGACGCCGAGCACGCCCTGGACCCGGCTCGGGCTGCAGCTATCGGCGTCGATCTGGACAACTTATATATTTCCCAGCCCGATACCGGCGAGCAGGCATTAGAAATTGTTGAAACCCTCATTCGTTCCGGAGCCATCGACGTTATCGTTATCGATTCTGTAGCTGCGCTCGTTCCTCGGGCGGAAATAGAGGGTGAAATGGGTGATTCAGTCATGGGTGTCCAGGCCCGGCTTATGTCCCAGGCCTTGCGGAAAATCACCGGTGCCATTTCCAAGAGCAAATCCGTCGTCATTTTTACCAATCAGCTCCGGATGAAGATTGGGGTCATGTTTGGCAATCCCGAGACCACCCCCGGGGGCATGGCCCTCAAGTTTTATTCCTCGGTGCGCATTGATACCAGAAAGATCGAGACTCTCAAAGATGGTGATTTAGTAATTGGTTCCCGCCACCGCGCCCGAATCGTCAAAAACAAAGTCGCCCCACCCTTCAGAGTAGCCGAGTTTGATATTTTAAACGACGGCGGCATTTCCAAAGAGGGTGGTCTCATAGATGTGGGACTGGAGCTGGGGGTACTCACCAAAAAAGGATCCTTCATTTACTTTGCCGACACTATTGTAGGCCAGGGTCGCGAAGCCGCCAGGACTTTTCTCAAAGAAAATCACAAAATTACCAAACAGCTCGAAGACGCCATTTGGAAAACAGTCAAAACCGCCAAAATCCCCCTCCCCAAACAAGTCGGGGAAATTGAAGAAGAGTAAAATAACCCCGTGAACTTATTAGACAGTGCGCTGAAAATTCTTTCCCTTCGTCCGCATAGCAAACAAGAAGTCATCAATTTTTTGCGCCGAAAGACCTCGGATGCCGCTTTAATTAATCAAACTATCGCCAAATTAGAAAAGGCCAAGTTAATTAATGATGAAGAATTTGCCAAGTGGTATATCGAATCCCGCTCCCGCACTCGCCCTCGCGGCGCCCGCCTGTTGTCCCATGAACTAAAGCAAAAAGGCATAGATACCGCAACTTCTAACCTAGAATCTAGCTCCCTGGACGAAGTCTCTCTGGCCACAAAAGCCCTCGAAAAAAAACAAAAAATGTGGTCAAAACTTTCAGCTAACGACTTTAAGCTAAAAGCTACCAGCTATCTGCAGTATCGGGGCTTCTCCTGGGACACTATAGCTAAAGTTGTCAAAAAGAGATATAATTAAGTTATGTTAACTCTAGAGTTTAAATATGGCCTCTTCCTCGTCACTTCCGGGCGATCTAGATAAAGAGTCACTTTTAGAACTGGCGCAAAAGTACTTTGCCGAAGACCTCGCCAAGCTCATCGAAGCCACCCGCCAGGATCTCAAATCTCGGGCCAACGAACTGGCCCAGGACATCCTAGTCGGGGCTATGCTTCATGGCGCGACCGATTACACCGCCGAATATACGGTATCCACTATCACACTGCCCAATGAATCGGTGAAGGGTGGGATTATCGGCCAAGGCGGCAGAAACATCGCGGCCTTCGAGAGAGCCACCGGCGTAGAGATTGAAATAGAAGAAGGCAATACCATTCGTTTATCTTCATTCGATTCACTGCGTCGCGAAGTAGCCAGGAGAAGTTTAGAATTTCTCATCAAAGACGCTCGCATTACTCCCACCCGTATCGAAGAAGTTGTTTCCCAGACCCAAAAACACCTGGACACTATTTTAGTAGATGAGGGCCGCAAAATCTGCTCCGCCTGTGGTGTATTCAACCTCGATCCCGAATTGATCAAAACCATCGGCCGCTACCGCTTTCGTTTCTCCTACGGCCAAAACCTAGGCATCCACACAATCGAGGAAACCAAAATCGGGGTCCAGATCGCCCACGAACTAGTTCTGTCAGACGATCTGATTCAACAAGTCAGGCTGGGGTGTCTTCTTCACGACATCGGCAAAGTAGTTACCGACGAAGAAGGGACGCATGTCCAATTAGGCGTCCAGTTATTGAAGAAATACAATCTGCCGGATTTGGTAATCAACGCCGTCGCCGAACATCACGAGGACAAACCTTTCTCCTCCATGGTTTCTCGCATCGTCTGGGTGGCAGACGCCATCTCCGGTTCCCGTCCGGGTGCCCGTTACGAGTCCCATGACATTTACGTTCAACGCCTTCAAAAGATAGAAGAAATCGGCAAGTCTTTCCCCGGCGTGGCCGAGACCTTTGCCTTCCAAGCCGGCCGCGACGTGCGAGTTATTGTCAAACCGGAAACAATTTCCGACTCGGAATTGGTAGTCTTGGTAGCCAGGATTCGGGAAAAGTTGGAAAAAGAGGCCCAGTATGTTGGCCAAATTAGAGTCACCGCCATTAGGGAAGTGCGCGCCACAGACATAACCAAAGCCAAATAGCCCATTGCTTCTTGACATTTACTTCGCGTCGTTTTATTTTGGGCTTAGATATGGAACATTTGAAAGGGGGTGATAGTAAGTGACCAAACAACAAATGTTTGAATTGGTGGCAAAGAAAGCCCATTTGACCAAGAAAGCCGCCCGGGAGTCCGTCGAAACTTTTATCGAAGAAGTCAAAAAAGCATTGAGTAAAGGCGAAAAAGTCGTCTTATCCGGTTTCGGCACTTTCAAAGTAGTCCACGTCAAGGACAAACCGGTGATCATCCCCAATACCAAAGAGCGCAAAGTGGTCAAAGGCCACAGAGCCGCTCGCTTCACTCCCGGCAAGACCCTCAAAAAAGCCGTGAAATGACATCCAATGTCGTCTCCAAAACGATCCCGACTCAGTCGGGACCGTTTTTGTCGTATAACCATCACTATCCCTCGTAAACTCGAGTTGATAGCTATAAAATCTCCCCATGCGCAAATATTTAGCTTTTTTTACCGCCGAGTGGCAGCAGGCCTTGAACTACAGACCAGAAGCTTTTGTTTGGTTTATTCTGGAATTTATACCTCTGGTTGTCATGCTCAATTTATCAGATTATTTAAAAACATCTGGCAGGCTAACCCATTCCCAATATAGCCAGTTGGTTCTTTACTTTGTCATAAATTTGTTTATCTCTCGATTATCATCAATTCATTTTGAAGATAATTTAATTGATGACATCAAGGACGGAAAAATTAGTCCCAGTCTGCTCAAACCATTCTCATTTTTTTGGCACCTTTTGCCCAGAGAGGCTACTTGGAGATTGGCCGGCCTCATGTATTTGCTTCCCAGCATGCTCGTTATTTGGCCCTTAATTAAATCTCTGGAATATCCAAAGCTGTTACCAGCCAATTTAATAATCGTCGTCTTGTTTTTGGCAATAGCCTTTCTACAGCGTTTTTTCCTAGCTTGGATTATCAGTATTCCTGCTTTTTGGATAGATCAATCAAAAGCCTTAGTTCACTTCAAGTGGATGGCTGAAGGGATTTTTGGTGGTGCCTGGCTCCCCCTATATCTATTTCCCTCCTGGTGGCAAAATCTTGCCAGACACACACCCTTTTATTATTGGTTCTACTTTCCTGCCCAAGTCCTTCTGGGGAACGTTACGGAATTCTTGACACCTCTCATACTTTCCTCAGCTTGGATGATTATGCTTTATTTCCTAGCCTCAAAATTTTGGCACAAGGCCATCAGATATTACTCGTCAGTAGGGGGATAGTGCTATGAGGAAATACATTTCTCTTTTTTTTAAATTCATTAGTCTATCTTGGATGCGGGAAATGGAATATCGTTCCAACTTTATCACTTGGATGATTATTGATTTTACCTGGTCAGCAATGGATTTGCTGTTCATGTTAGTTCTCATAAACTTCACTCAGGTTTTGGGCAGTTGGTCAAAGGGCCAAATGCTCGTTGTTCTAGGTTTTTTCCGAATTATGGTTATTCCTGTCTGGGGTTGGCTTTTCCAAAGCTTCTCTCTTATTCCAAAATATATCTCCGAGGGAATGCTCGATATGATTCTTACCAAACCAATTGATAGTCAGTTTATGGTTTCCTCAAGACAGTTTGGCTTTTCGATTATTCCGTCTTTGTTTACGGGGATAGGATTCACATTATATGGATTTAAAATTCTTGGGATGTTTCCTTCCCCAATCTTCATAATCCAATTTTTTTGGTTGGCGGTTGTTTCAACGGCATTAATATATGGGATGTACTTCGCAACAGTAGCTTGCACGTTGTATGTCGAACGTTTAAACAACATCCACCATGTTTTTACGTCACTTTACGACGCCTCTCGTTATCCTGGCGATATATTTTCACCAATGTTAAAACGAATTTTAACCACCCTCATCCCCATCTCATTAGTGATTGTAATTCCGGCCCAAAGTTTGTTTTCATCCGTCAAACCCTTTGACTTTATATACCTTCATATCATTACTGCAGTTTTCCTAATTTTAAGTCGGCGAATTTGGACTAACGGTCTTCGCCACTACTCCTCCGCCAGTTCCTAAGGTAAAATAAACTCCATGGCTGTAATCGAAGTCAAAAACCTAAGGAAATACTACAAGGTTCATCAAAAAGAGCCTGGATTATCAGGGTCTATTCGCTCTCTTTTCCACCGAAAATACTATGACGTCAAGGCCGTTGATAACGTCAGTTTTGAGATAGGAGAAGGGGAGTTGATTGGTTTTATCGGTCCCAACGGCGCCGGCAAAACCACTACTCTCAAAGTCCTCTCCGGCCTCTTGTACCCCACTTCCGGCCACGTCTCAGTCCTAGGCTTCACTCCCTGGGATAGAAAACCCGCCTTCCAAAAACAGTTTTCTTTGGTTATGGGCCAAAAAAACCAACTCTGGTGGGACTTGCCCGCTATCGAATCGTTTATCCTCAATAAAGAAATCTACGAAGTTCCTGATAACAAATATAAAAAGACCCTGGATGAACTCGTCGAGCTTTTAGATGTGGCCGATATCCTAAAAGTCCAGGTCCGAAAACTCTCTCTGGGCCAGCGGATGAAAATGGAACTCATCGCCGCTCTCATCCACTCACCCAAAATATTATTTCTGGACGAACCCACCATTGGTCTCGATGTGGTCATGCAGAAAAAGATGCGTGATTTTATCAAGGAATACAATCACCGTTACCGAGCCACCATTATCCTCACCTCTCACTACATGGACGACGTCAAAGAGCTCTGCGACCGGGTAGTGATCATCGACAAAGGCAAACTAATTTTTGATGGGCTATTGGACGAGATCATTAAAAAATACGCCGATCACAAACTGATAACTGTCATTTTCAGCAAAAATAACGTCACCCGGGCCGACGTGGAAAAACTGGGTGAACTCAAAGAATTTGAGTCTCCCAAAGCGGTAATTTCTGTCAAGCGCGCTTCCGCCCCCAAGGTTGCCGCCAAGATACTCGAAGAATTTCCGGTGGCGGATATCAATCTCGAAGAACCCCAGATCGAAGATATAATCAGGGAGGTTTTCACCGGAAAAGATTTTGCATGAGAAAATACTTAACTGTCTTCGCCATCGACTGGCAAAATCAGTTTATCTACCGTCTAAACTTCATCCTCTGGCGCCTGCGAAACGTCCTCCGTGTCCTCATGACCTATTTTTTGTGGACCAGCATTTTTTCTTCCCAAACTTCCGTTTTTGGCTACACCCGCGAACAAATGGTCGCCTATCTTCTCCTGGCCCTTTTTGTCAATAGTCTGGTCGCATCAGCCCCTTCAAATGACAACGTCGGCGGTGAAGTTAGTAATGGCACTCTCAATAATTTTTTAGTTAAACCCATCGGTTACCTCCGTTACTGGTTCACCCGCGATCTGTCCAGCAAATTATTAAATATCATTTTCGCAATTGGAGAAATTGCTCTTCTTTACTTGCTTTTTCGCCCCTCTCTTTACGTTTCCCCCAGCATTATGAGCATATTACTCTTAATTTCAGCCGTTATAATCTATTTTCTTTTAGGCAAACTCGCTATTTCCATCGTCTTCTGGGCCCCCGAACAGACATGGGGACTAATGTTCATCGTTTTGGTTCTTATGGAAATGCTCACCGGACTAATTTTTCCCCTGGATCTTCTTCCCCGCTGGGCCTTCTCCGCTCTCCAATTCACCCCCTTTCCGTATTTAATTTATTTTCCCTTAATCTCCGCCATCGGCCGGCCGGTCGCCTTCCGCTTTTTGTTGCAAAGTCTGTTTTGGGTGGCCATTCTTTATTATCTGGTCAAAAAAGTTTGGGCCAAGGGTCTCAAAACCTATTCCGCCTCCGGCATATGAAAATCTTTAAAGTCACCTGGCGCTACTTTATAAATTCTCTGCAGCAAAACATTAGCGGGCCGACGGTTTTTCTGATGTTTTTTGTCAGCAAATTCATCCGTTATACCCTGTTTATATCCTTTCTCTACTATTTAAGTTCAGGGGTCAAGCTTATCGGCGGTTACACTTGGGAACAAATGCTCTTCTTTTACTTAGTCTTTATTCTTGTTGATACCGTCGTCCAAATGTTTTTTCGCGAGGTCTACCGCTTCCGCCCGTTGGTCATTTCCGGCGGCTTCGACATGGTTTTGGCCAAACCCTTCCCGCCCCTGGTCCGCTGTCTTCTGGGCGGCCCTGATTATATAGACTTAGGAGTGCTTGTCATCCTTCTGGCTGTTGTCTCTTATTTCACTTCAGTCTATATCCGCCCGTCTTTCCCACAATTGTTGCTATTCTTCCTGATGTTAGGCAATACCCTTTTAGTAGCTACGGCCTTCCACATCATGGTTTTGGCCATCGGCATCCTCACCCTCTCCGTCGACCACCTCATCATGGTCTACCGCGATCTTACCGCCCTGGTGCGTATCCCGGTTGGTCTCTTCACCGAGCCTGTGCGCTCCCTCATCACTTTTGTAATTCCAGTGGGCCTGATGTTCACCTTCCCCGCCCAAACTCTTTTGGGCCTCCTCTCCTGGCAAATAATAGCTGTCTCTCTCACCTTCGGAATCGCCTATCTCTTTTTATCCCTCAAATTTTGGTCCTATGCCCTCAAGCAATATTCCTCCGCCAGCAGTTAAATGAACAAAATCTTGATCGTCTGCGGCCCCACAGCCACCGGCAAAACCAAATTTGGAATCGAAATGGCCAGGCAGCTAAATGGCGAAATAGTTTCTGCGGATTCCCGCCAGGTCTACACCGGCAAAAATTTGATCCACGGCAAAGATATCCCCTATAAGCTAAAAGCTACAAGCTCACAGCTTAAATGGCGCGATCGGTTTTTAAAATACTACGACGTAGACGGCATCAAAATCTGGCTCTACGATGTCGTCGATCCCGGCGATGAATTTAATGTAGCTTTTTGGAAAGAATGTGCCGATTTAATCATCAAAGATATTACCAGTCGGAATAAATTACCCATCGTTGTGGGCGGTTCAGGCCTTTACCTCGAGTCCCTCACCCGGAAATTAGATCAAATTAGCACCCCTCCCAATAAACTACTTCGCCAAAAACTTGTTGGTAAATCGGTTAAATACCTCTTTAATTATTTAAACAAAATAGATTCTTTTCGCGCCGCCCAACTCAATATCTCCGACCGTTCAAATCCTCGCCGCCTCATCCGCGCCATTGAAATTTCCCAATCTTCCACAACCTACAACCCACAATCTACGACCTTCAACTTTTTACAAATCGGCCTCACCGCCCCACGGGATTTTCTTTATAAACTGGTCGATCAGCGAATCCTCGATCGACTAGCTTCTGGCGCAGCCCTTGAGGATCCCGATTTAACGGCAGATATTCCCGCATGGCAAAGTCGGGAACACTCAATTATCCGTCACCAGATCACCTGGTTCAAAAGACACCTTCCCGCCCACTGGATTGATATTTCCGACTCCCAGTGGTACTCCACTGCCCAATTGCTGATTCTGAACTGGTATAATAAAAACTGAAAATGCCCAAGACCATAGAAATCTCCCATCGTACAGTCATCTTTACGGTCCTTCTCCTGATCTCCCTGTGGTTTTTGTATCAAATAACGGACATCATCCTGACCATCTTTGTCTCCGTTATCATTATGTCAGCCCTCAATCCCTTCATCGATTGGCTGGAGAGGAAAAGACTCCCTCGGGGACTGGCCATAGTGCTTGTATACTTTGTTCTCTGGGGGGTCATTGGATCTTTAATTGCCCTCATCATCCCCGCCCTTGCTGATCAATCAGGTCGACTGCTCAGACTAATCCCCGCCTCGCTTTCCCAACTGGATTTTTTCAACACTCATCAGCAGGAAATCACCCGCGAGATTCTGTCTCAACTAGGCGGTCTTCCTGGAAACGTCATCAAGTTCGCCGTCGGTCTCTTCAGCAACTTGTTAGGAGTGGTCACTACTCTGTTTATTAGTTTTTATCTTATTCTGGAGCGCAAGAAGTTGGATAGATATCTCACGTTTCTTTTGGGTCACACCAAACCAGATCAAGCCAAGCGGGTAATAAATGAAATAGAAAGGCGTCTCGGAGGATGGGTCAGAGGCGAGTTACTCCTCATGCTGGCAGTCGGCGTTACCACTTATATCGGTCTGGTCGTTTTAGGGGTAGACATTCCGGTTCCCTTGGCAGTCATTGCCGGTCTTTTGGAAATCATCCCCAACATCGGACCCACTATCTCTGCCGTTCCTGCCATTATGGTTGCTTTGACTATAAACCCCCTTACCGCCTTAGCTACCCTAGCTTTATATATATTGGTCCAGCAAGCCGAAAACAATCTTCTCGTACCCAAGATCATGGAAAAAACAACCGGTGTCAATCCGTTAGTCAGCATTCTCGCCCTTATGATCGGCTTCAAAATCGCTGGGGCAACCGGCGCGGTTCTCTCTATCCCCATAGTTCTTGTGATCCAGATAATTGCTACCGAAGTCTACTCGTCTCACCACTTCGAAAACCTAACCCAATAGAAATTACCTGGAAACGAGTAAGCCAGATTCTGTTTTAGCGGCATCTATCTTTGCTCTCAAGCTTTCAAGTATCGGGGAAAGCGTCCCACTTGGGTCGGAGATTGCAGCGGGGAGGATTGCCCGTTTCACCCGAGCTTTACCTCGGTTCGTCACTGTTGCTCTAGCCGGATCGTTAGATCCAGCCGCCTTGCAGCACTAGCGCTTGCGCGTACCGGCTTGCGCCGGTCACCCTGCCTTCTGCTGTCTGGACTTTCCTCTCCGGTGTAACACCGGAGTAGCCGCTCTGTTTCCAGGCACACTAAGTATACCACCCTAGTGGTATACTTAAAAACATGCTCTCTACCTTTCTTGCCGATCGTACAGCCTTCCAGGGCCTGGTCTCGCTTGTCTTTGGCGTTCTGGTTTTGATGTTCCCCAAAATCCTCAACTATCTCATCGCCTTTTATTTCATCATCACCGGCGTATCTCAGATGCTTCCCTTCTTGCGCTGATGCCTTATTTACTGGATAAGTCTCCCATCGAATTTCGCTCCCGCCCTTTATTATTTATTGATCTGGAGTTTACCGGCCTGGATCCCCAAAAGCACGAAATCATTGAAATTGCCGCCTTGCTCGTCACTCAACCGGACTTCAACATCGCCAATTCTTTTTATACCAAGATTATTCCTCAACATCTGGAGTCGGCCGACCCTCGGGCCATGAAAAAAAATTTCTATGACCCCAAATCCTGGTCCGACGCCATTTCCCTGCGCCAGGCTATGCAGGAACTATCTCAATTTGCCCCCGACTGTCTTCTCGCCGGATGGGCCGTTCAAAACGAATGGGATTTTTTAAATGTCGCTCTTGAAAAGGAAAACCTGCCTTACTTTTATCACCACCATTTAATTGAAGTCAGCACTCTGGCTTTCGTCAAATTATATCCGGACTCCCAAGTTAAATACCTAAATCTCAACCGGGTGTGTAAAAAATTAAATATCCCCCTCGATCATCACAAACCCGACTCCGACATCCGCGCCACATATGATATTTTCAAACACCTTTCCGGGCTCTAACCAAAAGCCCCGAGTGATTACGGGGCTTTAAGAAACAAAACCGGTCAGTTTACCCGCCGATTTTGTACATCCCCGTTCCGCACACCGGGCATTTTCCCTTCATAGCTTTCTTCCCGTTCTTCATTGTTACTGACTGGGCATTGGGATCTTCTCTTTTGGTGCGGCACTTTACGCAATAAAAAGTTGCCATCATCCCTCACCCCCTCTCCAAACCAAAACTATTTAACAATTTCAATACATTGTCCCAGCCGCCGGATGTTAAGTAGTAATACATAAGTCCTTGCAAAAGCAAAGCCAGGATAGCCACGATTACTGTTTTTGTCAAGTCAATCCGTAGTTCCTGCCCCGTTCCTGTCTTGGTCATGACCAGACAATATCACACATTTGCCAATTCTTCCAAATATGATTAATATAGACTGATGTCAAAAAGGCCCCTTCTCTATCTTCTCATCGGTCTCTCCCTCTTTTTTATATCAACAGGTCTAACTTATTATATCCTTTCTTATAGCCCAAACTTACGTCCTTCATCCTCATCAACTTCAGCAACTCCTTCCCCGGTTGTAAAAAAACCGCGCATTGACCCATCTCTGCCTAGAACAGAGAGCTGTCCGTTAAATGGGGTGATGTATACCAAGACGGAAAAAGATATCTGGTCCACCCGTCGCCCCTTGGCGGTCATGATCGAAAACCATCTCGATTCCCGTCCCACCTCCGGCCTCTCCACCGCAGACGTCGTATACGAAGCGGTCGCCGAAGGGGGCATCACCCGCTACATGGGCATATTTTATTGCGGCATCACTCCCGATAGCACCATGTTTTCCCCTGTGCGATCGGCCCGTATTTACTTTGTCAAAATCGTCCCTGAATACGATGCCCTCTACAATCACGTTGGCGGTGCTGGGAATTGCGATGATCCCACGGTAGACGAACAGGCCAAGGCTCTGTGTTTTATCCGCAAGAACAAAATCCGGGACTTAGACCAGTTTGGTAGGGCGGGGGATTTTCGTACCTGCCATCGCGTTACCAACCGCCTGGATCATGAAGTAGCTTACGAGCACACCATGGCCTGTTACTCCGACGAACTCTACAAAGCCGCCGTCAAATACAAATGGACAAACGTCGACGAGAAGGGGATCCCCTGGGACAAAAATTTTGTCTCCTGGAAATTCAAGGAAGACAACTTGCAAAAAGGCACCACTACCGAAATCAGCTTCGACTTCTGGGCATCAAAGAAAGAATATTCAGTTACTTGGAAATTTGACTCGGCACAAAATCAGTATTTACGTTTTATAGCAGGCCAAAAAGACATAGATCTGAACGAAAATATTCAGTTAACGGCCAAAAACGTGGTTATCCAGTTCGTCAAAGAAATCGGCCCTCTGGACGAACACCTGCACATGAACTATGAAGTCACAGGCACCGGCCGCGCGCTCATTTTTCAAGACGGCAAAGTTATCTCCGGTAAGTGGTCTAAAGCTACGCCTTTCGCTCGTACCAAATTCTCCGACGAATCCGGAAAAGATGTTGAGCTTAACCGCGGTGTCACTTGGATAGAACTCGTTCCCTCTGGTAATCAAATTCAGTACAATTAGTACTCGAAGACATATCGTCCTCAATTCTTCTCATCCTGAGCCTGTCGAAGGACTTGCATTTTGCCATACTTCTGATATCTTCAAGTTATGTTGAAAGACCTTTTTATCTCCAAAACCCGTGTCAAGCTCCTGGAAACATTTTTGTCCGATCCTTCCCAGATGTACCACGTTCGTGACTTAGTCCGCAGAACCGGAGATGAAATAAACGCCGTCCGCCGAGAACTGGCCCGCATGGAAACCGTCGGCATGGTCAAAAAAGAGCCCCGGGCCAACCGTCTCTACTATTGGTTCCGCCACGACTATATTTATTATCGGGATCTTTTGAGTTTAGTGGCCAAAACCACAGGCATTGGCGCCGCCATTATCAAAAATCGGCACAAGTTGGGTAGTGTCAGCTTATGCGTCTTAAGTAGCCGCTTTGTTCGTCATATACCAAGAAAAGACCCGGACGAGGTGGACTTTCTCATCGTTGGCGATATCGTCATGTCTGAGCTCTCAAGCTTGATAAAGGTCGAAGAAACTCGGCGCGGTCAAGCCATCAATTACACTCCCATGACCGACGAAGAACTCAAATTCCGCCGTTCCCGCCGTGACCCCTTTTTGCAGGATGTTCTCAGCCACGGTCGATTTATGATCGCAGGCGACGAGGAAGATCTGGTGAGTTAAAATTGTTACATGTACCACAAAATAATTCTAACCGGCAATAGCCTTGCCGTTACCATTCCCTCCAAAGTAGTTAGATCTTTAGGATTACGCCGCGGCCAGCAAGTCTCCGTGTCCATCAACTTACAAAAAGCCACCCTCATCTACACTTTCACCGGCGTTGGACAAATGTCCCTTCTTCCTAAAAAATAGATCCATGCGTCAAACAATCTTTTTTGCCACCCTGATTTTTATCTGTGTTCTGGTCCTCATGCCTTCCCAGATAAAAATCGGCTCAACAATTCTTTATCGCCCGGCTGCGAACTTTTCCGTGCTCAATCTTTCAATTCAAAGGGATTTGGAATTTCATCTTGGATTGGATTTGCAGGGCGGTACTCATCTGGTTTACGAAGCCGACACCTCCAAAGTGGATTCGGCCGATAGAGATAGCGCCATCAAGGCTACCGCAGACAATCTCGAGCGTCGCATCAATTTATTGGGAGTATCGGAATCTCTGGTTCAAACGTCCCAGGTCGGGGCAGTTTCTCGCCTGATAGTCGAGCTTCCCGGAGTCAAAGATATCAATCAGGCCATAAATACTCTCGGCGCCACGGCTCAGTTGGAATTTCGCGAAACCAAGTCGGCCACTCCTTCTGCCGAATCGGATTTTATCCCCACCAATCTCACCGGGGCCGACCTCAAAATCGCCCAAGTCCAGTTTGGCGGCTCTTCTTCCCAAATCTCCGGTCAACCGGCAGTAGCTATTCAATTTACACCCGACGGGGCCAAAAAGTTTTCCGAAATTACCTCTAGAAATATTGGCCGGCCCCTAGCCATCTTCTTGGATAATAATCTGGTTTCCGCCCCCATTGTCCAGCAGGAAATCTCAGCCGGCCAAGCAATCATTTCTGGCAGCTTTACCGTCGATTCAGCCAAAAATCTGGCTATCCAGCTCAACGCCGGCGCCCTGCCGCTTCCCATAAAAATAGTCGAGCAAAAAAATATCGGGGCCACTCTCGGTCAAGAATCAATTCTCAAGAGTCTAATCGCCGGCATCATTGGCCTGATTTTGATTTGGTTGTTCATGATCGCCAATTATGGTTTCAAGGGGCTACTGGCCAACTTTGCCCTGCTTATTTATATTCTCATATCCTTGTCTCTATTCAAACTCGTCCCCGTCACTCTCACTCTGGCTGGAATCGCCGGATTTATCCTTTCAATTGGTATGGCAGTAGATGCCAACATTCTCATTTTCGAGCGCATGAAAGAGGAACTGCGTTGGGGGCGACCGGTTCATGCAGCCATGGAGCTTGGCTTTCATCGGGCATGGAATTCCATCCGAGACAGCAATGTCAGTTCTCTCCTCACTGCCTCAATATTGTTCTGGTTCGGTTCAGGGCCAATTCGCGGCTTCGCCGTTACCCTAATACTGGGCATCCTGGTTTCCCTCTTCACGTCGATTACTGTTACCAGAAGGCTGCTGCGACTATTTTTCTCACACTAAGTAACCATGAACGATCAACCAAGTAACCACTTCAGCTTCATGAAATATAAATGGCTTTATTTCGTTATTTCCCTCTTAGTGCTTCTCCCCGGGATCTACTCGCTCATTCGTTACGGCTTGCGCTTATCTATCGACTTTACCGGCGGCAGCCTTCTGGAAATTCAGGCTAGTTCCTCAGCCAGTTTTGCCAGTACAGCCAAAGATCAAAATTTAGAACTGTATTCGGTCCAGTCCACAGGGGACCAGACTTATCTTTTGCGGCTTCCCCCATTGACTCAGGACCAAAACGATAACTTCAAAAAAGCTCTAGGAGACGCTGCCGAAAAACGTTTCGAAACTGTCGGTCCCACTATTGGCAAAGAACTTACCCGAAAAGCCTTTCTTTCCATAATTCTCGCTTCATTATTTATTATTATTTATATTGCCTGGTCATTCAAAAAAATCCCCCCGCCCTATTCTCCCTGGAAGTTTGGCATCTCGGCAGTACTCGCCCTCATCCACGACGCCTTCGTGGTCTTGGGAATTTTTTCTCTCTTTGGTCATTTTTATCATGTAGAAATCGATTCCCTTTTTGTCACCGCCATTTTAACAGTAATCGGCTTTTCCGTCCACGACACTATTGTGGTATTTGATCGCATTCGCGAAAACCTGCCCAAAATGCCCAAATCTTCCTTCGAAGAAATTGTCGACTTTTCTCTTACCGAAACTCTCGTCCGGTCTTTAAATACTTCTCTTACTGTTACCCTCACCCTTACATCGCTCCTGTTGTTTGGGGGTGAACCGATTCGCTGGTTTGTGGTCGCCCTCCTCATCGGCGTCGTCTCTGGCACCTACTCGTCTATCTTCAACGCAGCGCCATTACTAGTCGTTTGGGAAAAAAACCGTGAACCCAAAAGAAAATAAATTCTATTGGCAGATAAACGTTTTCAGAAATTCGCGCCCGGTTGAGACAGAAACTTACTCTCTCCATCTCATAACTGATCTTCACACTGGCCGCAGGTCAATTCTCGCCATCCCTTTGTCATACACAGCCGCCCGTAACCGGCAAAGCTATTTAAACTCTTTACCCCAAACTCAGGCCGTTATTACGGCATTGTATACACATACACCCTCTTTCCCATAACCTCCTTTCTCAAGATCAACTTATCTTTCCATCTCTTAATCTCAAACGCTCGGGAAATTACTGTCATCCCCCTTTTCCCTTCCCGTTCGAGTTTCAACCCCAGCCTTTCCATGCTCCTCGGCACCAAATAACAAAAAACACAATCCGCCAGGCTGATATCGGCCTTCCAAAAATCTTCTCGTTTAAATTCGGCTTTCTTAAGCTTGTTCTCGCGGGCTTTCCATCTCGACCACCACACCAGCCAAGGGTGGATTTCATATCCTACCGATCGGCAGCCGAATTTTTTTGCCGCCCACAATACAATCCTTCCATCACCACTGCCCAAATCGACAAACGTATCTTGGGGCTTCAAAATTATTCCGGCAAACATACTTTCGAGTAATCTTTTATCCGTCGCTACAAATGGCGCCCCCCGCATCTCTCCTACTATCAAAAATATCACTCCCGTTCCCACCCCCGCGGCCACCCCCAAAAATATAAGCAGCACTCCCAGCTCAATCACCGTCAATTTCCTCAAGCCGCGCCAGTAATACCTCTCTCTCGTTAATCAGTTTTTTCTCTACTACCTCCTCAAACACCATTTGCAAACATTTACCCACCACCGGCCCCGGCGACACTTTTTTAACCCTTATCACATCATGACCGTCAATTTTCAAATCGGGTATAGAAAAAGGCTGTTGCTGGACTAGTGTGATTCTTTTTTTGAATTCTTCCGTTCGCCAACTGGTCATTTTGGCCCCACTCCCCAATCGATCGGCGGTTCTCAGAGCTAGCATCTCGTCGATATTGTCTTTTCCTACGTTTACGATAAATCTTCTCACTGCCGCGTCAGTCTGGAACTCATTCACCGTAAATTGATGCCATCTCACCAGCCTCACCAGCAAGTCTTTCTGTTCATTAGAAAATCTCAGTCTGTCGGCGATTGTTCTAGCAATTTTAGCCGACTCCATTTCGTGGTTATAAAAAGTTATTCGCCCGTCTGGAAATATTTTTTGAGTTCTCACTTTACCCGCATCGTGAATTAGTGTTGCCAATCTGGTTATCGGATTCGGACTCTGGCAGTTACGCAGACTCTCCACACTGTGCGTTCCCACGTCATAGGTATGATGTCTTCCGGGACTTTTTTGCTCAACCCCGAAAGCTTGCTCCACTTCAGGCAGTATCACAGCTCCCAGGCCGCAGTTACGAAGTACCAGATACCCGTCCGCCGGATAATCACTGGCCATAATCTTAAGTAACTCATCTCGTATTCTTTCCCACGCAATATGCTGAATCTGACTTGCCTTTGCCTTTATTGCCTTCAACGTAGTTTCTTCAATTGAAAATTGAAGTTGGGCCGCCAATCTCACCGCCCTCATCATTCTCAAAGCATCTTCCTCAAATCTTTCTTCCGGGTTGCCTACAGCCCGGATCAATTTATTCTTCAAATCTTCCAACCCGCCATGTAAATCAATAACCTCAAACGACTGGTCTCCCAATCTCTTTAAAGCTAGGGAGTTAACCGTGAAATCCCTTCTTTTCAAATCTTCTTCCAGCGTTTTTCCCCACGTCACCTTATCCGGATGTCTGCTGTCGCTATATCCATGCTCAGTTCTAAAAGTCGTAATCTCATAAGATCTTCCATCGGGGTTCTTTACTCCCACTGTCCCGTATTTATTATCATAAAAAGCCTCATCGCCGAATAATTTTAATATTTCATCAGGAACTGCGTTCGTTGAAAAATCCCAGTCATAAAGATCTTTTTTAAGCAAAACGTCTCTTACTAAGCCGCCCACAATATATATCTCATGTCCCGCCTTCTCAAATTTATTCAGAATTTCGGATACCTGCTCGGGAACATTGAGGGATATATTCATAGGAACTGTTAGAATCTTACCATGACCGAATTTGAAATTATCCAAAAACTTCTGGCCAATAGGGGACTGACGACCAAAGAAACCGTTGAAGAATTCTTTCACCCCGCCCATCCCAAAGACATTTCTTCTCCATTCGACTCTAAATCCGCAATTCAATTAATTAAATCGCATATCAAATCCGGTAACAAAATATATATTTATGGCGACTACGACGTGGACGGCATCTGCGCCACCGCCATTTTGTGGGAAACATTGTATCCCCAATACCAAAACGTTTTCCCCCATATTCCCCATCGTCGTGATGAAGGCTATGGCCTGTCCCAAAAGGGGATAGACCACTGTTTGGAACAAGGGGCCAAATTAATCATCACCGTCGACAACGGCATTACTGCCCTCGATCAGGTTAAATACTGTCGGGATAAAGACTGCGACATCATCATTATCGATCACCACGAACCGGCGGACACTCTCCCTCCCGCCAACGAGGTTTTATATTCATCAGATACGTGCGCCGCCGGTCTCACCTGGTTCTTCTGTCGCGACTTCACTAGAACCTGTGACCTAAAACCTAATCCCTCTCTTTTAGAACTCGTAGCCTTAGCCACCATCTGCGACATCGTTCCCCTTTTGGGGACCAACCGCAGCTTCGCCAAATTTGGCCTGGAAGAGCTCAACCGCACCGCCCGCCCCGGACTCCTCGCCCTCTTCAAAGAGGCCAATCTAATTTCCAACTCCCTAACCCCCTATCACGTCGGTTTCATCATCGGACCCAGACTAAACGCCGCAGGTCGCCTGGAACATGCTCTGGACTCTCTCCGCCTCTTATGCATCCGTGATCCTCAAAAAGCCGAAAGTCTGGCCAACAAGCTCGGAGAAACCAACCGCACCCGCCAGGATCTGACCCGATCTTCAGTTGAGCATGCTTTTTCTCAAATAAACCTCACCAGCGTTATAGTTACCGCACACGAATCTTTCGATGAGGGAATTATTGGTCTGATTGCCGCCAAGCTAGTCGAAAAACACCACCATCCCGCTATTGCCATTAGTATTAGGCCAACCATTTCCAAAGGCTCTGCCAGGTCCGTACCCGGTTTTCATATCACCGAGCATTTACGTACAGCTTCTCATTTGCTAGTCAACGTAGGCGGTCACGCCATGGCCGCCGGCTTCACCGTCGAAACGTCTCAGATCCAAGAATTAATATCCCATATCTCCAATCCCGATATCTCCCCCGACCTCTTAATCAAAAAACCCCGCGTCGACTGTGAAATCTCGCTGGAGCAAATTAACTTAGACTTGTATTCTCAACTTAAATTGTTTGAGCCGTATGGTCTCGGCAATCCCACCCCGGTCTTTCTTACCAAAAACGTGACCATTTCAAACCCCCGTCACATCGGCAAACAAAATCAGCACCTGAAATTCAACATAAACGGCCTCGAAGCCATTTACTTTAACCCTCCCTCTCCTGAATTGAGGAGAGGGGCCGGGAGTGAGGTTGACTTAACTTACCAAATCGACCTCAATACCTGGAACGGCCAATCCAGGCTGCAGCTCATCGTCAAAGACATTCAGGCTCAGGATTCAAATTACGACGTTCGCAGAGATTTATAAACAGCCGGCCCAAACTGTGCCTCATATGGAACCCCAGGGCGTAGTGCTCCTACAGCCGCAGGCCCTAAAAGAGACATAGCCGCACTAGCTTCTTTCTCTCGTGCCTTTCTTTGCTCTTCAGCTAATGCCGCAGCCGCTTCTCTTTGCTTCACATAATCGCCAACTGTTCTTGTTGGTTGAGTTTCATTTGCCATTTAGACTATCACCTCCTTACATAAAAAAACCTCCCTTTTCGGGAGGTTTGAAAGTTTATTTAACTTCTTTCTTTCTTACCTCCCACACATGCTCCAAATCTGGCGCACATGAGAGCAGTCCTTAAGAAGTACTGCCACAGGGGTAAAAAAAGATTGGCCTAACATTGCCCTAATTTTAGACCCTTGGTTTACAACTTGTCAAGCTGTAGAATCGGAGTCACTTCAACCCCACAATTTTATGACCAGAACCCTCATTACTGACACCGTATCCCGGGTAGGGGAGACTGTATTGGTTAAAGGCTGGGTCAATACTAGGCGTGATCATGGCCAGATCGTCTTTATCGATTTGCGCGATCGCACCGGGTTACTCCAAATAGTAACCCGCCCTGAGCTTGCCGAAGGGCTTCACGCTGAAGATGTTATCTATGTTGTCGGCACTGTTGCCAAGCGTCCGGAAAAACTAATCAACCCCAAACTCCCGACGGGTACTGTGGAAGTTCAGGCGGAAAAAGTTGAGCTCATCTCAAAATCCGCCGAGCTGCCCTTCGACATGGGCAGCCCCACCCTGAATCTTGAGTTACCAACTCTTTTGGATCATCGCTCTCTTACCTTACGCCATCCAAAAGTTCAAACCATTTTTCAGGTCCAAGCGTCATTGGTTGAAAATTTCCGTCAAGCCGCCAAAGGTATTGGTTGCATAGAAATTTTCCCCCCCACCATATCCACCTCAGCCACCGAAGGCGGAGCGGATGTTTTGCCGGTCGATTATTTTGGTCACTCGGCCTTTCTTGTCCAAAGTCCTCAACTCTACAAACAAATGCTGGTCGGGGTCTTCGAACGCGTATTTATAATCACTCATGTTTACCGGGCCGAACCATCGGTTACCACTCGTCACTTGGTAGAGTCCATCCAAATGGACTGCGAAATTGGTTTTATAGACTCTTTTTCAGAACTTCTGGATGCCATGGAAACCGTTTTTTCCCAAACTATCGAAAATACCCAGAATCAGTTTGAAGTCCAACCCAGTCTGGTTACCAACAAAATTCCCCGTCTTACCATGCGCGAAGCCCAAAAAATTATCCAAGACCGAACCGGTGTCGATCATACGAAAGAACCGGACCTTATGCCCGAGGATGAACGGGAAATTTGTGCCTGGGCCAAGGAAACCCATCAATCGGATCTGGTGACCATTACTCATTTCCCCACCCGCAAACGCGCTTTTTATTCTCTCCCCGACCCAGATAACCCCGAATACTCCTTAAGCTACGACTTGTTGTACAAAGGATTAGAAATTAGCAGCGGCGCACAAAGAATCCATGATCTCGACCAATTGAAACAGACTATTATTGACCGGGGAATGGATCCAGCTGGTTTTGCCATGTATCTTCAGGCCTTCGAATACGGCATGCCCCCCCATGGCGGCTTCTCGTTCGGCTTGGAACGATCCACCATGAAACTTTTGGACCTGGGAAATATTCGTGAAGCCTCTCTCTTCCCCCGAGACACGGAACGGGTAGATTTCAGACTGTCATGAAGCGGATAAAGAAAAAAATAAAAAAAATCCGGATCCAGTCAGCATTTATCCTTGGCTTGATTGGCTCTGGAACCCTACTAATAGGGATCCTTTCATTGCTTATCTTTTCCGCTTCTCCAGTACCTTCCCCCATCACCTATAACGACAGTCCCCAGCCGACCCCCGCCCCCACCTCTGCCCCCGCTCCTCGGCCGGTATTGAATTCCGCCCTGCCTCAAATCACCGCCGGCCACGTCATCATTTTAGACCGTGATTCTCAAACCGTTTTATACCAAAACCAGGCCGACACTCCCGTTCCTCCAGCTTCCACTACCAAAATTATGACAGCGCTGGTGGTTCTGGAGAACTTGCCCTTAAATCGTCAAATAACCGTCACCAGTTCATTTACCGATGGTCAAGTTGCCGGGTTTTTACCCGGGGAAACTTTTACCGTAGAACAATTGCTCTATGCCATGTTGGTCCAATCTGCCAACGACGCGGCCGAAACTCTCGCAGAAAACTTCACCGGGGGCAGAATATCTTTCATAGCCGCCATGAACGCCAAAGCCAAAAGCCTCCACCTTTACAACACCAATTTTATCAATCCCACCGGCCTGGATGAGGACAATCACTACTCATCCGCTTCAGACCTGGCCCGTCTGGCAGATGTCGCGATGAAAAATCAAGAATTCTCCCGCATCGTTGCGACCGAAAATACAGTTTTACCGGGAAATCATGTTTTCACCAACGTCAATGAGCTTTTAAGCAAGGTCCCCGGAGTCCTGGGGATAAAAACCGGATTTACCGACAATGCCGGCCAAGCTCTAGTCACTTTGGTAAACCAGGGCCACACTTTAATCATCGTGGTCTTAAAAAGTACAGATCGCTTCGACGACACTCAAAAATTGATTCGCTGGGCCTACTCTAGCTTCACTTGGACTCCTCCAGGTACTTAGGATCCACCGCCTGGACATAGGCAAAAAAGTCCTCGTCTCCCTCAAACACAAAAACCGGCTGTACAAAAGCTTGCAGATCGTCGGACTCGTAATAAGCCAGGCTTACTCTCCTAACCGTCACGCTAGAGATATTTTTGGAAATATAGGCTTTCCCTTGTGTCAGCTCGCTCCATGCCTGGTCCACACTTTTCAGGGGGTATGTGGCAAAATCCTCTCCCACTATTTGCGAATAGGCAAAGTTTATAGACACTATTCGAGCCAGCTTGTCTCCCACCCCCGAAAACAAAGCATTTACAGTCGAAGTCTTCCCTCCGCCATTTACAAAAGCCATTTTGTCCTTATCAGCTCTAAACAGGTCGATCCTCACCATATTAGCTTCCGAGTAAGATGGCGATTCCACCATTTCTCCAGACTCAGTAGCGATCAAATATTTACCTTTGACAATTCCGTTGGCCAAATCTTCCGACAATGATTGCATACTCCCCAAAAAACCTTTCAATTCGCTCGCCGCCTGGTCCACGGTTGGTAAGCTAACAGGTAAAAAATTAGCTGGATCACTCACAAAATCAAGCTTATAACTAAATTTTCCCGAGACCATATCAGCTATCAATTCAGTCGGGGGCGAGGAATTGGCGAATCTAAATACATTCTCGCTCAGGCGTTCTGGCTCATCATGAAATTTCAAAAATCTCACCCTTGTCTTCACTCTTTCCAGTTCCAGAAGCCGAGACTTATTTATTCCCACCACGTATACCTTGCCCACACCGGGTAATTGGGGCAACCCGCCCGTAATTGTTTCTAGTTTATAAATTGGCTTAGTATTGGGTGTTACCCCCTCCACTTGGGGGAACTTCAAAAGAGGCAGCTTGCCGTATTCGGTTGTAGGGGGAGGTGGGGGAGGAGGATTAAGCTTCAAGTATATTTGTTTGCTAATCCTCAAGGTTATCGGAATTAGCATCAGTATCACCATGATTATCGCCCCGTAAGTTATTCCTTTTCTGCCATAGTAGCTGATTTCAGTCAGGCCGGCCATGCTAGAATTGTAGCATGATTCGCACCCGTTTCGCCCCCTCCCCCACAGGTTCTATGCACATCGGTAGTTTACGCACAGCCGCCTACGCCTACGCCCTGGCCAAGCATTCCGGCGGCCAATTCCTGCTTCGCATCGAAGACACCGACCAAAAACGCGAAGTCAAAGGATCGACCGAAAAAATTTATAGTGTCTTGCAAAAATTTCAGCTTATTTGGGACGAGGAACCCGTCATTCAATCCCACAGACTGGAGATTTATCAAACCGCCGCCAAAAGATTAATTCAATCCGGCCATGCTGTTTCCGAAAACGGCGCAGTCCGTCTCAAAATTCCTCCCGGAGAAACCATATCCTTCCACGATTTCATTTTAGACCATGACGTATCTTGGAAGTCTCAGGATGTTCCTCCCGCCATTTTGCTCAAATCTGACGGTTTTCCCACCTATCACCTGGCCATGCCTGTTGACGATCACGACATGGGCATCACCCATATCATCCGCTCGGTAGAGTGGCTCCCCAGCACCCCAATTCACGTATTGGTATTCAAAAATTTAGGTTTCGATTTGCCAGCTATCGGCCATCCATCCGCCATTCTCGACCCTGGAGGCGGCAAATTGTCCAAAAGAAAGGGCAATGTCTCCGTGGAGCAATTTTTAGACGATGGTTATTTGCCTGAAGCCCTCCTTAACTTTGTGGTCTTGCAGGGCTGGGCTCCCAAAGACAATCGGGAACTGTTTACTCTCGCAGAATTTGTTAAATATTTCGACCCGAGTGGATTTCAAAAATCCAATCCCGTAATGAATTTTGATAAACTCAACTGGTTCAATGGCCATTACATCCGCCAGAAAACAGATACAGAACTTACTCAATTAGTGAAAGCCTTTGTGAAAAGTGATATTTCAGACACACAAATTACTCAAATAGTTTCTCTTATTAAGGACAGGCTGGTAAAACTCTCCGACTTCGAAAAGCTTGCTTCACCGTTTATTTCTCCTTCCGTTGATATCGACTCTCAATTATTTACTTCCTCGGCTAAAAGAAGTTTAGCATCGATAGCTAGTGTGTTGGAAACAACCACATCCTCTAAGCCAGACGAGTTAAACGCCGAATTTAAAAAAGAAATAGAACGTCTTAATATTAAAACAGGCGATTATTTCATGGATATGCGTGTAGCTATAATGGGATCGAAATTTACTCCACCGATTACAGAATCTACGTTGATTATTGGAATTCCGGAATCTTTACAGCGAGTTAAAAATGCTTTAGGTCAATTAGGTTAATTAGGTCAATTAGAAATTGTCATGTCTCCTGCTCTCAACACCGATTTTCTTCGTTCCCGCCTAAAGCTTAAGAGCCAACAATCCGAGTTACTTCTCAAAACTCGCCACCCTTCCGCCGTAGCTTTTTTGGAATCAGCCGGGGTCCGACCGGGGTCCATTCGAAAACACGCCGCCAAACTTCTGGCCGCCGGATCCGCCGCAGGTACCATTCTCCTCAGCCCCTCGCCCAATTTTTCTCTCCGGACCGCTTTGCCACCTGCTTCCCAGTCAGTGTCAATCTCTCCTTTTGACCTGCACAATAACTTAATAAGCCAGCTCAAAAGCCAATTGCCTCTTCAGGTTTCCCCCCTTGACGAAAACCAGGAAAACCATATTTCCCAAACCCTCCACGCCAATTATGGTATCCACGCTTCTGCAGTTTTGGAGGGAAACCGTCTCAACCGGAGCTACGGCCTCATTGGAGCCGAACAACATTTGCCCAGATATCCCGGAGATTCTATTTCCCAGCATGACCAATTCCAAAAGTCTGGTATTACTCCAGGTCGGGGAGCCTGGGGATATTTCGCTCCCTCCAAATTAGCACTTACACCGGACTTAATCGAAAAAGAGAAATACTACGTCGCCGTCCAGACGCTTTATTTGCCCGACTGGTCCACCCGCCTGCCTTATCTGCGGGATTGGTACAAACACCGGAAAGTCGTGGTGGTCAATCCCAAAAACGGTAAAGCCATCGTCGCCGTGATTGCCGACTCAGGACCCGCCGCCTGGACTGGCAAGCATTTTGGCGGTTCACCTGAGGTCATGGGTTATTTGGAAGCCAAAGACGGCAAACAAAGAGGCCCTGTAGTCTTATTTTTTGTCGACGACCCTCAAAATCAGGTTCCCCTCGGCCCGTTGGAATATAATTTAGAAAACCCGCCTCAGCTAATGAGTTCGTAATATGAGCAAGATTTTTTACGATCATCTTATTCTCATTGAGGAAATTATTCCCCAACTTGAACCTTTGGACTCCGAAAGCCGCGACGAGCTCATTGGTATCATCGATGCCACTTTTCATCACCAGATTTTGGACCTCATTCTTACTCACCTTCCCAAAATACATCATGAAGACTTCTTAACGAGATTTCATTCTACCCCTCACGACGAGGCCCTCTTAGATTATTTAGAGGCCCGGATCGACAAAAATATCAAAACCGAAATCCAATCTCTTGCCCAAAAGCTGAAAAAGGAAATCTTATCCGAAGTCAAAAAATCCAAGCATCATCACAAATGAAAAAAGTTTTGTTTGTCACTCTCATATTAATAACCCTAGCTCTAGACTGGGCGGCCCTGGACGATATCACCACCGGCCGCGAACCCGATTTCACCGCCGAGTACATCATCTTGGTTGTCAGCGTCCCGATCTTGATTTTTTCAATAAGTAAATTAACCCCGCCACATTTACCCCCAACGTCAAAAACATAAATTGCGTTTGATAGCGGATCAAAAAAGATGCGGCGGTAAACAGGCCCAAGAATGGTAAAAACTCCGCCACATGATGCGCACAGCAAGCGGCCATCGCCATCCCCGAAACACTTCCGGAACCGGTTGTCATCTTCCAACCGCTTGCCAAGTATACTTGTCCCGCAAAAGTGACAATTATCGGCACAACTAACCACCAGTATTGTTCAAACTGTCCCCAGGCAAAACCCCACCCCCCACCCAAAATTGTTAGGGTGCCAAAATAAAAGGTCAGCATTCCCAAGCCCGCTAGACTTGCCCGCCAACTGGGCGGGCTACTTTTTACCCAAGGCATTGTAGACGGCTGCAAACGCGTATCCCGTTAACCAGGATACAACCGTGAATGTCACCAGCCCATACACACTTCCCCCAAACGTCATTTGCCGCATGGGTAGGTTCGACAGGTTAAATCCGTGCATCCAGGTTTGGGCCACGCCCCTGTAAAATACCGGAGTCGAAACTACAAGAAGTGTGCACACCACATACAATCCAGCCCCTACAATAGCCAAAGCGTTAGCCGCTCTAGTTGGATCTAGTTTCAATGATGTTCACCCCCCTTCTCGTTTTTTCCGTGATGTCTCATCATAAAAATCATTAACACCGGACAGACCAAAAAAACCGCATATGGCAGTACGTCTTTTATCAGTTCCATATCTATCGTACCACCTCCCATTCCAAGACAACGTCCAGGTTTTGCAATTTCAAGCTAACTTTTTTGGCGGCTGACGCAATAGGTTTATCAATCTTCAAGATACCTCGTCGGTGGTGTCCCCCCGGCGCAGTCCCATCCCACACTCCCTTCCCATAATCTGTGCCAATGTCATCCGTCACCATGGCCACGGATTCGATATCAAAATCCAGCTCCGTAGAGTGGGTGTCAAACTGGAGATCAAACCCCAAATTATTATTAGGCTCGGCTGAAATAGTGATATCGCCGCTTTGGGCCATTTTTATCCCCTCTACCTGTCCTGGCGACAAAGGTGTCCACATCTTCCTCCAAGCCGAGTCGACTGCCGCTGCCGTATTTTGAATCTTTTGCGCATAATGCCGGGACGTTTCCATCGACAATTTTCCGGTAAAAGTCAGATACAAAATTAGTATTCCTGCCGGAATAAAAATTCCCGCCGCAATTAGATTGGTCAACACAAATCTTCCCACCCGCTTGTTAAAAACCGCTTTGTTAAAAATTTTCTGGGCGTCAATGAAATATCCGGATATCAAAAGCGGCGCCACCATTCCCAGGACATACACCACTCCCGTGAGTATTGCCAGCCAAAAAGACGGCGTCAAAAATGTCAGTGCCAAAATTCCGATAAGCACCGGCGCACAGCACGCCGATGTCAGACCCGAAAATACCCCCAACGTAAAAATTGATCCTACATCCGGCCTTTCGCTCGTTTGCTGCCGGGCGGCAAAATGGGGCATGGGTAATTTAATTCCAAATAGTGACAGCAGTCCTACCCCCACCATTACCACCCCGCCTAGGTAATAAGTCAGATCGTGATACCGAAACACAAATTTGGAAATCAAGGACACTCCCAAAACCGCCGGCATTAAGACCACAAAAATTCCCGCCCCAAACACCAGAGTCATCAGCATAACTTGTTTTTTCTCTTTAAATACCGACCCCAAATAGGCCGGCAGTAAAAAAGTAATGCAGCAAGGCGCAAACAGCGCTACTATCCCGGCCAAAAAAGCCGAAATCAATGATACGGACACCAAGACGTTAGGCTCCACAGCTCCCGCCTCCCACACTCCTCAACTCCGGCACGTCTCCAATTTCCTTTCTTATCTTTGTATATCCTCCCGCGGAACTATAATCCCGGGACAACAACAGCTTCGGGTCAACCTCTCTCCAAGCTGTTCCATGCTTTTGGAAATAATATGCCAAGTCGATATAAGTCTGAGTAAACCAGAAAGAATTAAATTTCAACACAGTATCATAAATCTCATCATCACCTTTTCCCTGGCCTACCATCATTTCCACAACAGCCAAGGCCGCCATCCCATGGTTGCAGTCCGGGAAAGCCGCGCTATTACCACAACATGGGCGGTAAATATTGTCCGCCACTTCCCGCACTCGCCTTTGCTGCTCGATCGTCAAAGGAATCAGAACATGTTTGGAATAATAAGTCATGGCGGGTTTTTTCCCTATAGTCCATCCGCCGGTTGAAGCAAAATTTCCCGCCTGGCCACCGGTCATCATTGGCCCTTTGTCCAAAACTTCGCTTTTGTTAGCTAGCCCCAATGCCCACAACGCATCTACCCAAAACTGCGCAGTTTGGGAGTTTATAGTTATTTCTTCAGTATCTGTCCGCTCCAAATATTGCAGCAAATCTTTTTGATCGGCAAACAGCTTATCAAATTTACTTCTGTCAATTACCCCGATTGCCACCAGTCTTCGCCCCATATCTTTCCAGGGTAATTTCACCTTAAATCCGGAAGAAGGCAATACTTCCTGCCGCAATTTGTCCACGTCGATTTTAGTGGCCGTAGACTCTTTCTCTTCTTGCCCGGTTGCCGCCGGTGTGGGCGCGTTCTTTGACAACTTGTATACTTTCACCCCCACGGCCATCCCCGCCCCTAAGGCCAAAATTAAGGATAATATTTTCAACCGCTTAACCATTCTTAATTACCACTCCTTTCAGATTAAATTCTATATTAGATTTAGCCGGATCGGAAGTTTCCACACTTATGATTCTTTCAATTGGCCCCGTTCCCGATGGTCCATGAAACGTCGGGTCAAAATTTACTTCCAGTTGGGCCGTTTCCCCGGGTTCCAGCGTCCCTTGCCAGTCAGAAACCTGATGCATTCTGAATATCGGGCTATTCCCGGACTTAACTATCAACTTTGCCGTCGTGCACATACAGGAAGTCTTTACATTGGCCAGTTTCAGGGGCTTGGATCCCGAATTTTTAATTTCAAACACATGATTAGCCACACCCCCGCCATAATCAATCTCTCCCCAGTCATAGCTGGCATGGTCGGTGAAAAACTGGCCGCTATCAGACTTTTCCAATTTTACCGCGTTTGGAGCCCGGGACATTACGACAATCGCGCCCGCAATAATGAGAACTGTTATTAGTCCCCCAATTAATATAACTTTCAGGTTCATAATCTGGTCCGTTTCAAAAATAAAGAATTAGTTACCACCGATATCGAACTGGTGGCCATGGCCGCCGATGCCAAAATAGGGGATAGGTAACCCAGTGCCGCAGCCGGGATCAAAATTACGTTATACGCAAAAGCCCAAAACAGATTAGTCTTTATGGTTCTTAACGTCGCTCGCGATAACTTCAAAGCCAAAGGGATCGACCGCAAATCTTTATTCACCAGGGTTATTCCCGCCGCTTCCATAGCCACGTCCGTCCCAGTGGCCATTGCCACTCCCACATTAGCCGCAGACAGCGCCGGCGCGTCGTTCACTCCGTCGCCCACCATCGCCACCGTCTTTCCTTCGCTCTGCAGCTGCCGCACCGCATTTTCTTTATCCGCCGGCAGTACTTGGGCAAAATATCTTTTAACCCCCAACTGATTGGCAATAGCCGCCGCCGTTCTGGGATTGTCGCCCGTAATCAACGACACGTCAATTTTTTGCTTTTGCAGTTGGGCAACGGCATCCTTAGCCGTCTCCCGAATCGTATCCGCGATGGCAATTATTCCCAGCGTCTTTTCTTTCGTTCCCAGCACCACTACCGTCTTCCCTTCATTCTCCAGTTTCTTTATTTCATCAGTCTCATCAAGCGGTTTACCCAGTCGATACTCTTTCTTATTTATTATTCCTTTCACTCCCTCTCCCGCTAGACCCTCAAATTTCTCCACCTTTGCTAGTTGCAGTGCCGTTTTCTCCGCCGCCTCCAATATCGCCTTCGCCAGCGGGTGTTCCGACCCCGCTTCCAGAGACGCAGCCAATTTCAAAACTTCGTCGCCCCCCTTAATGTCCGTAACTACCGGCTTACCCTCCGTCAAAGTGCCGGTCTTATCAAACACCACATGGTTAATTTTGTGCGCTATCTCGAGTGCTTGCGCGTCCTTAACCAATATCCCATGCTGGGCCGCCAACCCCGTGCCCACAACAAGCGCCGTCGGTGTCGCCAACCCCAATGCGCACGGGCAGGCAATAATAAGCACTGCGATTGCTGCGAGCATTCCTGCGAGTCCTGAGCCTGTCGAAGGACCAAATATATACCATCCGGCAAAAGTAGCCACCGTCAGCATGAGAACCGCCGGCACGAAATATCCGGAGATGACGTCCACGAGTTTCTGAATCGGCGCCCGGGACGCCTGGGCTTCTTCAACGAGTTTAATAATCTGGGCCAGCATCGTTTCGCTCCCCACTTTTTTGGCCATAAAAATTATCGTCCCCGTCGTATTCAGTGTTCCCCCGATTACCGTGTCCCCTTCATGCTTGTATAACGGTATTGACTCGCCCGTCACCATCGACTCGTCTATGCTAGTTTCCCCCGATTCCACTACTCCATCCACTGGCACTTTCTCCCCGGGTCGTACTCTGATTTTGTCCCCGACGATTATTTTCTCTATCTCTATCTCCATCTCCTTCCCGTCCCTGATAACTCGGGCCGTTTTCGGCTGTAGTCCCATCAGTTTCTTAATCGCTTCCGAAGTTTTACCCCGCGCCCGGGCCTCCAGCCATTTACCCAGGACGATCAAAGCGATAATCGTCACCGACGTGTCAAAATACGGCTCGCCTTTTACGCCCAGTAGCGTTACAGCCGCCGAATATCCATATGCCACGCTCGTTCCGATAGCAATCAGTGTATCCATGTTTGCCGACCGGTTTTTAAGTGACGCCCATGTCGTCCGGTAAAAATCCCACCCCACTCCAAACTGCGAAATCGTCGCCAAACCCAAAAGGACCCCCCAATTCATCCCGGTAAAGCTCCCCCAGATACTGATTGCCGAGATCACCCCTCCCACGATAAATTTCCACTTCCATCTTTCAATTTCTTTATTTTTCATGTCTTGGACTTGTGGCTCGTCCGCCACCAACTCATATCCCAATCCCTTTATTGCCTCGTTCATTTTACTTTCATTCACTACCTCCGGGTCATACTCTACATTGGCTTTTTCCGTGGCGTAATTTACTGTCGCCGCCGCCACCCCCGGAGTTTTTCTCAGCGCTCTCTGGATATTCACTGCACAGCTGGCACAGTGCATACCGACTATGGGAAAAGTTTTTGTCATACCGCCACAATTGCTCCCTTATACATAGACATTCCGCAATGAAATTCGTATTTGCCGGACTTACTAATCTTAAGTTTAATAACTTCGTCCTTATTCATTACTAAATTTCTTTTAATTTTCAGATCCGGAATTACAAACTCTTCCAAACAGTCCGTTGGGTCAGTCCGGGTCAAAGTAATCGTCACTTCTTTTCCTGCCGGAATTTTCACCAGAGCAGGGGAGTATCCTCCAGCCACTTTAATCTTTACATCCGTTGCCACCGCCCCCCCCTCATCCTTTTTCCCCAGGAAAAACCAATAGATAAGTCCAATCAATCCCACCGCGCTAGCTAACACGACAATTTTATCCATGATGTGCCCTCCTGAAAACTTTTACTACTTCATCCACCGCATTTTTATTCTCGCCCTTCTTCATCGCGTCCGCCACGCAACTTCCCAAGTGTTTCTCCAAAATTTTCGCATCCACTTCAGACAATTGTCCCTGCACCGCTTGGGATTGGGTCAAAATGTCAATACAGTAATCGTCGTTTTGCACCATTCGGATCACCTTATCCAGATGTCCTCTGGCAATCTTTAGCCTATGCAGCACCCCGTTTCTCGAATCCATCTTCTCATTCTAATCCCCCCATAGGGGATTGTCAAGCTGGCTTTTATAATCTAGAATCTAGCCACTAGTCACTAGAACCCAGCATGTTCGAAGTAATTTTCGACATCGAGACCAAGTCTTTTTTTGATGAGACCGGCAATTCCGACCCGTCCCGGCTCGGGGTATCCATCGTTTCAGTTTACATTCGCGAGGTCGATGATAATTTCCGGGAAATTTCAGCTCAGATGACCAGCTTTTGGGAGAGCCAGCTTCCGGATATGTGGAGCTTATTCAGAAAAGCCGACCGCATTATCGGATTTAATACCCTAGGTTTTGATATTCCGGTTTTAAAACCTTACGCCCCCGCTGATTTTTCCAAACTCCCCCACTTCGATATTTATACAAAAATCAAAGAAGTCAATTTAGGTCACGCCGCCTCTCTCAACCGCATTGCCAAAGATACTTTAGGCCAGTCCAAGGTCGACGATCCCGCCAATGCCATCAAATATTGGCGAGCCGGGGATGCCAAGAGTTTGGCCCTTCTCCAAAAATACTGCGAGGCCGACGTCTCCCTTACCCGGGATATTTACGATTTTGGCTTACGTCACAAACACATCAAGTACACCGACCGCTGGAACACCCCCCGTGTCATCCCCGTAGACTTCTCCTATCCCCCCGACCTGATTTCCAGTCAAAAGCAAACCAGCCTATTTTAATCCGTAAAAACTCCTATCACATAACTGGTTCCATTAAGCAGGGGATTATCGGTTAGCATCGCCCCGTGACTATCGTACCAAGTCTCCCAGTTTTTTGCTTCCAATTTTTCCGTAGTCATCATCCAGGTTCCCATTGCCGCGGGCGAGTCCAAATGATCATTTCCATAACCAAACAGTCGCTGGTAATCTCGGTTCTTAATTGTTTCTATTGTTTCCAGGTTTTTTAGTGCCGCCTCTTCCGCCATTTTTTCGTGGGCAAAATCCACGCTCACCACAAACAACGTGTCCGCCGGCATGGCCTGCGCCAGCCAACCGGCCATTTTATCCAGCCTTTCCTGGTTAAAGTAAGGTGAAAAAATTATCGGCAAAAAACTCGCCCGGGGAAAGTAATTCTTCAAGTAACCGGCGGGGATCAAAACCCCGTGCTCGTTTTCCAGGAGTTTTTGATCCCACACCGCGTTGGCATCCATTTCTTTAAGTTCCCTTAAATACTTTGTATCCAGCGGCAGGTCTTTGATTTTGTCCGCGGTGGAAAAAGTATAACTATCCGGTTGGAAATGGTTGGGGGAAAAGATCACAATATGGGAGAAATCCTGGGTTTGTGCCAGCCGCTCGAGTGACCTCATCACTATTTCCCCGGCCAGTTCGTGGTGCGGCAGAACGATTCCCCTCACCCGGCTGATTTTTTCCGTTTGCACTCCGGCTATTCTTCCCCGCCAATGATTCCATCCCCCAGCCGCCCCAACGAGCATCACCAACAAAATTATTAGCCATTCCTTCCTCATATTAGTTCAAGTTGATCTTAATAGTTTCCTCATTGGTTGTCTGAATAACCGCCCGGTCCAGAATCGATTGCAGTACAGCCGGCTCAGCTGTGTAAGTACCCGCCATAGCCGCCCGGGCATAGTACACTATCGATTTTTTATACGTCTTCCACCAAGGCGAATTATAAAAATAAGCTTTAATAACGTTATTTTCCACTTGCCAAGTCCACCCGTTCTGCTGCAGACCGTAATTTCCCGGGTTGTCCAAGTAGACCAGTCCGGCTGGCAGGTAATCCGTAATGTTATATTCTCCTTGGGGCCCATCCGCATTTACGTCCGCATCGATCGTTATCTCCACAACATCTCCGGGTACAATCTTGTCTCCACTCCCTTTGGCTTTTCTCCAGCTCCTCTTGATCGACAGCCGGTTGTCCTTAGGTATCCGCCCCGCGCCATCTGCCCCCAGCGTATAGTTCGCCGTTACTTCCGCCCGTCCCTTGTTCACGGTCAGGCTGAACCGGTTGATATTTTGGGGCATCACGTCTATCACCCGACTGTTCCCCCGGTCTAGGGTGAAACTTTGCCTGTTTCCGGCGTTGTCCACCGTGATGCCGGTGTCCTGTGCTGGGAGTTTCGCCAGCTCTTCATTCACAAAAGCCATTTGTGCCAAATCTAGCACCACATCATCTGCTTGGCCTTTAAAATCTCTGACATACGCCCCCAAACCGTCGTTATAGTATTTTTCCACCAAACTGCCCAAAAGCAGCATTTGCGCTGTGTCTTCAACCATTTTATTTATATCTGCCATCTTTTCTCCGTCGCGCTGTATTCTGTAATATGGCCGCAGCGAGTAGCCGTAGTCGGCCAGTAAATCAAAATACATACCCCGCGCCTTAGTCGTGTCGCCGATGTAAGCCAGAGCCAAGGCGCTGTCCGCTTTTTCTTCAAAACTGACTGTGTTCCCGGCCAATTGCTGCAGGTTACCCAGAGTTGGCTTCTCCAGGAGCCCCAATCCCCAGTATCCCAGGATCTTCTGAATCGTGCCGGAATTGTTTTCCTTAACTTTATTTTCAAAGTATTGCGCCATTTTTTCCTGCGCCGGTGCATCAAAACTTCCGCTGTCCACTGCCAGCCCCCACACCGTCGTCTCCAAGTTACTGCCCCCCCACCACACCTGCCCCAATCCCCCGTCCGCCGCCTGCCACTGAGCCAATTTTTTCTCTCCGGCCGGGCAGCTTTCATCGTTAAATTTGTCCGTCAGTATCTGGTCTGCCCTTGCCCGGGAAATAGCTTTTTCCACCCGGTTGCTGTAAGTCCAGCAATAATTTTTTAACTGGTAATAGTACCGCCCCTTACCCGCATCGCTCACAACAATTGTTATCGGTTTGTTTTTCACCGCTTCCGCCAAGTTCCATTGGGACAATGTTTTTCCGGCCTCTACTCGGTAATTGGTAGCATAATCCAGGCTCCATCGCGACCCGAGAACTTTAAACGGCAGCAGCACTCCATCTTCTTTATCACCCGATTTACCAGCCACCCCCGCTTTGTATTCACCCGCTCCCAGCTGGGGAAAATCAAACCCCACTTCTTTTCCCGCTTTCCCGCTGCCCGACAGTTTACTTTTTTCAATTAATCCCTGGGTGAAACTCGCGGTATACGCCGTCACAGCGTTTGCCTCCAGTCCCGTCCCGAAACTGTTGGCCGCCAGTACCGGTCGGTCTTTTTCCAAATACGTGGCCGGAAACTGGCTGGTTACAAAAAAGTCCTGGCTTGCTATTACCCGGCTCTCGGTCTGGCCGGCGGATAGATCTGCCGTCACCGCCTGGGTGTACACCAGCCAGGTGGTCAAGTTGTCGGGGACAGTGAAAGTAAACACAGCCACTCCATCGCTGTCTGTTTTGGTGCGTCCGAAAAATGCCGTATCCTTAAATATTTCCCTGTAATCTCCCCCGCCTCCGCCTTTCTCCGCTCCTCCCCCGTCCGGCAGAGCCGGTTTATGGCTATAGTAGGCGTAATACATCAGACTTGGTATCGGGCGATAAACTCCGCCCAAGATTTCCGGAGTCACCACCCCGCCGATCGCCGCCAGTGCCTGGTCCACCGCCGTCATATTTACCTCCGCTCCGGCAGCCGGTAATCCCGCCTTACTTACCTTGACTGTGACTTCAGCCTTATCTCCGGGTTTGTACTTTTCCTTTCCCGGCTTAGCCTCCACCGTTAATCGACTGTCTTCCTTCTTATATCGGATTTCCAGACCGAACCAGGATTTGTTTCCCTCGTACATACAATACCATCCCCAATCGCATCCAGCAGCCACCGTCCGGTAATCTTTCCCCGTAAAAATAACCGCTCCGATATAGGCATTCGGCAAATACTTTGTGCTGAAAGTAAAGGTTAACTGCGGTTCATTCTGGATATAAAAATCTTGTCGTCCCCGCCCAGCGGTAATAAACAGGAATTTATTGTTTCCCGGATACGGTTTCCCGTTCAACTCAACTGCCGCGTTTACTTCCTCGCCCAGGGAATAACTGTTCTCTGTCTTAGTCAACTTCAACTCCGGTATTTTTTTCTCTCCCTGAGAATAGTCATACGTTCCCCCCTCGTAATAATAAAAATATTCCCTTCTGACGACACTTCGCCCCTCATCGTCTGCGGCCTTGACCGTCACCTCATACCCCCTGTTTTTTTCCATCCCGAATTCAAAATCCGCTTCTCCCAGATTGTTAGTTAGTAGTTTTACATCCGGCTGTAATTCTTCGTGCCGGACATAATTAAATGCCGGCCGGGTCACCTTTTCTATAAAATCATAATAAGTTCCGTTTTCCACCCGTTCCCACCAGGTCTTTTTTACAAATATTGTCACCTCTTTATTGACAGCAGCCGCGCCTTTTACTTCATTTGGCTGGCCGGAGTCAAATTTAGCCAGGTCCACTCTGTTTACTCTGGCCTTCATTTTCGCCGTTGCCCCAACTTGTGTCGATTCGGTTGCCAGTAGGATTTTGGCCCCAAAAACATATACACTGCCGTATCCTTCTACCGTTGTCTCCTGGGCCAGCGCCGGGTTCACGGTAATACTCTCGTATCGGGGGTAATCAGCCGAATTTCCCGAGTATTGAGGTTGGTATTGGTATTTGATTTCTCCTTTGGGGTCTGAAGCAATTTTACTGACTTTTCCGCCTTGGTCTTCATGTACGTTCAAGTCGATATTGCGCGCTGGCGTTGTGTCAAAGAAGCTTACTTGGGCTGTAAATTCCATCTTTTCCCCGGCAAAAAGGACCTTTTTATCCGAACTCACATCAATTTTCATTTCCGGTTTGGTAAACTCCCTCACTTCCAATCCGGCGCTTGTCACCACCGTTTCTCCCGCCTTGGCCTCCAGTGTATACCAGCCGGCAGGCAGGTCGGTCATAGTTATACTTCCGGCAAAAGTCCCGTCGCTGGCCAATCCCGTCGTTCGGCTCAGGATTTCCGTCTTCTCATCTCCGTTCCGGGTTACCAAGCTTATTTTCAGGCTGTCCGGCGCTTGCCCTGTGTCCCGGTTTTTCACCACTCCCCAGAAATTCACAGTATCCGTGGGTTTATACAAATGTCTCTCATGGTACAGGTACGACCAAAAATCTTCCACAGTCTGTTCTCCCGGCTTAGCGTTCCCGCCCAATGAAGAAATCGGCAGGTACAGCTTTTCTGCCCCCTCGACACTGATCTGGGCGAAATGCGTGCCCTCACCAAACAACTTCTTCCCCGTAGCAAACACCACTATTCCGTCGGCGCTGGTGTAATGCCCCCCGCTTTCTCCGACAATCTTCACTCCGGCTCCGTTTACCGGGGCTCCGACAGCGAGATCATTTACCCAGACCAGTGTTTGTTCCCTCCCCACAGATACGTATCCGGCAATATTTGTGGACTGGATCCACGTCTGTTCCAGTTTGCTGTGATTGTTGTACCACCATTGAACCAGGTAAAACCCTTCCGGCAGTGTCTCCGGTAGCTGCAGAAATTGCAGGTATTCATTACTCCCCGGTTTGACATCCGCTTTGCCCCTGGGTATCAACTTGCCGGTATCGGCCGGTTTATCCTCAGCGAAATATCTGTACCACGTTCTTTGCGCCATGTTCGCCTCTGAAACTGCTTTTACAAAATCTTCCCCTGTCCGGTACTGGTAAATTTCCGCCCCTACCGTTTGATCGCTCTTCCAACTACTCGTAAACACTTTAACTGTCGGCAGGTCTTTGGGGGTTACTTCCACCAGGCTGTCCGCCATGCCCAGTCTGGGAGTTTCCTGCGGTTTTTGCTCCTCCTGTGTTTGAAAAGTAAATACCAGATCATCCGCAACGGGGTCGTCCCGGGAAGACAAATTAACCCCCTTTTTAAGTGTCACCGTATATACCGTTTTGTAAGTCAGGGGAGATAGCGGCACCACCACCCACGTTTCCCCATGCCTTTCAGTTCGAAACTGCACCGTCGGCTCGATGGAAAAAAACGGCGTCGGATCGGTGAAGTCGTCCTGACTGAAAACCATTTCAATTCCCGTAATCACCGGCACCCCCACGGCATTACCCGCAGGAATAATACTCGTCACCCGGAACTTACCCTGCGTCTGGTATGCCCAGCCGTAATCCCGGTCAAAAGTTTGACCGCCCTCGGTCAGTCCTCCCACTGCCAGCGCAATTTTTACCGTCTGCCCGGTTCTCAATTGGTTTTGCGGCACCACCCGGTACTGGGTATTCGAAACTGTTGCCACCGTGGACGCAAATGTTGTTTTTAGGTTGTTTTTTACAAATTCGGCGCTCACCGGTGCCTGAGTTTTCAATATAAATTCCCCCCGGGGCGGGACTCCGTATTTGCTCGCCATCACCGGTTCCAGGTTAAAAAAAGCCGCTTGCCTCTGGGGAATCTGTAGTTTTTCCCAATTTCCGTCTCCGCCGAAGGTTTCCTTACCAGACCCTGGTTGGGAAGTTTTTTTGCTTTGTCTCAGTCCAAATCCCACCGCCGCTACCACCACAACCAACGCTGCTCCTCCCAACAATTTAATCCACCGGGCTTTGCTCACTTCTTAACTTTCTTACTCTCCTCTTTTTGCGTCAATAGGTAAATTCCCGGCAAGATTCCCATCGAGTTAACCACAAGCAGTGCCACAAACCACCATTTCTGCCCGTTCCGGCCCGCCCGCCACAGGGCTACGCCCCGCAGCACCACATCCAAAATCAAAAGTGGCCACAACCACGCCAGCCAGCCAGCGCCGTATCCATACCCGTTCATCATAGAACCCCAACTCCACCCGTTCATCATTCCCGGCCACCCCCATCCGTATCCCATCATTTATCTATAGTATCACACTCCCCCCAGTCACTAAAGATTTACAGTCACTCCGACTACCAGCTGTTCGCCCTTCTGCAGTGTTATGTCATCGCCCTTAGTAGAAACTTCGCTTATCCGTTTTTCGGCAAGAGGTGGAACTACGGACCTGGCCACTAAACCAACCGTTAAAACCATGGTGTCAATAACTTTTCCGACGCGCGCTCCGCCGCTTACTCCTTCCAATAACCCCCTGATCATGATTACAGACTTGGGTTCTTGACCATGAGCCAGAAGCGAACTCGATTCTTTGATCGCCCGAGCCACAGTTTTTGCCAATTCCCCTAGCTTACGAGCCGAGTATTGTCCATCTTGTGCATCAGAAGTTTGGTATTTTTCGGGATGGCAAGCGACTAGTTCAGTAATATTTACAACAGCGGAAGCGTAGCGACCTTGTGAGTCGGTCTTTCCCCCCATTTCCATTCTTTCAACTGCCCTCTTTAGAGCCTCTTGGGCTTTGGGGTCGTCTTCCCATTTAGGTAATAAATTTGTCAACAACTTATCCTTCACTCCTTGCGGAGCGTCGGGCAAGTTTTCAAAGATTCTCCCTATTTCTTGGCTGCGTTGAACCCCCGAATATCGAATTTCGTTGTCGTTAGACATAGACAAAATTATACAATAGCTTCCAGCCGTAAGCTATTTTCCAACCAACTTCAAAAACTCCCCGTAATTTTGATAAATCAAATATCCGTTCAAGACAAGCAGTCCCGGGAAAACCAGGGCTTTTTCTGCCCACTCACCGGTTGTCACCCTCAGTGCCTTAAATGGCGGAAAACCCAGCCGCCACGGGATTGGAAAAAGCCACGGCACGCCCTCTTTTGTAATCGTATCTACGATTAAATGT
>MEXP01000021.1 GCA_001773725.1 Candidatus Amesbacteria bacterium RIFCSPLOWO2_01_FULL_49_25
AAAAGTAATCCACCTCAACGACTCCAAAACCGACTTTGGGTCCCACGTCGACCGGCACGAAAACTTAGGCTCCGGTAAAATTGGTTTGGAATCGATCAAAAAATTCGTCAACGACCCGCGTCTCAAAAACATTCCGTTTATCTTAGAAGTCCCCGGCGCAGGTGACGGTCCCCAAAAGCGGGACATTGACACCCTCAAATCTCTGATAGATAATTAGTACAAATCTAGTTTGGCGTTTGACAAAGACTCACCAACTTTAGAGCCAAACAAATTTAATTAAGCCACCTATTAACTCGTTGGAACCCTGGGACGAGCGAAAGAGTGGCTCGTTTTGTATGAAAGACTCAAGCATAGATAATCTAAGACACAGCTGCGCCCATTTATTGGCGGCCGCTGTCATGGAGCTTTACCCCCAAGCCTTGCGCACAATCGGCCCTGCCATCGACAAAGGCTTTTATTACGACTTTGATGATTTAAAAATCTCCGAAGCCGACCTGCCAGCTATCGAAGCCAAGATGCACGAGCTATCCAAAACCTGGGACAGGTTCGAGGGCCGCGAAGTTTCCCCCGAAGAAGCCAAAAAAATATACAAAGACAACCCCTACAAACTTGACCTGATCGAAGAATTCGCAGGCCAAAAACTAACCATCTACAAGTCAGGTGACTACGAGGATCTCTGCCGAGGGGGTCATATTGACCATCCGGATAAACAACTAAAACACTTCAAATTGTTATCCATAGCCGGAGCTTACTGGCGCAGCAACGAAAAAAACAAAATGCTCACCAGGATCTACGGAACGGCATTTCCCACCCAAGAAGAACTGGACAAATACCTCTGGCAGCAGGAAGAAGCCAAAAAGCGCGACCACCGCAAGATAGGTGCCCAGTTGGGACTATGGACATTTTCCGACTACGTTGGGGGCGGTTTACCTCTATTCACACCCAAAGGGACCATCGTTCGTCGACTGATCAACGAATACGTCGAAGAACTGCAAAACAAACAGGGGATCAATCAAGTTTGGACCCCTCAAATTGCCAAAGCCGAATTATTCAAAATATCCGGTCATTACGAAAAATACCGTGAGAATTTATTCTCCATCCGCTCCAACTACTCAGACGAAGAGTTTTTCCTCAAACCCATGAACTGCCCCCAGCACACCCAGATTTACGCCTCCCAGCCTAGAAGCTATCGCGACCTGCCCATTCGAATGGCCGATTTTGCCATGCTTTACCGCGATGAAAAACCCGGCGAACTGATAGGGCTTACTCGCACCCGTTCCTTTTCCCAAGACGACTGCCACATTTTCTGCCGGGAAGACCAAATTACAGCCGAAATGAACATGGCTTTAGACATGACCAAAACTATTATGGAAACATACGGGTTCAAATACAAATACCGTCTGTCTCTCCACGATCCCGACCATCCCGAAAAATACCTCGGGGATCCCCAAACATGGGCCAAAGCCGAAAAACTTTCAGAAGCTGTCCTCAAAGACCGGGGCATGGAATACTTTCCCGGAGTAGGGGAGGCGGCTTTCTATGCTCCCAAGTTAGATCTCATCGCCACCGACTCCCTCGGCCGCGAGTGGCAGCTCTCTACACTCCAAATCGACTTTTTCATGCCCCAAAGATTTAACCTGACATATATAGACGAAAAGGGCCGCAAGCAAACCCCGGTTATGCTCCACCGCGCCATCTCCGGCTCCCCTGAAAGGCTGATGGCCATTCTCATCGAGCATTTTGCCGGCGCTTTCCCCACTTGGCTCTCACCCGTGCACGTAGTCATCCTGCCTATCTCCGATAAACACCTGGATTACGCCAAAAAAGTTGAGTCAGGACTCAAATCTCAAAACATCAGAGTCGAGCTCAACGACAAAAACGAACCCCTCAACGCCCGTATCCGCGACACCCAGCTCCAAAAAGTCCCATACATGCTCATCGTCGGAGACAGGGAAGTCGAGTCCAACACTGTAGCCAGACGTGGCCGATCCGGCAAAGATTACGGCCCACAGTCGCTCAACGAATTTATCAAAGACCTCCGTCACGAAATCGACAATCGCCTAAACGTCTGATATAATTTTGTCATCTAGTGAGTACGCAAAGCTTTAGGGTAAATCATCAAATCAGCGCCAAACAGGTTCGCTTGTTGCGCGAGGATGGCACCCAGATAGGCGTTGTGTCTCGCGACGAAGCACTTTCCCAAGGCCGAGAGTCAGGTCTGGACGCGGTAGAAATCGCGCCCATGGCTTCCCCTCCCGTGGTAAAGCTGATCGACTATAAAAAATTTCTGTATCAGCTAGCCAAAAAGGAGCGCGAATCCAAAGCGTCCCAAAAAAAGGTCGATCTGAAAGAAGTTCGCCTCACGCCATTCATGGCTGAAAACGACTTTCAGGTCAAAATCAACCGTGCCCGGGAATTCTTGACCGACGGCCACAAACTGCGCGTCACTATCAAATTTGTCGGCCGCCAACTAACTCACCGAGAGTTTGGTCCACAGCTAATGGACAAAACCATCGCCGCCCTGGCTGACATGTCTGCCGTAGACCAGACTGGCAAATGGTTTGGCAAACAATTCCAAGCTACTCTAACACCTGTTAAAAAAACAAAACCCCGCTCAAATGAAACAAAAGACTCACAAGTCAGCCCTCAAGAGGTTTAGGATCTCCGGCTCCGGCAAAGTCCTGCGCCGATCGGCTTTCGGCCGTCATCTCAGACGGAAAAAATCCGCCCGCCAGCGCCGGTTATTCAGAGGCCAGACCGAAGTTATTGGCCCGCGCGCTCGCCGCATCAAACGCTTAATTTCTATTGCCTGATTTATGCGCGTTAAATCCCCCCGTCGTCAGCGTCACAACAAAGTTCTCAAATTGGCCAAAGGTTACCGAATGGCCCGCCACCGCTGGTACAAAATCGCCAAAGAAGCCGTAACTCATGCCGGTCAATACGCATACGCCGGCCGCAAACTCAAAAAACGCGACCTGCGCCGAACCTGGATCGTCCGCCTCAACGCCGCTCTCCGTTCTCTGGGCATCAAGTACTCTCAATTCATCCCCGCACTCAAAAAAGCCAATATCAACCTCGACCGCAAGATTTTAGCAGACATCGCCACCCGCCAGCCGGATATCTTCAATCAAATCGTCAAATCCGCCGGCCTTAATTCTCCCAAATAAGCTATAATTTCCCCATGCGGGAAAAACTCCTGAACCTCAAAAACCAGGCCCTGGCTCAGATTATTTCCGCCGAAAACCCCGATGAACTAGAGAGACTTCGCGCCCACTATTTGGGCAAAAAAGGAGTTTTAAACGAGCTGGCTAAAGACCTCCCTCATCTAGAACCAGCCCTACGTGCCGAAATCGGTCAACTCTTCAACGAAATCAAAACGGCTATATCGCAAGCTATCTCCTCCACTCCAAAGGTTCAAAACCGAACACTTGTCAGTTTTGATCTCACCGTTCCCGGAATGAAACCTCCTCAAGGCCATTTGCACCCCGTCACAAAAGCAATAGAAGAAATCAGTGGAATTTTTGAAAAAATCGGCTTTATCAGAGTCCGCTACCCCGAAGTCGACTGGGATTGGTACGCTTTCGAAACTTTAAATATGCCCAAGGGTCACCCCGCCCGAGACGACTGGGAAACATTTTTTATAGACGCCCCCGAACATCCAAAATTAGGGAAAATTGTTTTGACTCCGCACACCTCAAACGGCCAAGTCCGAGAGATGGAACGTTTAGGTAGACCGCCTATCAGAATGGTCAACATCGCCAAGTGCTACCGCCGCCAATCCGACGTCTCTCATACCGTCATGTTCCATCAATTCGAAGGGCTAGTCGTCGACGAAAATATAAATATTACTCACCTCAAAGGCACCATCGATTATTTTGTCAAACAATTCTTCGGGCCAGACCGAAAATCCCGCCTGCGTCCTTACCATTTCCAATTCACTGAACCCTCGTTTGAAGTAGACGTCACCTGCGATGTATGCTTAGGTAAGGGTTGCAAACTTTGTAAAGAAGGTTGGCTGGAACTTGGCGGCGCTGGCATGGTCCACCCCAACGTTTTAAAAGCCGGAAAAATAGATTCAGATAAATATACGGGCTTTGCCTTTGGCTGGGGAGTCGAACGCACTTACATGATGAAATCCGGCCTCAAAATTCCCGACCTCCGCCTGTTATATTCCAACGACATTAGATTCCTAAATCAATTTTAATATGCAAATTCTTATTCCCGATTCCTGGCTCAGAGAATATCTGTACACAGACGCCAAGCCCAAGGAAATTCAAAAAGCCCTATCTCTTTGTGGCCCATCGATTGAGCGAATGCAAAAAGTTGGTGACGACTACGTTTATGATATCGAAGTAACCACCAATCGGGTAGACATGATGTCCGTTTACGGCATTGCTCGTGAAGCTGCAGCCATTTTACCCAGGTTTAACCATCAAGCCAAGCTATTATCTGACCCATTTTCCGCCAAATTATCTTTTGAAACCTCAAGTTTCGTTGATTACCTAAAAGTCAAAGTAGATCCAAGCCTTTGTTTAAGATTTTCGGCAATTTTAATTAAAAATGTCTCTGTCAAGCCATCTCCGGACTGGATTACCAAAAAACTCGAATTAGTTGGCATGCGCGGCCTCAATAACGTCGTAGATATCAGCAACTTATTAATGCATGAGTTTGGCCAGCCAATCCATACGTTCGACTATGACAAGATCGCATACCACACCATGACCCTCCGCGAAAGCAGGGTGGGGGAGTCGCTTACCACTTTAGACGGCAAGACCCACAAACTGCCTGGCCACGACATAGTCATCGAAGATGGTTCCAAAAAATTAATCGATCTGTGCGGCATAATGGGCGGGGCCAATTCCGCAGTCGACGACGAAACAAAAAACGTCCTCTTCTTCGTCCAAACCTACGAACCCTCCCACATTAGAAAAACATCCATGGCTCTGTCCCATCGAACCAGCGCGGCAGTCTTATTTGAAAAAGGTTTACCAATAGAAAGCGTCTTACCCACCATGGAGAAAGCTCTCCCGTTATTTAAAGAGCTAACCGGAGGTCAACCCGAAACCACAGCCATCGATATCGTCAACGAGAAACCCTACTCCAAAACCCTCACTGCCCCGCCGGACTTTATCAACTCCCGACTCGGAATAAACCTCACCCCGAAAGAAATAAGAGATATTTTAACCAACCTTGGCATTACCGACAAAATTCCCTGGTGGCGAAAAAACGACATCAACATCCCGGAGGACTTCGTCGAAGAAGTCGCCCGCATTTATGGCTATCACAACTTGCCCGCCAGACTCATGTCCGGCCCGCTACCCACCGCCCGCACCAACGATTCCGAATTCTACTGGATCTCCAATATCAAATCCGCACTTAAACATTGGGGTTTTGTCGAAACCTACACTTATTCTCTTATTCCCCAAGACTCCGGATTAAAACTCAAAAATCCTCTTTCTGACGATTGGAAATACCTCCGAACAACACTAATTCCCTCGCTTAAATCAATAATTCAGGAAAACCTCGGACGGGTTAAAGAGTTAAATTTGTTCGAGATCGCCAACGTCTACCTGCCGCGTAAAAACGATCTACCCCAAGAAGTCCTCCACCTTGCCATCGGTACAACCCGTAAGGACTGGTTTTACCTCAAAGGCGTTGTGGAAAGTCTATTTAACTACGAACTAGGAATTACAGTCGGGTTCAACGAAAACAAAGAGGTCTTCTCCTATGAAAACTGCTTGGTTTTTGAGATCAACCTTCAAGAACAAATATCGCGGGCTACTTCTATCAGGAAATTTACACCGATTTCCCAATTCCCCGCCATCATCGAAGATATGAATGTCACTCTGAGCTCCAAATACGACACTTTAATTAGTCAAATCAAAAAGGTCAGTCCCTTAATAAAAAACATAGAATTAATTGACAAATACGCCGACAAACTAACTCTCCGCCTCACCTTCCACTCCGACGACCGGCAACTCTCATCGTCAGACTTGGCCCCAGTTCGCGAAAAACTGTCTAAACTTTTTGCCCAATAACTCGCACTTCCAATCGATTCAGCCTCAACAAACACACTGCGCACCCAATCGGAACAATCGACCAGTTCAACGAAACTCCCGCGACTCCAGTCACAAATGCATAATTCCCCGCTCGTTCTCTACTCAATCGATCAGCCACCTCGACTCGTTCATCCGGAGTCATCCTCCGAACCGCATCCAACGCAACCTCGATCTCACGGACACTGACCCCCATACACTCAAACCTGCAATCTACCACTAATACAAATTATACGAGTCTTAGCAACTATGGCGCCGGAGTAGGGGATTGCCAATCCTGATTCACCCCGATATACAATCTTCTTGACCCATCATTTCCCTTGTCATCTTTGGCCTTAATATCAATCTGATGACTGCCATCAGGTATGTTTATCGTCACCTCCCATGGAGTACCAGTCAGCGTTTGTTTCAAGCTCCCATCCACATAAAACTCCACGCTGGTTACTTTATTGGGATCCTGTATGTCTAAATCGAATTTAACGTCATTAGAATTTATCCTCGACTTATCCCCAGGCTCGACCACTACAATCCACAGCGGATTGCCGCCGGTGCAATAGTCGCTGGGGGGGTGGTATTTGGAATCGGCTTGGCCTGCCAGCCACGCCGTCACCCCCTCTTGCCATTTAGAGTCTTCCTCCGCAAAATAATACGCTTCTTTTTCCTCGTAATTCCCCGATCCAATATCCGCTGGGTTCGCCAGCTTTCCCTCTCCCTTACATACCTTGATTTTTTTGTGGATGGGGTCGTCTCCTGCGGGTTCGGTACCTTTAACAAAATACTCTTTCTTACTGGCAAAACCATCATGGGCCGGGTACCCCGAAACGACATCCGCATCCATCTCAACTATTCCATTGGGTTTGACAAATTCACTGCTCTGCTTATCTTTAAGTGCTTCGGTCATTATCCTTCGCCAGATTGGCGCCGCCCCAGTCACTCCAGACGCTACCTCTCGCATTGAACTGTTATCGTTATTCCCAACCCACACTCCCGAGATGACTCCCCCCGAAGTCCACCCGATAGTCCAATTATCCCGCTTATCGTTGGTCGTCCCCGTTTTTACGGCGATAGTTTTTCCGGCAATTGCCAGCGCACTTCGAGCCCCGAAAGTGAGCTCACGAGCTTTCGGATCTGACAAAATTGAGGAAATTATAAACGCCTCCTCTGCGCTGATTACTTGTCTGCCTTCAGACGCTCTCCATTCCTCCATAACCTTCCCCTGACTATCTGTTACCTTCAATACCCCCACTGGTTCCACCCTTTTCCCGCCATTGGCAAATGAACTATAAGCGGTACTCATATCCAAAAGCCTCACTTCACCACCACCCAGAGCCACCGAAAGTCCCACTCTCCTCAAAAACTCAGGAGTCGGGTTAAGAGTAGTCAGACCCATCTCATAACCTATCTGCAGCATGTCCCTTATCCCCACTTTAGACAACATCTTGACCGCGGGCACATTTATAGAATTCCCTAGCGCTTCTCGTACCAGCATTGGACCGTGGTACTTGCCATCGTAATTCTCCGGAACATATTCGGGCTTATCACCGCCCGGAAAAGAAGTCTTCACGTCCAAAAGCAATGTCGCAGCTGTATATCCCTTTCTCAAACCCGTCAAATACACCACCGGTTTTATGGCCGACCCCGGCTGGCGCGAAGCAACAGTCACATTGTATTTCCCATCATAATCCGGATCACCCCAACCTCGACTGCCAACCATAGCCAGAATCTGACCCGTATTTACATCCTGCACTACTGCCGCCCCGTTAGAAATCTTCAGATGCTTTACCTTGGCTATTTCCTCCGTTACAGCCTTTTGCGCCGCCTCCTGCAAATCCAAATCCAAAGAAGTGGTCACTCTTAAACCTCCTTCTTCCACCACTCTCTCCCCATATCTTTCAATCAGCTTGCTTCTCACCCAGAACACAAAATGCGGAGCTTTCAAAAGCCCGGATTGCGTAGAAATTTCCACTTTAGACAACGTCGCCCTGGCTGTCTCTTCCTGATCACGGGTAATATATCCATCCTCCCGCATTCTTCTCAATACTTCCACAGCCCGCCCCACATATCCGTCTCCCGCATACGGCGAATAATAAGACGGCGACTGCGGCAAACCGGCAAGTATCGCCGCCTCAGGCAAGTTTACTTTTTCCACAGGTTTACCAAAATACATCTCCGACGCCGCTTCTACCCCCCACGCCGTCCCGCCGTACGGCGCCTCGTTCAGGTACATCTGCAAAATCTGATCTTTACTGTACTTCTGCTCCACTTGGATTGTCAGTATAAATTCTTTAACCTTCCTCGATACCGTCCGTTGGGAAGTTAAAAGCGCATTCTTCACCAACTGCTGAGTCAGCGTCGACCCCCCCTCCAATCTCCTATGTAATATCGACCGGCCAATTGCCTTAAATATCCCCAATGCATCCACTCCCTGGTGTTGGTAGAAATTTTTATCCTCAATCGAGATCGTCGCTTGCCGCAAAACCAGTGGAGTTTGCGCCAAATCTACCGGCGTCCTCCTCTGATCAGAATACACATCGTACAACAATTCTCCATTCCTATCATAAATTTTTGTAGAAAAACCTTCTCTCCGCACTACCCGATCCGGGCTGGGCAAATCGCGAGCCACCCACGCAAGCGTCGCAACCAAAAACACCAACCCCACCAATACTCCCCCAAATGCCAAGCCCGCCGCTCGCACCACCCACAAATTTTTGGCCATCCCCCGCACAGATCTCATGGGATATAATTGTAAATTATATGATCCTTTCTCGCAAACAACGCCGCCTCTGGTCGATTGTCGTCATCATTTCCAGTCTCGCTCTCCTTGCCACCTCAGCCCTGATATATATCCGTTAACCATGGATCTCGCCGCCCCCGTCACCACTCTCTCCGGAGTCGGACCGGTCGTAGGCAAAAAACTAGCTAAGCTTGGAATATCTTCTCTTTTCAATCTTCTCTACCACCTCCCTTTTCGTTACGAAGACAGAACCCAAATCTCTCAAATCTCCCAAGTTCAACCAGGAGAAACTGTTACTATTATCGGCCAAGTCAATTCCATTAAAAACGACTTTACCAAAAGCCGCAGATTCATCCAAAAAGCTCTCGTTTCAGACCACTCTGGATCAATCGACGTTGTCTGGTTTAATCAAACATATCTAACCAGAAACCTAAAAGTAGGGGAACCCGTCGCTCTTTACGGCAAAGTCGATTTTTTTGGCACCAAAAAAACCCTGGTTTCCCCAGACTACGAGCTAATGACTAATGGTCAAAAGCTAATCCACATGGGCAGAATTGTTCCAATTTACCCTGAAACTGCCGGCATCAGCTCCAAATGGCTCCGCGCCAAAATATTTCCGATTTTAAGCCGGCTCGACAATTTATTTCCCTTTGATATCCAATCCCTGAAAAACATTCACTTTCCCGAAAGTCTCGATCAAACCGCTCCTGCCCGCCGTCGACTGGCCCACGATGAATTGCTTTTACTGCAACTTACCTCGCTTCTCCACAGAGAATCCTGGAACAAAACCAAGCTCTCCCACATCTTTTCCGTTCCATATCCCCAAATCCGACGATTTATAGCCAACCTACCCTTCTCCCTCACCCCGTCCCAAAACAAAACTGTTGACGAAATTCTCACCGACCTATCCACTCCCAACCCCATGAACCGGTTATTGGAAGGGGACGTCGGTTCAGGCAAAACCGTAGTCGCCGCCATCGCCGCTTACGCCGCCCATCTCAACAACTTCCAAACCCTTCTCCTCGCCCCCACCCAAATCCTATCCCACCAACATTTTACCACCCTCTCCTCGCTCTTTACTCCCTTCGGAATAAACGTGGACCTGGTAACTGCCAGCCGCAATACCATAAAACCATCCAGCCATATCATCGTAGGCACTCATGCCCTATTAAATAAACAGTACAAATCAGCCGGACTCATCATCATCGATGAGCAGCACCGTTTCGGAGTCGCACAGCGAGCGCTTGCCGCCTCCAAAGGAGAATCACCCCACATCCTGACTATGACCGCCACTCCCATCCCCCGAACCATCGCTCTCACACTCTATGGCGACCTTGACTTATCAGTCTTATCCGACTTACCCTCCGGCCGCATTCCCGTCAAAACCTGGCTTGTCCCCGAATCCAAACGCACTTCAGCATATGAGTGGACCAAACTTCAAATCTCAAATCTCAAATCCCAAATTTTCATAGTCTGTCCCTTTATAGAGGAAAGCGAAACGCTCAAATCCGTCAAAGCCGCCACTGCCGAACTAGATAAATTAAGGCCCATATTTTCCTCATTCAAGCTCGGTCTTCTCCACGGCAAACTTAAGGCCAAAGAAAAAGAGGACATCATCTCGAGATTCAGAGCAGGGGAGTTGGATATTCTAGTTTCTACTCCGGTTGTCGAGGTGGGAATAGACATCCCCAATGCCACAATAATGATTATCGAAGCCGCTGAAAGATTCGGCCTGGCTCAACTCCACCAGCTCCGCGGTCGAGTCGGCCGCAGCTCCCGACAGTCCTACTGTTTCCTGTTTTCCAACTCAGATAATCAAGCTGCCCGTCTAAAAGCCCTGGAGACTCATCACTCTGGACTAAACCTGGCCGAAATCGACCTCAAACTCCGCGGTCCTGGACAAGTCTATGGCACCGCCCAACACGGACTGCCCCAGTTCAAAGCTGCCACTTACGAAGATCTCGATCTCATCCACATGGCCAAAGCCGAGGCCGAAAAAATTCTCCCCATACTGAATAATTATCCTCTCTTGCGCTCCCTCCTCCAACCCGATAAAATCAAGCTCGTTCAACCCAATTAAGCGCGTATCGAGCGCATCCCTTATGACACCACTTCCAAAAAAACGCCATTCTACCATGCGCCAGGGCCGCCGGCGGGCTACCCAGCGTCTGGTCCTCCCCACTCTCGTCCCCTGCAGCAATTGCCATTCCCTCATCACCCCCCACCGCGTCTGTCCCTACTGCGGCTTCTACAACGGACAGAAAGTCAAATGAAAACCGCCACGGATCCCCGCCATCGCCAGCGGATCAGATTCATCCAAGACCTGTTCGCCGCTTCGTTTCAAAAAGAACCATCCCCAAACATAAAATTTATCTGGGACCAGCTGGATAAAATCGACCCCCTCATCAAAAGTGCCGCTCCCGAATGGCCTCTCACCAAACTGAATCCCATCGATTTGGCCATTCTCAGGCTCGCGACTTACGAATTGACCATTGACAAAAAAGCCCCCTACAAAGTTATCATAGACGAGAGCATCGAACTTGCAAAACAGTTTGGCAGCTCCAACTCCCCGGGTTTTATAAACGGAGCCCTGGGTCATCTAGTCGCCGAGTATGAACAACAATCTCAATAAAGCCATCATCCAATTCCTAGCCAACGAGTTCAAAATGAATCCGGAAAATTTGACACCGGACCTCTCTTTTTCTTCCGATTTAGGCCTCTCACCCCAGGAAATTCAAGAACTGCTTCAGCGCCTTCAAGACGCACTCAATTTTATCCTCCCTGAAGAAAGAACCGGCATAAACACCATATCCGACCTATTGGGGCTCACCGAAGAAGAGCCAGAAGTAGAATGAAAACTTCCCTCGCTTCTTTTTTCAAAAACCAGGACAACTTCAAAAATGCCCTTATTCATCGCTCATTCTGCAACGAACACCCCGGCAGTCAGTCCAATGAGCGCCTGGAGTTTCTCGGTGATTCGATCCTTTCCCTGGTCATCTCCCAGCGTCTCTATCACCTTCTCCCGTCATCACCGGAGGGCGAACTGACTGCCCATAGGTCTTCCATCGTTCAAACTGCTTCATTAGCCGCCAAGGCTAAAGAACTTCACTTAGACCAAAGTATCAAACTCAGCCGTGGCGAAGAAGACTCCGGAGGCAGAACTAACCCCAAGTTATTAGAAAACACCTTCGAGGCCGTACTTGGCTCGCTCTACTTGGACTCAGGTCTATCCACATGCGAGAAACTTTTAAACGAAGTTTTTCCCGATTCCGAACTGCTGCTGCCCATCACCCTCAAAGATCCCAAAAGCCTGCTCCAGGAAAAGGCCCAATCCCTGGGGTGGGGGACACCCGCTTACAAAATCCTGGAATCTTCCGGCCCCGATCATGCCAAATCTTTCACCGTAGAAGTAAATTTGGGTCAAAACCAGTCCGCATCCGGCTCGGGTACCAGCAAGCAGCGGGCCGAGACTCAGGCTGCATCTGCCGCCCTGGCCAAATACTTTCCCGACTGATATAATATGACCCTATTATGCTAAAAATTAAGCTTTCCCCGTTTGGCAAAAAGCACGAACCTCATTACCGCATCGTGGTCATGGAGGCCAAATCCAAACTCACCGGGGCAAAAACCGCCACCATTGGTCAGTTCCACCCCCTAACCCATACCGTCAAAGTAGACCAGGAATCTCTTAACGGATGGCTCTCCAAGGGCGCCCAGCCCACCCCCAAAGTCAAAAGACTACTAAAAATTTAAACCCATGGACGAATTTCTCCGCTTTCTCATCACCCCACTTCTTCTCCAACCAAGCGACCTCGAAATCACGGTCAACCAATCATCCATTTTCCTCAAGGTTTCACAAGTAGACACCGGCCGAGTAATCGGCAAGCATGGCACCGTTATCAATTACCTCCGGACACTCCTCAAAACCTACTGTCTGCTCCACAATATTCCCCAGGCCACTCTCACCCTCTCCGCTCCTCCTAAAAACTAAGGCTCGCTCCCTCACTAGAGCCCGCCTCTAAACCAAAGTCCATAAGCCTCCTTTGAACCTCCGCCACCCTGCTCTCTATGTCCGGTATTGGAGCTTCGGCCTCCACCACTACACTCCCCCACGGCTGCCAGGTCTGTTCCACCACCATTTCTACATTCCCGCTTCTGTTATAAGACACCCCCACCACCCTCATCAGCGGCAAGGCTTTCTCCATCAGCTTCACCGCTTGGCTCACGTCTCTCAACCCCGGCAAACTCACCATGAGTTCCAGTCGCAACGCGTTACCCGTGGCCACTCCTGATACAGTTGCCTCTCTCAGACTTCCCACTTTAGCGGAATACGACTCAACACTCCCGCCCGCCGAACCTACGGCCATCTTCACTCCCTCCACCATAGCAAGTATCTTAGGGGATGCCGGTACCGCCGCCAAAAGGATTTTCAACTCCTCCGTAGTCTTACCACCGGAGATTGTCCGCAAAACATTCACTTTCACTCTCAACCTCTCAGCCAGTTCCTCTTGCTGCTGCACATCTACTCGTCTCCGACTCAACGCCTCCAAACCTACCACTCCCGGCCCGGTCGCCAATTTCGCCGACAGAACCATCAAAACAATTACCCCCAAAGGATAAGCCAGCCAGCTCCATTTATCCCCCTTCATTTATCTCCTCCTCCCTTCAAAACTAAATTGGCTCCCCAGCCAGTCCTCTCATTCCAAGTCACCCCGCTTACTTTTAATCCTGGGAAAACCTGCCTTAATCCTTCCTCGTACACCTCCATCTCGTCCGCACTCATGCTTTCTATATCCAAAACTTCACTTGCTCCCTCTCTATAGCTCCACCCATCAATAGTCACCATATCGGAAATTACTCTATCCAGATCGCCTGCCGCCTCACCTCGTTTACTAATTGCCTCATCTACAATTCCCACTCTTGCTTCGATCTGCCTCACCAGCACTTCCTCTTTGGCCAAACTATTTGCCTGGGCCGTCAAACTGCGCACGTCAGCCGAAACTGCCGTCTCCCTGGTCAACAAGTACAGCCACCACCCCGTCCATCCCGCCAGCGCTACTAGATACACGACCAGCACCCCCGTAGTTACCACTCTGGTCGTCTTTCTTATTTGCTCCCACCGCGCCTGGTTCTTCTCATCAACCGAGACAAAGTTAATCATGTTTCTCTCATGGCCAGCCCCACCGAGACTGCATATAACGGCGCTCCGGCTCCCAATACCTGCCTTTGCTTTTTGTCCAGCTCCACGCGGGAAAATGGATCTCCCACCACTACTTCCAGTCCCAAAGCACCAGACAATATCCCTACCACATCAGGAAGAGCCGCCACCCCGCCCGCCAGCACCACCTCTTTTACCGCATCTCCGCCATGTTTAGACAAATAAAAGTCACCCGTTTTCCTGATCTCAGAAGCTATGATCGACAACACCGGTCTCATAATCTCACCCAGCTTGCCCTCCATCAATTGTTTGGAAAATCCATATGAATTTTTAAACTGCTCGGCCTGGGCAGAATCCACTCCCAAAGCCGACTCAATCGCACGCGTAAACGCCTCCCCCGCCGTAGGTATGGTTCGGGAAAATACCAGCATCCCCCGGTCCACAATTCCCAAATCCGTAGACTTTGCCCCAATATCAACGATCAGCGCCAGAGGCGCCCCCGGAGGCACGACTGCTCTGGCCGTGGCCATCAACTCCGTCTCCATTGCCAGTACTTCCAAACCAGCTTGTTCGATCACCTTCTGATACCCCTCCACGGTCGTCTTAGCCACCGCCGCCAACAAAATTTCCATTCCTCCCTGTTCCCCCTCTGTCTTTCTAATAACCTGATAACTCCATATCGCCTGCTCAGCAGGTATTGGAATATACTGCTCCACTTGCCACTTCAAAGCTTGCTCCACTTCAGCCTCACTCAAAGCTGGCATCTCCACTACATGGGTAGAAATCTGCTCCTCCGGCAGCGCCACCACCACCCGTTTTGCCCTCATTCCCGCCTCCTTGTAAGCTTTTGCCAGGGATTGGGCCATAGCTGTCTGACCTGTCGGGCTGTCCACAAATCTGGCGACAGGCGAAGGCACTGTTATTGCAGCCGTCAATCGCCAACCCATACGACCGGAAGGAACAAGCTCAACCAGTTTTATCGAAGCGCTACCAATATCAACACCGATTTTGGGCAGATTGGCCATAAAAACACTCTTTACTGCGACAGAGAACTCCCCGAATACACAGCGTCGTCAAATATCGGCGGGGTATCCGGGTTCAACTTTGTCACAGCTATCTTTTGTGTTGCCACCCCGGCTTGCCCGGTGGAAATTACATTATCTCCCTGGTTTGGCAAGCTCCAACTCCCCACAGACACAAACCCCACCGGCTGCTCTCCGCTTCCATTATACAAAACCCTGGCTCTCACCAAGACCGGAGTCGGATTTACATTCGGAAATAATCCTCCGCTCATAAAATTATCAATCGTGGCCGAATAAGAAAAATTACTTCCTTTAGGAGTAGTCACTGCGAAGCACCCATTTGCCCCATCCATCACGGCAAAACCCGTCGAAGCCGCCCGACCTGGGTTTGTGTCATAACCCTTCTTAACTACAAAGGTCCCCGCCGCAGTCTGGTAGTAGCCTGTCAACTCTACAGCCGTGTCCGCCCCGCCCTCTCCCAAGCAAACCATCAGGTCATCCGTCCCAGTAGGATATGTCGAATACGGCCCGGTCAGCCACAAGGTCACCGTTTCTCCCGCCGCAATTCCTGCCGGAACCACAAAAACATTCGCGCCCCCTATATTCGTCCTGTCCACCGTAAACGAAGCCCCGGAAGACAAACTGCCCGTCGTTTCTCCCTCTCCCGTGTACACGTTTCCCAAAGCCCCTTCCAACCCCGCCTCTGCCGCCGAGAGTGCCTCCGCCGACTCATCCTGAGTTGTCGACACGTTCACTTCAGTCAGGCTTCGGGAAGCAATCGACAAACCCACAGTCAACATCACCCCCAGAGCAATAATAACTATCACCAAGGCTTGACCACCGCGCATAAAATTATTGTAGATTAGTTGGCCGCATTGCGCAAGGTTATAGAAGAGTCAAATTTAATTCCCCCCGACCCCGCCGTATCAGTCACATCAATCCCCTTGGCCGCATTAGCAGTAAAACATACATTCACCACATTGCCGCTGCACGAAAACATTGTCCCTGTGCAGCCGCTCACCGCCACCCGATCAGAAGTCAAATTAATCGCTTCAGACAATTTAGAACTGGACGACGCAATCACCCCGCCAGTCAATTGATAGCTCACATCATCGCCATTCAGTCTCACTATATCCAGTTTCGTCGCCGAACAACTGGTGATACTTTTGGCATACCTCACCATCTGCCCCATCGCACTTTGCGCAAATTCTGCCTCATTTTTTACCATCGCAATCGCCGTAGCCTTACGGGCTCCCCGCAATGATGTCATCAGAAGCACACTCGTCGAAGTCCCAATCACCGCCAGCAAACCAATAGCCACAAGTATCTCGACCAGCGTAAACCCAAATCTAAAATTCATAAATTAGTAACTGGTAAATACAGACGTCTGACGGCTAGTCAGCGCCGTCCCGCCTTCCCGCCAAGTAACTTCTACTACCACCGTCACCTGGAGGACAGGTGCAGTCACCGCCGAAAGGGTCATCGATCGACTAAACTCGGTACCGGAAATCGTCGATCCCGAAGCGCAAGCCCCCGCCGCCATTGATGTCCAGGATCCGGGAAAACTATTCAGACAATAAACATTCGCCGGGTTAGGCGGAACCGGCGCCTTTGACGTACTGGAAAAATCACTCCAGGCGATTGTGTTCTTTTGATTTCTTATCCATTCCATTCCGGCCACGGCATAAGTCGTCGCCACCGCCCGCCGGCTGGATGATCCAGCGTTGGATGTCGACTTGGTGGCAATCTGCGCCAAACCTACCACTGCCAATATAGCAATCGCCATTGCCAGCACTACTTCCACCAATATCTGTCCTCTCTTCATAGTTCAATCCATCTCCACAACGTAGCCAGTAAGAGCGGTCGCGGCAAATCTCCACTCGGCGGCATACTCCCCGAATCAATCCTCACGTTATCAATCTGTACCGACATAACAACCCCCATTGATCCAATTACAAACTTAGTCGCCCCAGTAGTAAACGTTTGGGTAGCACTCAATGCGAAAGGAGTCGTAAACGCCGCATCACCAGTCGCAAAATAAGCCTCCAGCACCCCATTTGACCCGGTGCCTCTTTTCTGATGCAACCCTACTCTATACACTGTCAGCGAGGCCAATGATGTGGAATTACTTCCAACCGCTGTCGTATTGTTAAGCAGCTTCAGTTTCTGACTTGTACCGGACCTGACTATTTGGATCACACCCACTCTCGTAGCGCCGTTATATATGGCCACAAAATCTCCGGTTGCTGGAATTTGCGAAGGCAAGTACAAGTAAAACGAGACAAACAACTCATCTGCAGTAAAGGTCTGGGTCAAGTTCGAATTAACATATCCCTCGGGAATATAAACCGACCAGGAATTTTTTATCGGCGAATTCGTAGAAATGACAGTGTTGTTATATGTATCTGTTTCAAGTCCGTATGTCCCCGTAGAACTTCCTCCCTCAAATGTCGCGTCTTTAATTCTTGTCGCCCCCGTAGTCGGAGTCGGTGTCGCCGGAACCGTAGTTGGAGTAACAGTCGGCGTCGGACACACCGGCACATCAAACGTCACTTGGGTATAGCCGCTCCACCCGCAAGAATTACCGGCATGCACCCACCATTGATAACTTCTCCCCGGGACGACCGACAGATTGTAACTGGTTCCCGTTACCCCATAACTGTCACACACATCCCCGGGATTAACAGTGGCACACGTCCCAGTCCATGGGTTACTCAAGTCATCTACTCTCAACGGGTAATATTCAGCCCCCGCTACCGGATTCCAACTCAATGTCACACTAGTCAAGCCGCAAGCCGTTGTCCCGACCGGGCTTTGTCCCGACGGAGTCGCCGGTGCCACACAAGCCGTCGGTGTCGGAATCAAAGTAGGCGTAGCCGTCGGCACAGTCACCGTCACAGGCGTCGACACAAAGCAAGTCTGCCCGCCAGCCAATGTCGCCAAACTTCGCAAACCCCCCGTCGCAGAATTAAATGGAATCACGTTGGTTTCGTACTGCAAAGTGGTATCGACAGCAGTATTAACCCCGAAAGCCCCTGCGGGAGTGGGAAAGGCGTCAAAGTTAACCTGGCTCACAATCGATCCGTTTACCGTTACGTTCGCCCTCAAATATCCGGTGCCCCCCCCCACCACCAAATTCAAAGGCGAAGGCGTCGTCACCGCCCCGATCGTACAATACGGAGTCGGAGTCGGAGTAATTGTTGGCGTAGGTGTCGC
>MEXP01000022.1:0-5296 GCA_001773725.1 Candidatus Amesbacteria bacterium RIFCSPLOWO2_01_FULL_49_25
CCATAAAACAAACTCGAAAATGATATAATGAAACCGTGATTAACTGGTCTACAGACGAAAAGGATTTCAAGAATAAAAATCCTCAAGAATACAGACTTTGGAGGCTAACTCAGCTTATCAATTATGGTCTAGACGGCGAGAAATTAGACAAAAAAGAGGTCATTGCTGCTTGGCCAAAAATCAAAGCCCAATTAGACCCGCACAAAGCTGTATACTTACAATATCTCCTATGGGACAAAAAACCATCCTCACTCCAATTCAACGACGATTTTTGGACCTTGTCCAAGCCGAAAACTATTTAACCAGAAAATATTATTGGACAGGTGGTACAGTTCTCTCCGAAATCTATTTACACCATCGAGACTCTGAAGATATTGATCTATTCACAGATAAAGGAGAAATTCATCTACCTAGCATAAAAGACTTCATTGGCATGTCTGGAGCTAAGTTAGGGGCCAAAGGTATCAGTTATACTAGATTTTTGGGATTACACACATTTGTCTTCGGTCTTCCTGACAACAGTCAGCTAAAAGTCGACTTCAACTATTATCCCTTTCCACGCATAAACACTAGTAAAAAATGGGGGAAGATTGCAATTGATAGTGTTGAGGACATAGCTGTCAATAAAGTCCACACTATCTCAGTCAAACCCAGATCTCGGGATTTTATTGACTTATATTTTCTCCTAAAAGACAAGAAATGGGAGCTATCCCTCCCTCGACTAATTAGTCTTGCCAAAATTAAATTTGACTGGGACATAAATCCTCTTCAAATGGGAGAAAATTTAGCCAAGGTTGTGACAGTTAAAGACCTGCCACGAATGTTAGTGCCCTTTGACCAAAAAGAAATGGAGAATTACCTACTCAGACTTGCTAAATCTCTAGAGAGTGACATCTTCGAAAACTAAAGTAATAGGTTCCCACATAGTCCACCAGCGCCTGCAAACTACTTGGTGTTTTGAGAGATCAAGTAGAGCCTGACTGTATACCAAGAGAACAAAGCACCTACACCTATAAGTATCCCCATCATGGACGCCATCATCCAAGGGGAGCTGAGGGAATTATAGGCATAGATCGTCATAATGGTACCTGGAATCGGACTTATTAGGGCGGTAATAATCATATATTTTCTAAAAGAGATGTTAGTTAGACCTGCGGCATATGAAATAAATTCGTATAAGGGAAAACCGAACAGCCTGGCCGCTACTAATAAACGAGTACCCATAATGGTCACGAACCTATCAATTTTGCTAATGGAGTTTTTCCCAGCCAGTTTGATTACCCAATCCCTCCCCAACTTCCGAGCAATGTAAAAATTTATAGCTGCGCTCAAGTTTGAAGCAATGTAAATGTAGACCCATGCTTTTACTGGTCCAAAAACAGACAAGGCAACAATAATTCCCGGGGTCCCGGCAAGTGGGGCAAATACATGTGATACTGTCACATACAGGATTACTACCAGCGGCCCTAATGCTCCTAAATCCTCAACCCTTTCTTGGATAACATCAGTTCTGAGCCAATTGGATACCAGCACCGACACGAACGAAAGTACAAACACTAAAATAACGACCTTAACAATTTCCTGCCAGTTTTCGGAGATGACCTTCTTCACTCTACCATTCTAACTCAGTTATTAAAGCCCAATTAGATTTGTGCGTAAAAGGTTCGAATCCTTCGATAAAGTTTACACTGAGCCTGCCGAAGTGCTCAGGACTACCGCATCCAGGGCTGCCAATAATGCTAAACTGACCCTGTGACTTTCTCCGTCAAGTTGTTTACGACAGCCAGAGGCGATTCGCCAGTTAAAGACTTCCTCGACAGCTTAGACAAACCCACGCTGACTTCGGGGCTACACGAACTACGCACATCCGGCCAAACCGCAGTCAGGATCTTGTTCGCCAACTATCAAGGAACTTACCATTTACTACACGCCTTCAAGAAACAAACCCAGAAAACACCCCTCAAAGAAATCCAGACTGCCCTTGACAGAAAAGCCAAACTAATATAGCATATAAGTAATATGAACCACGTCGACTTTAACGATTACAAAACACAGGCGCTCAAAAATCCTAAACTAAAAGCCGAATACGACAAACTCCAACCCGAGTTCGAACTCATCAACGCTTTAATTGCAGTCAGAAAAAAGAAAGGCTACACTCAAACTCGGCTGGCTCAAAAAATTGGTACGAAGCAATCGGTTATCTCCCGCTTGGAAATCGGTCGTGCCAACCCCACTCTCCAATTTCTCAAAAAACTTGCCTCAGCCCTTAATTCCAAACTGGAAATCCGCATTTCTTAACCTCCCCACACCCTCCATCCCAAAATCAAAGCTATTTAGGTTCACCCAGGCGTTCCTAATTACGTCCAATAAGGCCTGCCCACCACCGAATCCAGCTTAAGCCACTCGATAAGTTAACACATCTCCAATCGCCAATCCCAGTCTCATCGCAGCATTTCCTCTAATTAGAGCAACGTCTATCATATGCGGCAACGAAGTACTGGGATAAATTACAAAAGTACCGGTGGGACTACTCATCATTCTACCTGTCACGTATTCCGCTTGAGCCAATAACCCGCCTTTAGCAAAAATCTTAATCGTTGAGCCCGGCTTAGCTTCTAACTTACCATAAATCTTTAAATTTCCATAGTTATCAATATGAACTATTTCCCCTTCCATGATGTCTAGCGGCACTACAAAGTCTTTATCTCTATCTTCCCCAAATTTTTCATAGTCCACTCCAAGAGCAAGGCCAACAGCTATCGGCCCATAAATAACATGTGCTCCAAAAGTTTTATGAATAGCATCCTTATCGAACCTATTATCATAATCAGCAGGCGGATCTTCTCCTGGTAAATAGATAATCTCGCCATTAATGACAAATGGTTTTTTGACAGTTACTTCAGCAAGATAGTCAAACCCGAAATCTCTGTTAATCCAATCAAAACAACCGTTATTTGAACCCATTACTATCATGTCTTTTCCTGTTATCTTCGCAATTATGTCAGTTTTATGTGTCTGATGTGGAGCAACATTTGTGAACATCACAACCGGCGATAGGTACGATTTTGCCATAAGCCTGGTTAGAAAAGCTCCATGAGTAATCGACATCCCAGTAACAGGTACTAAGGGAGCAAAATCTACCTGCTCATCCGTAATTCTATCGGCCACCCCTCGCATAATCGCATACATCTCGTTATAACTTTGGTCAACTATGTCCGTAATTATTTGAATAGTATTCACCCTAGACATATCCAAATATTACACCCGTTCTATAAAAAATCCACTTGAAGGAACCCTCAAATTTGAGCATACCAGGCTCCCACACAGTTTACATGAGTCTACAGCCCATCCTATAGTATTGACAGCTACCCCTACTTCTGTATAATCATTAAATGCCTGTCTTCAATGGTGAGCAGCACAACAATAGGTTCGATATTATCGCGGTCTGTCCAAATCCAGAATCTCGCCGAGCCATGGTAGGGATAACGTTTTTTAGAGAGGAAAACCAGTTAGAAACCGAAGCGGCACAAGAATCGATTGAGAATGCGCAAGAAAAGCTAAAGGCCTGTCCTCCAGATTGTACTATTCAATGCGATTTGAGAAATCTTGCCCAAGCCACTCCCGAACTTGTCTTGGCGTTCATAAATTCAAGACGTTCCCAACTCCCCAGCGCAACAACTTCTAAGGAGGCAAAACATAAACCATCAAGTCCCCTATAATTGCGAACTGTAATTTGAAGTAGTATTTGGGAATCACTTCAGCCCATAATATAATACCTGCTATGCTGGTAGAAACCAATACAACCGAGACTCCAAGAAGCGCCAAACTATACACTTGTGGAAGTTGGGAAATCGCCCTCGGTGCGTGGTACCTGGCGGCCAAAGCCAGCGGCCGTTATAAAGAACCTGATCTCACCCAAGCCATTGCCAGCGCCTTCACAACGCTTGACAACTATCCAGAAGATGTCAAAAGCCGGTTTGGCCCTCTCGACCAGCTGCGAGAAACCATGAAAGACAGCCTTCCTACCGAGGAGTCCAAACTGCATTTTGGCACCGAGCAGCGTGAGCTGGAAAAACGACAACTGCAGTCTGTGAGTGACTACTTAAGAAAATTGTCTCAACACCACCCCGAAATGGTCAGAGGAGTTGTGACCATCGAGTCCGCCGCTGGAAAAAACATCATTCACATCAATCAGGCAGAGTTGCCAAAATGGCCGAACCATCCCAAGGCCCTCGAGTATCTTGAAGACTTAGTGGTAAACAAGCCCATAGCCAAACGACTGCAAAGGAACCATCACACTTCCAACAGGGATCTCCCCAAGCACGAACCTGCTCCGCCCGCCCCGGTTCCCGAACCAGCCAACCCGGCCCCACTCACGATCTACGATTCGTGGTCTATGAAACACCGCGACCAAGCGATTAGAAAAGCGTTTCGCAGTTGGGGCGATTGATGGCACATCAGCAAAATACTTCATCCCGAGTCAGCCTTCGAAATATTAGCCTATCTCGAGTTGGAACTCAGACAAGGCGTGAGGGACATCAGAAAATTAATTAAGAGGCTCCGTCGCTCGCCCTAGAGTACAATTAAGTCATGGCCACTCTCAATACTTCCGAAATCCTCACCCCCCAACTTATGGCCGATATTATGGCAGGACATCTGGACATTAAGTTTGTCCGAGTGGGCGAAAAAGTCGCGGTTGGCCCCTCACACGCCCAACACAAGTTCATAGCCTCCGGGGCCGATCTCCATCCAATTACCCCAAGTCGATGACCAGCCAGCTTGTCACGACGCCGGTGTCGGCCTAAGCTCTGCCGCCAGCCTTCTTCTCTGCAACCTTTCCGCTGGCCTTATTCACCTTGACAATACCGGCGCTCCCATCTCAAAGCCGGCCGAGCTCCCCAGCCTAATCGTACCCGGTCGCCTTGATACTTGCGAGGTCTTCTCCCCTCTCATCGAAACCGCGGCCATCGCCCTCGGCCTGACAACTCAATTCTACCTCGAGTACAGTCCGTACGTCCAAGTTCTGGCACCTAGACGAAAGACCGTGTTTCGCTCGTTTCCCCCGCCGCGTACGAGCTTGACCTCGGGCTTATAATTTAAAAAGCATGTCCAACCGCAAAACTCTTTTGATTGTCCTGGGCTCTCTCTTAACCCTGGCCATTCTAGGCTTCACGGCCTACTGGTTTGCCACCAAAAACTCTCCCGCCACCGAAACAGCCGAACCCTCCCCCGCTCCCACTCCAGTCGAACCTTCCCCAACCACCACCCCCTCCCCCAGCCCCACCATCAAGCCCAC
>MEXP01000022.1:5307-22527 GCA_001773725.1 Candidatus Amesbacteria bacterium RIFCSPLOWO2_01_FULL_49_25
CCCTAGACGGCTTCCGCTCCAGCAACAACGACGGCAACAACACCCTGGATATCCGCGCCGGCCGCAATTCCAACCTCACCACCCGCGGCTTTGTCAGCTTCGACGTCCCTCCCGGCCTCACCGGGAAAACCATTGATTCTGTCACTCTGCGTCTCTATCAGTTCCAAATAACCGGCTCCCCCTACACCATCGGCGGCAACCTCTTGGCCGAACATGTAGACTACGGCTCCAGCCTGGATTCCTCCGATTATTCCGCCGCTGTCTTCGACTCCGCCTCCTCCACTCTAGGCGCCTCCAACCCCAGCTTGGAATGGAAAGATTTCGACGTCACCACCGCCTTCAAAAACGACGCCTCCACCGGCCATTCCCGCTCGCAGTACCGTCTTAAATTTACGACCGAAACCATAGGCGGCGACGTCACCGGCGACTTCGCCTACTTCTACTCCAGCAACTCCGGCTCCAACACCAATCCCCCCCAGCTGGCAATCAAGTACCACTAATACTAGCTTCGATTTTCTGATAAAATATACTGGTTATGTGTATTACCGTCTTCAGGAGACTCTTATGTACTGGTTACGTAGGAGGCTCTTCTCCCAAAATTTCTTCTCCAATCGGGAGCTGATCTCAAAGCTCATCCGAGATTCTTTTATTTCCTCCTCTGACACGGTTCTCGATATAGGTGCCGGCAGTGGGGTAATTACTCGGGAACTGCTTAAAGTTACCCCCCACGTTATTGCCATCGAAAAAGACTCCAGATTCACAAATAACCCCCAGGATTTTCTTACCTTTCCCCTTCCCGCCCATCCCTACAAAGTCTTTGCTAATATCCCCTTCTCTATTACAGCCGATATTATCCGCAAGCTGCTTCAGTCGTCCCATCCTCCCTCCGATTGTTATCTGATCATCCAGGCCGAAGCGGCCCGCAAATTCATTATTAATACCCAAGCAAACACCATGTCGGCCATGCTTTATTACCCCTGGTGGAAAATTCAGATCACTTACAAGTTTAGTCGTTCCGATTTCCAACCCGCGCCAAAAGTCAATTCCGTTCTCCTTCACATCCAGCCAAGACCAAAACCAATGGTGCCGATGTGGCAAAAATACGATTACTTAGATTTCATCACCTATAACTTCATCCACAACTCCAAAGCTAAATTCATATCACCTTCACAATGGCTATCCAGGTTAAAGGTTGACAATCTCCACCGAACCTACTCCGGTTCATACACCAAATTACTTAAACAGCAAGACCGACTCCAAAAAATCCATCGCACCCGAGTCGATAAAAACTGGAGAATGTTTAGGTAGTATATAATTCTTTCAAATGACCAAACTTCATGGTCTTGCCGTCTTCCTCGCCGGCAGTCTGGTTACTCTTCTTATCATCTTCCTCTGGCCCAAAGTCCCTACATCCCCTACTGCTGTTCAGCCAACTCCCGCTTCCTCCCCCACATCTACATCTCCAAACCTGGTCCAAATCACTAACGTCATAGACGGAGATACCGTCAGGCTATCAACTGGCAAAGTCGTTCGGCTGATCGGCATCGACACCCCGGAAATCGGCGGCCGGGGCGGCTGCTTCGGGCAAGAGGCCTCCCAAAAAGCCAATGAACTTCTTCAAGGCCAATACGTCCGCTTGGAAAAGGACGTCTCCGAAACCGACCGTTACAACCGCCTCCTGCGTTATGTCTGGAAAGGCGATGAACTGGTCAACGAAACACTGGTGGCCCAAGGCTTCGCCGCAGTCTCCACCTTCCCTCCAGACGTCAAGTATCAAGACCGCTTTCTGGCCGCTCAGAAAGCCGCCAGGGAGGCCAACCTCGGCTTGTGGTCTGCCTGCGTTGGCTCGCCGAAGCCAACGGCGAAGGCGACCCCCCCTACTTCTTCGCCTCCCGCCTCCGGCACCTACACCTGCGATTGCTCCAAGACCTGTTCCAATCTGTCCTGCGCCGAAGCTCAATACCAGCTCACCGTCTGCGGCTGTTCTGTCCGCGATGCCGATGGCGACGGCATCGCTTGCGATTCCCAATGCCAGTAAACTCACCCCTTCGCTCTTTCCACCGCCGCCAACTGCCGGATCAGACTAGCTTTCAGGTTTTCCGCCGGCACTGCCCCATTCACCACTACTTTACCTAAGCGTGCCCACTCTTTCTCCTGCTCTTGATAAGGATCCCCCCTGCCTGGTCCGCCCTGCTCCAGATTAATCTTCCTGTACTCTTTCAAGCTCCGATTATTCGGCATCACCACCAATGTCACTTCCCCCACCCACTTACCCATCTTCAAATCGACCACCACTTCTCCTCCGTGATTCCTCACTCCCTCCCCCATCGCCCGCAAACACTCCTCCACCGCCCCCGCTACACTCGGCGGCACCCCCGCCAGCGCAGTCTCCACCTGAACCGCCGTCAGCCCTGGGTGCTCACTCAAGACATCAAGAATTCGCTCCAGCCGACTTGCCATTTGCGCCCCATTATACACTCCCCCTCCTCACGTCAAAAAAACTAATCTCCCCAACTAGCCAGCACTCCTTCTCCCCTTCAGTCGCTCCAGAAACGTCCCCACCCTCCACTGAATCATTCTCGGCTCCAAAAACACATATCGCTCATGCTCACCTTCGTCCAGCCTTTCGGCCAGACCTTCCAGAACCAGCCTCTCCCAGGACCTTTTATGTACCCTTTCTCCAGACACCGGGTGCGTCAAAAAAATGTCACTCGAATACAACCGCCTGCCCAAAAAGAAATTACAGGCGGCGTTCATATACACCAACCGTCTTAGATCAAGTCCCCGTCCTTGAATTCTTTCCGCGGTTTCCGAGTATTCCACATACGGTTTATCTTCAAAAAAAGACTCACTATTGCCCAATGTATAAACAACTTCTGACCTGCCCACCTGGTCCCCTTGCCCACTCACGTCATGAAAGTACAAGGCCGTTTCAATCCCATCCCCACTGCTATCCCCCCGCCATATCGGCCGGCGCCAAGCTCCCCAGGTTATATCCCCGTTTTCATGGCTCAACCCAAAACAGCCAAAAAAATCATTCCTCCTATAAGACCTCGGGTGTACAAACCGCCTGCTCAACCCTTCAAAAATCTCCCTCGTCTTAGAAGGTAGATACTTATAACCCGCCACCCACAAATTACCTCCCGGATACAATGCGCTGAAAGCCTCCATTTCCCGGACAGCCCAACGTCCATCAAAAAAGTCCTCTTTCCTCATTCCCCCGGATTATACCCCCCACCTAAACTTCTCTCCCACCATCCTCACATACTCCTCCGGCAAACCCCAGGATTTAAGCAGTTCCTCGCCGGCTTGGAATCTGTATTTTTCAATCTCCAGGCTAAAATCCTCCCCCACCTCCACTCCTTCGCTCCTCAACCTCTCCCTCTGCTCTTCTGCCGGATGCTCCCAATTCTTTATAGATATCCTCCCGGCGTTATTCACTACCCGCCACCACGGCAATTCTTCTCTCTTAGTCTGTCTTAAAACCCACCCCACCCCTCTGGCCGCTCGTGGAAAACCCAAATACACTGCCACTTGCCCATAACTTACCACCCGGCCAAACGGCACCGATCTTACAACCCTCACCACCCCTTTTGTAAACTCCGACTCCGCCATACCCTATATTAACAGTTTCCGCCACACCTCCCCCGCCCGCTCAAAAGAAAAATTAGCCGCCCCGATAGCAAAATTCTTCTCCGTCACTTCTTTCCTCTTTTTTTCATCCCTCAATATCTCTATCACCTCATCCGTTACTCGATCCAGCACCCCGGACGGCACCTTAGCCAAACCCGTCTCCAAATCAAAACCCAAATTATCGCCCAAGGAAATTACTTCAAATCCCAATGGTTTAATGTCCGTCTTAAACACCGGGTATTCATAAACTATGATCGGTTTTTTTGCATATACTGCTTCCAAAAACTGGTTGCCAAATCCCTCATACCCGCTGGGGTAAGTCACAATATCGGCATAAGGATACAGGCACAACAAGTCTCCCGTTCGTCCATTCAGCTCCACCACTTTGATTCCCAAACTGCCCGCATACCCCCTGAGTTGTTCCTGATATACCTCATCCCGCTTCTCCGCGTATCCGGCCATCACCAAAACTGCTCGCTTTCTGCCCATCTCCTCAACCCTCTTTTGCAGCCGCGCTACAACATCCATCGCCAGCTCAATATTCTTCCGCCGCACTATCCTAGTTCCCTGAAGTATCACCAAGTCCCCCAGCCCCACCCCCGCCTCAGCCAGCACTCTCCCGCATTTCCCATCGCGGTCATGGTTTAGCTTACCAAAGTCCAGACAGTCATAAAGTATCTCCGCTTCCACTCCTTTTCTCCTGGCTAGCTCTACCCTGGCAATCGAATTGATACACGCATGTTTCATCCACTCACCCACGGGTGGGAAATATTTCTCCAACTGCTCCTCAACCAGTTTCTTAGCCGGCCGCCGGTACCTGACATCCTCCCACCAAAAATCATGGTACACCCCCACTGTCAAAACCCCCTTGGTCTTAAGAACCTCGGCCAGTGCTCCGGCAGCCGCCACGTTCACCCCTACCGAAAACACATTGGCCGCAATCACTCGCACAGGTTTTACCTTATTCACCACCTTCTCAAACTCAGCCCGCAGACTGCTCTGAATTTGTCCAAACCTCCTCGCAAAACTGTCCTCATCCTCACTATCAGACTCCCCAAATGCCGCCTCGTCCAGCTCAAAAATCTTCTTATTCAGCTGCGGCTCCAGATCCTCTATCACATAATCGGCACCTTCACTCTCCGGACCCGAACACACCGCCACCTCCCATCCCTCACTCTCCAATATCGCTTTCCAGTTTGCAATCTCCAAGCTTACTCCATCCGTCCGGCCTACTCGAAAATGGACAATCAGTACCCGCCCCACTCCCAAATCATTCCTTATCTCGTCTTCCTAGTCAATAGCCCTTGAACCGCCAAGCCCACAGTCTGCGCCACTCTCTCTGGGCCATTTGGACGAGTCACATCAATTGTGTCATATCTCACTACTCCCACACCCAACTTTTCAGCCATTCTCAAGGCAAGTCCGGCCACTGTTTCATCCAGTTCAGTCGTCCCAGGCAAACCCCCCAAACGATACCTGACATGCTGTCCCGCCACCACCAAAAAAGGGTATGCCGCCAACCTCGCCAGCACCTCTTCCTCAAATTTTACCTCATCCACCCGCCATGTCTCCCCGGGAAACTTTTAGGCCAGTTCATCTTCCAACTTTAGCGCCACCAAATCCGTCCGGTCCTCCACCCATGTCCCCGCTACCACTACTACCCTCTCCTTGCCACCCCTACCCAACTTGCCCAGCATCGCCCTAATTGTACCACACCAAATCTGCTAACATGATCTTTAGTGAAAAAACTCACCCCCCCCGCCAACTTCATCATTATTGTCCTTGCCGCCGCCACAGCCGCGGCCCTGGTTGCCTCCGGAGCCAATTACTCCCGCTCTCTCTCCCAATCTCTTTCCGCCTCCCAAGCATCGGTTGTCCAGCTCACAGACGTTAACGCCTCCCTCTCGGCCCAACTCAACCTCGCCCAATCCCAGGTGAGTCTGCTAGAAAGCGAAGATCAGCGCCAAAAGAACATCGAGCTAGCCTCCACCATCAAACAGATCAAAGACGTTTATAAAAAATCGATTTCAGTTTACCAAAATCTAGTCGACCTCAAACCCCCCCCATCCAAACTTACCCAAGACTACGCCGCTGTCGTCAACTTTCTAGCCGCCGAAAACTACTCTTCCGCCTCCGCCAAACTGACCCAACTGGACAAAGACGTAAGCGCCGAAAAAGCCAAGCTTGCCACCGCCTCCGTACCCGCCAATGTCCCCGTCAACAACTCCCCGCCGGGATCTGGCTACTCGCGCCAAACCGTGGCCACAGATGTCGGCAGTTTTGTCGTCAGCATCATCTCAGCCGACCTGGCCAGCACCAAAGTCATCGTCGATACCGCCTCCGACGGCACCTGTGCCAACAACTGCCCGGTCCTCCCCCTCGCCACCTTCGTCTCCAGATCTGGCGCCTACGCCGGCGTCAACGGCACCTATTTTTGCCCCGCTTCATACCCCGACTGCGCCGGCAAAACCAATTCCTTTGATCTCCTTGTCATGAACAAAAACAAAACCTACTTCAACTCCGACAACAATGTCTACAGCGCCAATCCCGGCGTGATTTTTGGCAGTGGTTACATCCGCTTCGTCTCCGCCGTCAGCCAGTGGGGCCGTGACACCGGCATCGACGGCATGCTCTCAAACTACCCCCTGCTCGTTTTCAATAGCCAAGTCAACTTCGGCGGCAATTCCGACCCCAAACAAGGCTCCCGAGGCAACCGCAGTTTCATCGGTAGCCGCGGCAATACTGTTTACATCGGCGTCGTTCATAGCGCCACCACCGCCGAGTCCGCCCGGGTCCTCAAAGCCCTGGGCCTAGAAAACGCCCTAAATTTAGACGATGGCGGCTCCACTGCCCTCTGGTCGGGCGGTTACAAAGTCGGTCCCGGCCGCGATCTGGCCAATTCTGTACTGTTCGTCCGCAAATGAATTTGATATGGTATAGTTTAAATACTACATGTCCAGCTCTTTCACCCAGCTCATCCAAGGAATGTTTCCCGCCAAGGTTTTCCTGCCCAAAATCAAAAGCTTTGCCAAATGGACAGTCAGCCTCCTCCTCCTGGGGGTCTTTCTCTCAGTCGTAGGCGCCGTCTCCATCTTCTACCTCCTCTACCGCCTGGCCGTCAAACCCGCATCCTCAACCCAGCTCGACCGCCTCAACTCCCGTCTGGACGCCATCGAACGCCGCTTGCCTCCGCAGTAACTCCGCCTCATAGCGCCTCAACATCCCATCCAGCTCCGCATCATCACCAGCCAGCTCTTCCACTTTTCCCCACTCACCCCCCTCTATCAGCCTAATCACCATTTCCATTCCCGCCAGCCACTCATCTATCCTTCCCAAATCCAGCCTTTCCCCATCCCGCCCGACGCTCACCACTCCCGAATCTCTCATCAATCTCAAGTTGGTCCTCCCCGATACCCGGTAGCCATCGTTGTTATCAGCCCCGGTCTCCTTCTCCATCGCTTGTGCCACCGCCTCCCCCAGCAGTCCCGCCGCCTCCATTTCCCTTCCGCCAGCTTTCATCATCCCCCAAGCCGAAGCCGAGTCAACAACCGCTTCTGCATATCTGGCCGGCGTACTGTTAAAAAATCCGTGAGCGCTCTCATGACCGGCGTAAATCTTCCGCCATACCTCCCAGGCCCCAGCACTTCCCACCCCTAGCCTTTCCATCGCCAATTCCACAGTCGGCTGTGTCTTCGATATATTTTGCGCCAGCCACCACCTGCCGTCGGACCCGCTGTTTCCCGTAGTCACAGATAGCGTCTGCCAGCCGGCTCCCCCCACATAATCGTATACCACCCCCTCCCTTCGGCTCTCGCGGCCCAAAAGGCCACCCACTTTCTCGTTCAACCGATTTACATGACCTCCCAGTTCCCCGTCAACCACCGGTAAACCCCAGGCAATATCTACCTCCGCCACAGCCAAAGGTTGTTCGTCCACTCTTTTGGGGTTCAACCCCCAATCATCCACTCCCACAATTATCACCGGCAACCCAGCCTCAGCCAGCCCCGCCGCCCACTTCAAAAATTCGTCTCCCAAATGATCCCATTCTCCCGGATCATTTATAGCCATTAGTCTCACCAGTCCCTGAGCTATTTCTTGGTACTCCCCACCCAGACTGCCCAAACCTCCCCTCATCTCAAGACCCCTTTCCAAAACCTCCACGCCCTCAGGGCATACTTCCCGCCAGGACATTGGCCGATCGAGCAAACCCCGCTCCAGTTGGGCCGCAAACACTTCTCCAGCAGGTACTACCATCTCTCTCATGGCTTGCGCCACCTGCACCACCACCGGATATTTCTCCTCCAATCCCGGCAGCACCTCAGCCATCAAATCTCCCATGGCCGCGAAGTTTCCAATCGAGTTCCGCCTGGCCATCGCCGGCCACACTCGCCTCGGCTTTTCATACACCATCTTATCCAGGATATTTATTCCCTGCCCCAGATATACCTGTCTTACCACTTCGGGAAATCCCATTTGCAGATTGTATCAGATTATGCTACACTCTTGACACGAGTCGCGAAGACTCTTTTTTTATGAACCCTATTTCCTATCTCCGCGAATCCTACAGCGAACTCAAGCTCGTCCACTGGCCCTCCCGCCAGGAGACTCTCAAACTTACCCTGGTCGTCATTGTCATCTCCGTTCTGGTCGCCAGCTACGTTGGCGCCCTGGACCTCACTTTTACCAAAACTCTCAGCCTAATAATCAAATAATACCATGAACGACGAACCAACCAGCCTGCCTGCCACCGGGCAAACCCAACCGGCAGAAGCGGTCACCGAACGGGGCTTAGGCGGCAAATCCATCCCCGGCCACATTGTTATCAATTCCCTGCCCCCCAGCCCCACGGCCCACTGGTACGTCGTCCACACCTACTCCGGCCACGAAGCCCGTGTCGCAGAAACCCTTCGCCAAAGAATCGCTACTCTGGGCCAAACCGACAAGTTCTTCGAACTCATGATCCCCACCCAAAACAAAATCATCATCCGCCACGGCAAAAAATCCGAAATTCGCGAAAAAATCTTCCCCGGTTATCTCCTGGTCAAAATGTCCGTAGACGACGATTCCTGGCTGGTCGTCCGTACCACCCAGGGTGTCACCGGTTTCGTTGGCGTTGGCTCCAAACCCACCCCCCTCTCGCCATCTGAAGTCGAAGCCATTATGCAGTTCGCCTCTCTGGGCGCCCCCAAATTCAAAACCAACTTCTCCATCGGCGAAGCTGTCAAAATCACCGACGGTCCGTTTACCGACTTTTTGGGCTCTATTGAAAAAATCGACGAAGAGCACGGAAAGTTAAAGGTTCTCGTTTCCATCTTTGGCAGGGAAACTCCTGTTGAATTAGATTTCTTACAGGTAAAGAAAATATAGAAGCTAATCCGTAATCATATGGCTCCAAAAAAAATCAAAGTCGTCCTCAAGCTCAACCTTCCCGCAGGCGAAGCCACACCGGCACCCCCCGTCGGTCCGGCCCTCGGCCAGCACGGCCTAAATATCATGGACTTCGTCAAGGCTTACAACGACAAGACCCGCGATCAGAAAGGCAACATCATCCCCGCCGTCATCACTGTCTACGAAGACCGCTCATTCACTTTCGTCACTAAACTTCCCCCCGTCTCAGCCATGATTAAAAAAATCTTAGGGTTAAAAGAAGCCTCCAAAAAACCAGGAAGCGAAACCGCCGGCACCCTTACCCTCGATCAGGCCCGCGACATCGCCGCCCAAAAACTGGCCGATCTAAACACCGACTCTCTGGACAGCGCTCTCAAAACAGTCCTGGGTACTGCCCGATCCATGGGCATTAAAGTCGCCCAATGACCCGACCAGAAAACAGTTACTCGTTTGAAGAACTTCTCGAAGCGGCCATGCTTACAGCCAATCTCAGTCCCACAGCTACACCTGGTCTTGCCGCCGCTTCAGCCCTTCACGAACTTGGTCACCAAGTTTCCGAACAAAACCGCAGACAGATTCTCAATCTCATCCGATCCTTACTCATACTCGCCACCCCTGACCAAATGCCAGACGTCGAAGCCATGGTCGCCGCTATCGATGAAATGGTCGGAGAAGGATCAACTTTCGCTCTCAGACAAAAGCTCTTCCAACCCCCATCTTGAAATTTCCCACTTTATTACGATCGTTACAATGTCGCAATGACTGCTCCCGACTACATCACCACATTCTCATAATGCTTCACGGAAACAGGTTGATTTTGCCCATCCAACACCACCGCCGCCATATCTATCCTGCAGGGCACATCTTTTCCCTTTAAATACACCGTCGCCATCCGTTTTACCCGTTCGAACTTCCCCCGGGTAAACATTTCCTCCGGCATCCCGAATACCAACCCTTTTTTGGCCTTGACCTCCACAAACACCAGGATACCTTTATCTCTCATAACCAAATCTATTTCTCCGAATCGAGTACCAAAATTTCTCAAAATTACTTCGAACCCCTTTTTCACCAAAAACTCCTCAGCTGCCAGTTCACCTATCTTTCCAATCTCACGGTTAAGTTTTTTCATATCTCACTAACCCCACATTTCACCAGCTTCCTCCCCCTCCCCCACCTCCTCCGCCGCCAGAAGATCCGCCGGAAAACCCCGATCCCCCGCTCCACCCCCGGCTCGCCTGATACGCCAGCGTCTTCCCCACATAACCCCCAAAACTGCTAAACTGTCCCCCCGACATGTTTCCCGCATATCGCGGCGGCTCCATTCCCAGTTCCTTCATTTCCGCCGTCAACTTTCCCACTACCCCCAACGAAATGGATAACGGCAAAATCTCCTCCAAAAATAAGTTCTTCTCCCCAATTTCATACCGCCACCTTCCCTCCCCCACGAAATACTTCAGCCCCACCAATTGCCGGTACAGCGCATGCCCCCTGGCCGTCCGCCGAGGCAAAAAGTATGCAAACCCCACAGCCGCCGCACAAGACACCAAAAACAATCCGCCCCACAACCTATCTCCTGCCCAGGCAAACAAGCCAGTCATCAGCCCAAATCTCGCTCCCACAACTGTCACAATTATCACCGCCATTACCACCCCAAATCGAATCTTATCCGGCCGGCCGTCAAATATTCCCCCCTTATCCAAATAGTCGTACAAGCTCTCCTTAAAGTTTTCCAGATGTCTATAAAATTTACCCTTCATTTCCGACAGCGCGGTTACTTTCTTGGCCATCTCCCCCGCTTTATGCCCGTATACCGTTGCCAATTTTTCCGGCCCCGGGCCAAACATCCCCGTCTGCGAAATGTCTTCCAGCAACATCTTTTGATACTCCCTCAGCCCCGCCCTATCCCGGCCCGACGCCACAAACCAGTAGTCCACGTCTTTACCCAACCACTTCTTTTTCTCGACTTTCTTAATTTCAATATACCCCAGCCGAGCCAGCTCAACAATCTCCGCCACCACGTCGGCAATGTCCACTTTCTGATCGATTATCGTCCCCGCCTCCGCCGGGGTCAGACCCCTAATCGGCGTATAGACCAAGGGCAAATGTTCCCTTTGCCATGCGGGCACTACTTCTTGTCCCTTCGAGAAGTCCGGAGCATAAACATTATCATCCCTGTACCGCACATCCCGACCTTTCATATACCACACCATTCCCATAACCAAACCTGGTATTAGTGCCAGCCCATATCTCAAGAAATCGCGCAAGACTTTCGCCCACCAAGCCGGCCAGATTAGCTCATTATTTTTATCCAACCCTACTACAATAGTCATATCCTTCCCCTGCCCCACCTCTCCTCTAGCCGAAAAAACGCTCCCCACAACCCGGCATCCCTCCCGACTCCCCGGCACGCCTTCATAACAAGTTGTCTTGATTATTTCTGCCCATGGAGACACTACCTCCGCCGTCGCCTGCCGAATCGGCACCTCCCAATCCGAACCGGTCACATTCCAATACACTTCATCATGATCCGCATATCTCTTCACCATATCTTCCACCTCATAGGTAATGATGTAGACTCTGATACCGGAAATCGTTACCTGAGGATCGCCGATCTTAACCTCCATCATGCCCCCCGTCCGCTTCGCGCTATATTTGTACTTCACCTGCTTCTCATCCTCCACCTCCAGCACCTTGATTCTTTCAGCCGGAATGTTTCGATAAATCCCGTGCCTCGGCTCATAAAATTCCACATCGATTCGCTCCACCACTTTCAGTTTGGTATTCCTTTCCACCTCAATTTGAGTTTCAAACCGCCTTATCTCAAATCCCGACTCGCCCCTCACTCCTCCCGGCCACACCAATCCGACCAGCACCACCGCTATCCCCCACCATTTCTTCATATCTCAATCATCATACCAACTCACCTGGAAATATTTAAACACCACAGAATCTCCCTCAATACTTCCGGCCGCATGTACCTAGCCGCCTCTTGCTCAAATAGAGAAATTGATCCCAGCGAAACCAAAGACAATCTGTCTGTTTCACTCCCGGGCGGATCAACGAACACCTCGCTCAGCTTCTCGATTTCCCGCGATAGATCCCTGGGCAGCTGGGCCTGATAAATAAACCTCACCTTAGTGCCGCCAGGATGGTATATCTCTTGAAACAGTTTAAACTCCCCAATGGGAATCTCAATTCCCGTCTCTTCCAATACTTCTCTTCTCATAGCCGCCTTGGCCGACTCATCCTCCGGCTCAATTCTGCCTGCCGGCAGGCCCCACAGCCCATCCTCGACCCTTCGCACCAGCAAAATCCTGGCTCTTTCCCTCAACCCCAGATCATAACCCCACGGACAAAGCAATGCCCCCACCGAACTTACCCGCCATTCTTTTGGCGGGTCATCAAACAACCCCGGGTCCCAAATTCGTTTTTCCTGATGATAAACAGCCATAGCCTCAACTTATTTGTTTCTCGCCAAAGGCGCTAAGCCAATTGCTTATACTGCAAAGCTTCTGCCATGTGTTTGGCCGCGATGTTCTCCGAGTTCTCCAAATCTGCAATAGTCCGCGCCACTTTGATGAGCCGAAAATATCCTCTGGCCGAAAGGTCAAATTTCTCCACCGCCATCCGCAGCAGCCGCTCCACCTCTCCATCGAGTTTGCAATACTTTCTCACATGTTTGTTACGCATCTGGGAATTAGTGTAGATTCCATCGCCGCCAAATCTTTTCTCCTGCGATCTCCTGGCCCCTACCACCAAATTTCTAATCTCTTTTGAATTTTGACTTTTGAATTTTGAATTCTGCGCCAACTTCTCAATTTCCACCACCGGCACTTGTACGTGCAAGTCAATCCGGTCCAATATCGGCCCGGAAATCCTGGCCCGGTATTTTCTAATCATTTTGTCCGTGCACTTACATGCCCGTCTGGGATGTCCCAAGTACCCGCACGGGCAGGGGTTAACTGCCGCCAGCAAGGTAAAACTGGCCGGATATTCCACATGCGCCGCCGCCCGGACAATTCCCACCATCCCATCCTCTATCGGCTGGCGCATAGATTCCAGCACCGAGCGAGGAAACTCCGCCATCTCATCCAAAAACAGCACCCCCAAGTGCGCCAAAGACACCTCGCCAGGCATTGGATTAGTCCCTCCCCCCACCATCCCGGCCGCCGATATTCCATGATGCGGTGACCTAAACGGCCGCCGCCGCAAAAGAGACTCCCCGGGATCTAGCAGTCCCGACACCGAATAAATTCTCGTCGTCTCCAGCGCCTCCGCCACTCCCATGGGCGGCAAAATCCCCGGCATAGCCCGAGCCAGCATGGTCTTACCAGTACCAGGCGGACCCCACATCAGCAAGTTGTGCCCTCCGGCGGCCGCTATAACTAACGCCCGTTTGGCTTGCTCCTGCCCCGCCACCTCCGCCAAATCAAACTCCACCGACACGTCATCTACCAACTCCTTAATCTCTAAATTGCTCAATCTCTTAATCTCTTTTACATTGTTCAAATGGTCCACCAGCTCATTAAGATTCCTCACCGGATAAACTCCTATCCCCTCTACTACCGCCGCCTCATTAGCCGATTCAACTGGGACAAAAACGGCACCTTTCTTCGCGAATAATCCCACCAGCAGTACTCCCTTTGTACTTCTCAAGCTTCCATCCAGCGACAGTTCGCCATAAAAAATTGAGGCTTGTAAACTGAGGCTTGGGATTTGCTCGCTCGCAGCCAAAATCCCCATCGCAATGGGCAAGTCATACGCCCCTCCGTCCTTCGGCAAATCCGCCGGCGCCAAATTGACCGTAATCTTCTTGGGCGGAAAGTCCAAACCGGAATTATTAATCGCCGTCTTTACTCTCTCCCGAGCCTCCTCTACAGCCTTCCCCGCCAGCCCCACGATGTTAAACCCCGGAAATCCCTGGTCCGCCACATCTACTTCCACGTCAATTCCATAGCTTTCCAGTCCCACATTTGCCACGCTCTTCACCTTTACCAGCATTCCTCACTCACTTTAACACATGACCCAGTGCCACAGCTCCCACTGTCACTTCCCCGGCCAATATGGCCATTTTGTTCACAAAATCAGCCAGATACTTATTATAGCCGTTCGGCTCAACATCCCACCGAAAATATCTCCCCCTCTTCGGTCTCAAGCCGTCATTATGAGTCACTGTAACCACCTCATACCCCTGTTTAAATCTCGCCAGTGAATCGGCATGCCAAAATCTTGATGCCATCTCTCTCCATGCAATCATACACACACTATATCATACCTACTCAACCAAATAATACTTTCCCTCTTCCTCCGCTGCTTCCCCCGACAATATCATCATGGTCAGCTCCGATCCCACTTCCTGCACCGATCTGCCGGTCTTTCTCACCAGCTCATCCACAGTTAATGTCTCATTCTGTAACAAAATATATAAATCACCCGTTTTAGTACCTCTACTTATACTCTCCCCTGGCACCCACATCTTGGCCCGTCCCGTTTTAATGAGCCAGTTAGTCCCTGCAGATACCGCCGACGTCACCGGTCCTGGCACCGCCCAAATTTCCTTCCCCAAGTTTCTCCCCATCTCAGCCGTGATCAACGCCCCGCTCTTGCTCGCTGCCTCGATCACATAAATTCGCTCCGCCATTGCGGCCACAATCTTGTTTCGCGCCGGAAACGTCCACTGCGCCGGTTTCTGATCCTCCCACTCGGAAATTAGCAGCCCCCCGGACTTAATTATCTGATCTCCCAAGATCTGATCACTAGCATCTAGTGTCTCATTTATCCCCCATCCCAAAACAGCTATTGTCTTACCACCTACTTCCAAACACGTTCGGTGTGCCGCCTGATCCACCCCGTACATAAACCCCGACACAATCGTCCACCCTTCATTTACCAGTTGCGGCACTAGCTTCTCGATCACTCGCTCCCCGTAACTGGTCATCCGCCGGCTGCCCACCACCGCGACACATTTTTCAAACAAAGCCTCCTGCCACTCCCCCTTATAATACAACTCCCCTTTCCACCCCGAAAATTTACCCACACTCATACTATTACCTCCACCATCCCCATATCTTAATGCCCGCCTTCCCGATGACATTACTGCCCGGCACCGCTCCATAATCCCGACTGTCCGTCGACTTCTCTTTATTATCACCCTCCACCCAATATCCCCCCTCCCCCGTCCCCCTGATTATCCTCTTGAGCATTACTCCATAGGGTGTCTTGATAATAACTGCGTCTCCCGCCTGGGGAGATTTCCACCTGTAGCTGATTTTATCCACCATCACCACATCCCCACTGCTATAGTTTGGCTCCATCGAATCCCCGCCGATCCTGTACGGACCAATAATAAATGAAAACACCCCGGCCACTACTACCCCTATCGCCGCCATTTGCAAGACGTCTCCCATCCATCTGTCCATATTCAATTATGATACACTAAATTCATGTTCCCCCGACCCAAAATAAATTGGCTAGCGCTGTTTACTTTTGCCATGTTTATCTCAAATCTGGCGGGGCTATTTCTGATATACCGCCGTCTCCAGCCTCCCAGCCCCGCTCCAACAGCCAACATGTCCCCCAGCTCACCAAATTCAGGTACCGATTCCGAACGTCTAACCCAAATTGAACAGCAGTTGGCCAGTCTTCAAGCCGAAAACCAAACCCTCCGCCGCCAAATTCTGGGCTCAGCGGTTACTCCCCCCCCAGCCGGACTAGCCGCGGTCTTGCCGGACCTGGACACTACTGCCGCCCAATCCATTACTATCTCCGATTCCCGCTTCTCCCAAATAGACGTTTACGAGATTCCTCTGGCTTCTTCCAAGGTAGTATCCCATTTGGAATTTGGCAAAGTTTACCCCTTCACCAGCCGCCAAAAAGATTGGTACCAGGTTCAGTTACCCGACGGTATTTTTGGCTGGGTCAGCGCTCAATTAGTAAAACCCATATGAGCACCGCATTTCTGGCAATTTGCACTCTCCTGGCCTTATTTATTTCTTTAAGCGGCATAACCAACCCCATTCAACTGGCCTTTCTGCCGGTAACTTTGTATCTGGTCGCCGCCCTCATTCAGCGTTTGTTCCGCCGCGGCTACACCCCCGACTTCACCTTCAAAGGCCGAAAGCTTCAACTCACCATCCTGGCGCTCATGTTTATCCCTCTCTTCGGACTGGGGCTCAAATCTGTTAGCCGCCAAAAGATTCTCCTTCCCACTCCTAACCCCTTAGTCCTCTCCGTTCCCCAGCCCACCTCCACCCCCACCTTGCCCTCTGTTACCTTGACCATCACTCACCCCGATCCCCAAGCATTAGTAAATGTCCGAGAACTTCCAGCATCAGATTCCGCCATTCTCGGTAAAGTCCCCGTAGGTGCCGTTTTCCCTCTTTTGGACTCTACACCGCTTTGGTATCAAATATCATACGCCAGCTCTTCCGGATGGGTATTCTCACAATATGCCACCCTCTCGGACCAACTCCCATGAGAAAAATTTTCCTTTACTATAATTTTGTTGTTGTCAGTCTTTTGGTATTTGCCGGGTTCATCTCGGCAGGCTCCATCGAGCAGCTGGTCGCCGCTTCCCTGTTTTTCCCCCTGTTTGTCTACTTTGCCCTCGCCGTCGGTCCCACCACCAGCCGAGCCATTACCATTCCCAAGCTGCCCCTCGTTCCCAAAAAAAAGTCCGTCCCATCACTAGAAGAGGTCGAACCCCTAGAAGAACTTCCCCCAGCTCATAAGACATTCGATGTCGACCGCCGGGCCTTTCTCAAAATCATCGGCTCAGCCGGCGCCACCGTTTTCTTCTACGCCATCTTTACCCGCAGGGCCGAAGCCGCCTTTTTCGGATCCGTCCCCGGCCCCGGCACCGTCGCTCTCAAAGATACCGCCGGCAACAAAATCGATCCCGCAGAGCGTCAGCCCACCGACGGCTACAAAATCACCGAAATAGACGACGCCTCCTCCCCCGCCTATTACGGCTTCGTAGACAAAACCGGCGCCTGGTTTATCCAGCGCGAAGAAAGCTCCGGCGCTTACCGCTACGTGCGCGGTTCATCCAGCTTCTCCACCAACTGGACAAACCGGGCTAGTCTCACTTACAATTACTTCGACAATGTCTTTTAAGACCGTGTCGGCCGAAGTATGAAAAAAGAGGTAGTCTTAGTTATCATCGTCGGGTTGTTTATCCTCTCCTACGTCCTAGACGCC
>MEXP01000023.1 GCA_001773725.1 Candidatus Amesbacteria bacterium RIFCSPLOWO2_01_FULL_49_25
ATTCGCGGTCATTCGAACCATCATTCTCGCTCGAATTTTATTACCCGAACAGTTTGGCGCCTACGGCGTAGCCACTGTTACGTTGGCATTTCTCGAGATGTTTACCGAGACCGGCATCAACGTTTTTCTTATACAGGAAAAGGAACTATCCAAGTATTTGGATACAGCCTGGGTCGCCTCAATTTTACGAGGTTTGATAATCGGGGCAATCATTGTAATATCAGCTCCTTTCATTGCCAGCTTTTTCCGCTCCCCCCAGTCTTTACAGTTACTTCAGCTCATTTCTCTCGTAGCCGTCATTCGTGGTTTAGTCAATCCGGCCGAAGTTAAATTTCAAAAAGATTTATTATTTCACAAGGAATTTATGTTTAGGGGAGTGGTTCTTTTCATCGAAGCGGCCATCGCCATCTCTCTCGCCCTGATATTAAGATCTCCCCTTAGTCTTGCCTTGTCTCTCATCATATCTGCGATTTGCGAAGTCATTATTTCCCTCACCTTTATTCACCCTCTGCCTCGCTTCAAATTTACCCTAGATAAGTTTGCTCAAATCCTCCGTCAAGGCAAATGGGTAACCGCAGCCGGTATTTTTAACTACCTTTATCACAACGCGGACAACATCGTCATCGGTCGTCTCCTGGGTGTTTCATCACTCGGTCTTTACGACATCTCTTACAAAATTTCCAGTTTGCCCATCACCGAAATCTCGGAAGTCTTTGGCCGAGTCACCTTTCCCGTTTATACCCAAATTTCCTCCGACACATCCCGTCTTCGGGCGGCCTTTATCAAAGTAATGATCAGTATAACTGCCATCACCTTGCCCCTCAGCATGATTTTGTTCTTCTTTCCCACCCAGATAATCAGCCTATTCTTGGGGCCAAATTGGTTGTCAGCGGCTCCTGTTTTACGCTTGCTGTCAATTTATGGCTTCATTCGGGGTATTTCCGGTTCCACCTCTGCCCTATTTCTATCTATAGGGAAAAACCAATATGTAACTTTAGTGACTCTCGTAAGTGTTCTGGGTTTGGCTGTCTCCATTGTTCCCTTGGTGCTAAAATTCGGCCTAAGTGGTGCGGCTATCTCGGTTATTATCGGTTCAGTTGCCGCACTACCCGTGATGGCTTACTTCGTCAGAAAAACTTTTGTGTGAGACGCGTCGACCCCAAAGTCTATACCCGTGACTACTACCTCAGTGATTGTACCGGTTATACCCAGTTCAAACGTAGCTGGGGGCAAGAACTGGAACCTCGTGTCGCTCGAATTGTTACAAAAATCCCTCTCCAACCAGGTTCAAAAGTCCTGGATATTGGTTGTGGTCGGGGAGAACTGGTTTTTTGGTCTCTCCGCCATGGGGCCAAATTAGCTGTCGGCATCGATTATTCGACCTCAGCCATAGCCCTTGCCAACCAAGCCCTATCCCATTTGCCAAACTTTCAAACTCGGGCCAATTTCAAAACCATGGACGCCAAAGCCCTTCAATTTCAAAAGCATTCATTTGACGCCGTTTTTTTAACAGAGGTTCTAGAACACTTATATCCCGAAGAACAAGACCGAATCTTTTTGGAAATCAATCATGTCCTAAAGCCGGGCGGCTTCGTCTTTATTCATACATCTCCTGCTCGCTGGTTCAACAATTTTACCTACCCTTATTACTGTTACCCCCTTAGCTCTTTTATAGTTGCTATTTGGAATTTGATTCTTAACAAAAACTATCCCAACATATTACACCCCGCTCATCTACGAACTACTTCCCACAAAATTATGCACGTCAACGAGCCGGATTATTTATCTTTGCGCCGCTTATTTTCTCGCCATAAATTTTCCGGTCAAATTTACTCGACCAACATTACCATCAACAAGCCTCAACTCAGCTGGAAAGATAACCTATTCAATCTTCTAGTGTACCTCTCACCCCTTAGTGATTATCCGCCCTTCAATATCATCTGGGGTCACGATTTCTTGGCGGTCCTAACAAAACAATGAAAATTGCCGTTTTCCACAACTTTCCCCCTGGCGGAGGTAAACGCACGGTCTTTGAACAAGTTAAAGGCCTAATTAACTTGGGTCATGTTATAGACGTCTACGAACTCTCAAATCCCCAGTCATACTTCTGGGATCTCTCTGCGCTCAAGTGCCGGATGTTTAAATTCGATTTTTCGCTCTTTGCTTCTCATCCCCCATTTCTCACCAGACTGGAAAAAGACTGGAGAAACCTCTTTGTTTTAAGCAAAGTCCACCGGAAAATTGCTCAATTGATTAATAATGGCGGTTACAATGTTGCCCTCATCCATTCGGATAAATATACCGAATCTCCGTTTATTTTGCGCTATTTAACCATTCCCCATATTTACCACTGTCACGAGTGGTTGCGCCTCGGTTACGAAAAAGAGTTAGCTTTTACCGAACGAGTCATTCTCCCTAAAAAAATCTACGAACTCCTTACCCGCCAAATTAGGAAGCTTGTAGACAAATCAAACGCCAAGTCTGCCCAAACTATTATTACCAACTCCAAATTTACCCAAAATAATATCCTGACAGCTTATGACAGACAAGCAGTAATTTGTCATTCCGGAGTCGACACCGACATTTTCCGGCCGTTTACTCATAAAAAGAAGCACATTCTATTCATGGGCCAAAAGAATTTCGTCGGCGGTTACGAATTCGTGCAAAAGTTTTTCAGTTTGCTGCCTCCTAAAATCAAGCCCCGTCTGCAATCGTTTGGTTTTCCCAAAGGACGTCCCGACATCCACAACGACCATCTCCTCGCTCAAGCCTACTCATCGGCCTTGGCGACACTTTGCGTAAGTTACAATGAGCCATTCGGACTCAAGTCTATCGAATCTATGGCCTGCGGCACCCCCGTTTTAGCTGTAAATGAAGGCGGTTATCCCGAGTCGGTAATAGATGGAAAAAACGGTTGGTTACTCCCTAGAAATCCCGATCTATTTGCCCAAAAAATAATTCAGCTGATCAAATATCCCGAAATTTCGGTTCAAACTGGCAAAGCAGCTCGCAAGCACGTGGTTAGGAATTGGACCTGGAAACGCCACGTCGACCAATTGGAGGAGATTTTAAAACATGCCGCCCAAAGTTAGCATCATTGCTGTCAACTACCACTCCCGGGATTTAATTACTCATCTCAAAAAATCGCTTCAAGAAAGCCGATTTTATAATTATGAATTCATTGTCATAGACAACGATAAAAAGAATATAGGCTACGGTCCAGCCGTAAACCAAGGCGCCAGTCGAGCCCGGGGTGAATACCTGTTTGTCCTCAATCCCGATACTTTGGCCTTTCCCGATACTCTCTCAACATTGGTAGATTTTCTCGACACCCGCCCCGACGCGGCCATAGCCGCCCCACTTTTATTCGATTCGCAAAACAACCCCTACCCTTGGGTTGGTACCCAAAAACTTACTCCTCTTCAAGGCATATTATCCCTTTCATTCATCAACAAGTTATGGCCAAATCACGGATTTTGGGTCGAAACAAAACATTTGTACTCCCCGGTAGAAATCGGCGTCGCTCCCGGTACCGCTTTTCTTATTCGCAAATCCGTTTTCAATCGCATTGGCGGATTTGATCCCAAATTCTTCCTCTATTTCGAAGAGTCGGATTTATGTTTGCGGATTCGCCGGCTCGGGGAGAAAATATTCCTCCTCCCTCAGGCAAAACTAATTCACTATTGGGGTAAAAGTACGCCCCATTCACCTGCCATCAATAAAATCTTTGCCGCCAGCCGCTACTACTACTTCCGCAAGCACTTTGGCCTTGTCTGGGCGTTAATAGTTGAACTATTTGCCCGTCTGTCACCACTCCGCTTATTTGTAACAATCTTAATGTTTATCACATTTTTTCTCAGGTTTTACAAGTTAGACCAGGTCCCTTATTTCGACGACATGGGCTGGTTTTACGCATCAGCCAGAAACTCTCTGTACTTGGGCCAGTTTCCCTTGCAAGGCATTACCGCTAGTCTCACCTGGCTTCACCAAGGCCCTTTGTGGACCTATCTTTTAATTCCCATTTCACTCCACTTCAATTCTACTTCGCCAGTAATCTTAACAAACATTATGAACATCGTTACCATACCCCTCATTTACTATCTGGGCAGTCTTTGGTTCAACAAACGAACCGGCCTTCTTTCGGCGTTAATCTTTACCGCCAGTCCCCAAGTTATAAATTATTCCCGCCAGGCTTATCACGCCTCACCAATTCCGTTATTTCTGACGATTTTTCTTTTAAGCCTCTCCCGGCGCAAGTATTTTTTGGCTGCCCTGTTTCTGGGTTTTCTATACCATCTGCACTTACTGACATTTATCCTCTGGCCGCTGGTTTTTTTGACTCTCATTTTACAAAAATACCGCCCCCGCCCCGTCCACCTATTTGGTTTGATTTTAGGCTTTCTTCCAACTTTGTTGACCAGCCCCCTGTCACCCCTAAGACTTCTCAAGTGGGCTTTCTTTCTGCCCCACCCGTCCCAGATGCCGGTTTCTATGACGCAATACTTTTATTCTCAGATCAGTCAATTTTTACTGCCCCAATTTCCCCTCGTATCGGCCTCGCTTTTCTTGTTCTGCCTCCGGCCCAGTCGTCATCATCTCTGGTTTTTCTTTCCCGCCTTACTTATCTTTTCGGGTCGTGTTCCCACCCCACTCTACTTTACCCTCCTCCTAGTTCCCCTATCCTTATTTATTGGCCACGGTTTGTCCCGACTTTCCTGCCTCACCTCCTTCTCAATTCTTTTCATCCTTCTAATCCTCAACACACTGTCTCAAGTGATACAATAACATCGTGCTTTCCGCAGTGGTTCTCACCAAAAACGAACAGGATAATATTGCTAAGTGTTTGGAGTCGTTAGAGTTTTGCGACGAAACTATAACTATTGACGACTTCTCAACTGACAAAACTGTAGAGTTTTCCAAAAAATACAAAGCCAAAATTATCCAGCACGCTTTAAATAATAACTTCTCCGCCCAACGCAATTTCGCTTTATCCCAAATCAAATCCGGCTGGATCCTGTTCGTAGACGCCGACGAGGTCATCTCACCCGAATTGGCTTCCGAGATCAAAACCGCGATCACCAGAGCGGATCATGTCGGTTTTTATCTGCCCCGTGAAGATATCTTATGGGGCCATCGTTTACATCATGGCGATACCCGCACCTCTCTTTTGCGCCTTGCTCGTCGCGGAGCAGGGGAGTGGCGGGGTCGGGTTCACGAGACTTGGGTTGTTTCGGGCCGCACTGGCACACTCGCCAGCGCTCTTGATCACTACCCCCACCCCACCATCACCGACTTCCTCAACCACATCAATTACTATTCCACTCTTCGCGCCCGGGAACTTCGTGATCAGGGACAAAAACCCGCTCTTTTTCCTGTGCTATTTTATCCGCCTGCCAAATTCCTATGGCTTTGGCTGGGCAAATTAGGTTTTCTCGACGGCACCCCCGGCTTTATTTCCGCCATGATGATGGCCTTTTACACATTCCTCACCCGTGGCAAACTATATCTTACTTAGCATCAGCGTTGTTATCGGGTACACTTTTCGTCTTCTCCTTCCCCTTCCGGCAACTCAAATATCACTTCTGGATCTTTCAGTACTTGCTTTCTTAATTTCATCACTTATTTATCATCCCCAAAAAATTCTTTCGTCTCTAAAATATCAATATCGTCTAGTCCTCCCCATTCTCATTTTTTTTCTCATCGACCTCATTTCTCTCAACTCTTCAGCTCAACTGGGCCGGCCGGCGCTTCTCGTCGGAGCCCTCTATCTCTTCCGCTGGCTGGTTTACTCGCTCGCTTTCTCATTTATCTTCAATCCCCGCCTGGCTCTACTTTTAATTGGCTCGCTGACTACCGCCACCAGTCTCATCCAATACTTATTTTGGCCGGACGTTCGTTTCCTTTCAGCCTTTCAATGGGATCCGCATTATTATCGCGTCGTGGGTTCCTTTCTCGACCCGGGATTTACGGGCCTCATTTTGGTTTTCACTCTCATATATTTGACTATCCGGCCACTAAAGAACCTTCGCTTCAATCGTATTTTCTGTGTATTGGCATATATTGCCCTGGCCCTTACCTATTCTCGCTCCAGTTATCTGGCGTTTTTGACAACTTTCGCTTTCATAGCTTACACCAAACGTTCATGGGTTTACTTATTCAAAAAACTGCTCCTGTTCGCAGTTACGCTTCTCCTCCTCCCCCGCCCGGGCGGTGAAGGTGTCCGGCTCAGTCGCACCAACTCTGTCTATGCTCGGATTTACAGTTGGCAGCAGGCCGTTGATATTTTTTCCCGCCAACCCCTATTTGGGGTTGGTTTCAACACCTACCGCTACGTGCAAAAAAGCGATTTCGTTTCCCACGCTGGCGCCGGGGCAGACTCGTCTCTCCTCTTTGCCGCCGCCACTACCGGCATCGTCGGATTTTCCATCTACTATTGGTACCTGTCCCGCTTGGCCAAAACTTCCAGGCTTCTAGCCGTCTCAGTCACTGCGGCCATAACCCACAGCTTCTTTCTCAACTCCCTTTTTTATCCCCTGGTCATTCTTTGGCTGTCACTCCTGCTTAAACCTAAGGATTATAAGTCACCTTAACCTCTCTCTCGGTTTTATTCCCCTCTCGGCTAACCGCTCGAAAAGTTAGTACATTCTCTCCCGGGATCAGGTTATAAGTCGTCAAAAACTCCCCCGTTCCATTCACGATGATTATCCTGTCATTTACAGTCAGCCGTGCTTCCGGGTCAGTTTTCCCCTTAATCTCCACCCAGGCTTTTTCCGACACTTGTAATCCGTCACTCGGCGTATCCACTACCAAATCCGGCTGTCTGGTAGAATAACTAATCCGAACAGTCCTGGACAGCTGGCTTTTATTACCCGCTTGATCCACAGCCACGCCGGCCAGCACATTTCCCCCCTCTTTAAGTTGTATAACCCCCATATGGAATATTCCCTCTTCACTCGTGACCACGTTTCCGACTGAGTCGGAGTTCAAAGTCAAATACACAGTCGTTCCCGGCTCCGCCAAGCCATTGACTGATAAATTAGCGCTATTAGTCGCGTCATAAGAAATCAGTATTTCCGGCGGGCCTGGCGGAATAAGGTCGTTTTTATCGATCGGCCGATTCGCCGATTTAATATCTCCCACAAATGTCAAAACCCTCACCAGTACCGGTATCCCCACCAAAACCGCCAGTACAATAAGCCCGATGGTTCCCAGAGTGTAAAGCGTGGCTTTACGCAGATTGCGTTTTTCTTCCAGCTTCGTCAACCTGCTCCGATACATTTGATAGAATTGTACCACGGCACCGCGATCAAACACTGCCGAGGTAGCTCAGTGGTAGAGCAATGCTTTCGTAAAGCATGGGTCGGGAGTTCAATCCTCCCCCTCGGCTCATAAATGAGAAATACTCTTTTCCTCCTTTTGTTCATTTCTGCCCTTTTTTTACGCTTTTACCGTTTTTCTGCCACCTTCGTCTTCTCCGGCGAGCTGGGCGACAACCTTTTATCAATTAGAGATATTATTTTATCTCGCCATTTACCCCTTCTGGGCCCGCCCACCTCCCACCCCTGGCTTTCCTTCGGCCCCTTGTATTACTGGCTCAGCACGCCGATTCTCAAACTTGTGGATTTTAACCCACTTTTCTTCGCTCTTATCTCACTTTTTTTACTTTCATCTACTCTTCTAGTCCACTACTCCTCTGTGTCCAAACTCACCGGCTTCCGGACAGCCTTAATCTCTCTAGCGCTCTTAACCATCTCTCCCGCCTGGATAGAAAGCTCCAGATCGGTTAGATTTTTCGACTTTATCCCCATATTATTTTATCCGTTGTGGATCCTGTTAAGTTCCGCTCATTTTTTTTACGCCGGACTGATTTTAGGCCTGATGTTCAATTTTCATTTTTCACCTCTTATTTTAGTACCCGCCAGTCTTCACTTCATTTATTTAAAGTATCGAAAATCTGCAAATTTCTTCAAATTTATTATCGGTTTAATTCTCCCAATATTGCCCCTGTTTACAAATCTCTCCATGCTCGGTAAACTGGCGATTTGGCTCCCTTACCGAATGGCCGGTTTAGCTCCAGCCGGCAATCAACCCGGCTTTTCCGTCATCCAATTTCTACTTCGTCAATTTTTGTTCACTCCTCATCTTTTGGTATCAATTCTGATTTTCACTCTTACTTCCACAGGCTTAATCTTAGTCTTCCGCCACCGCCACCAGCCCCATCTTCTCCTTTTATTACTTTTTTTTACTTGGGGAATTTTGGGAATCGGCTTACATCGACTCCCACCCTCGCACTACTATTTGCCTCTCTACCCCATCCCGGTCGTTTTAGTCGCTTTCGCTCTTACCCGCTTACCCAAAATAGTTACCGCCCTGTTGATTACCAGCCTCTTACTCATAAATTTTCCTCATCTCTTTTCCCCCAAATTATATTATTACCCGTCCGAAGTAATTTACGGCTCAGGTGTTCAATACCCAATCCAACTTTCCCTTTCCCGGGCTATTATTACCGACGCTCGGTCCCTCCAGTTTTCCCTGTCTCGTGTCGGGCCATTTGATGTGTATGCCAAAAACTATGCCCAGAATTTCGAGTATCTCCTTTGGTATTTAGATAATCCTCCAGTTCCAGACTCCCGTCTCCATTACACCATCTATGAGGCTCAATCGGCCCCTGAGAGTTCCCAGGTTATTTTTTCGCACCCTGGTTTAGCTGTAGTGAGATCTTTTTGACCCCCGGTTGTCCCGGTTGAAATCACCTCTGCCCCCGCTTGGGCGGCGAGAGAAATTATTGTCTCGCGGTACTTGCGGTCGAGCCTCGTTAACGACTATCGTCCTTCCGTCCAAGCTCTGGCCATTTAGTTTAGAAATCGCCTCACGAGCCTCGTCATCAGAACTCATTTCCACAAAGCCAAATCCTTTGGATCTGCCGCTAAATTTATCTGAAATAACCGTCGCTGATACCACATTTCCCACACTAGCGAAAAAATTCTTCAGGGAATCATCAGTCGTATCCCAAGAAAGTCCACCCACAAAAAGTTTCATTGCCATCTATTTTTCACCACCGATCTATTTTTACCTCTCTCAGCTTTACCTTCGACTAACTTGGGATATGCAAAGAAGAAGTATTGTACATCGATTATATACTGCCAAACAAAATTAGTATATACTCGCCGGTGTAATGACCAAATCGTACAGGGTAAGTGGGTTTCTTTTTCATGAGGGTTCCCAGCAAGTTCTTCTTCACCAGCCCAAATCCCAGCAGGATCAAACCTGGTCAATGTTTACCGGCGAAGGCAAAAAGAACGACCCCCAAGCTTTTTTTCGGCATCTTTTAAGTAAAATTTTGCGAGAGTCGTCGATAATAAAAAATATTTACCCCGTTTACAGTTATTTTAATCCTTCCCTCAGAAAAACCCACTACATTTTCTACGTTCCGGTTTCAGAACCAAAAGATTTTCAAACCCGTCTTTCCAGCGCTTTATCTTGGTTCACTTTCAAACAAATATCCAAGCTTCCCTTGTCCCCCCAAGCCAAGCACGATATCGTCATCGCCCAGCGTGTCATTCGCGCCCAAATACCTCTCCCCGCACACCAGCCTGCCCATCCCTAGTAATATCTTAATAAATTCATATGTCTGCAAACGAAATAGTCGAGCAACGTGCATCACAGGCAGCGACAAACTATTGGCAGGCTTACTTAAAATTAGTCAGACTAACAGGGGGCAATAGAGAAATATTAAAAACTATCATTTCCGTTGAAACAGCCATAACTGAATTAGTTGGCATGGGTTTCAGGTCGACAGAGATAGGTGTTATGCTGGGAACACATCCCCAAAGGGCCGCAGTTGAGGCAGAATTAGGACTCGATCCCAAACCACAGGAAGTCGACCACACCGGCATTGGTTACCCACAAGGATAAGTTAGTATATTGTAAAAGTTTCCGAAGCGACACTGGAAAGTTCTCCTAACCCAAATCGATCTCTTTTTACTGTGGAGTATTCAAACGTAATCTTGTAGACACCTTGGATCATTTTCGGTAACGTTTTTTCTGGTATTTCGCTTGTTATAGTTTCATTTGGTTTTAGAGACTCGACGGGTGGTGCTAAGGCACAAATTTTTGGGTCACCATCCATCAAGATAGACTCGTTACCCTGGACGGTAAAAACTTTTACCAGCTTGCTAGCACAAGTTTCGGGAAAATAATATATGTTTCGTTGAGTGCCATTTTTGATTACGAATATTATTGGCATACCCTGGCTATAGACATTTGCACTCAACTTTATGTTTACCGACGGCTCTTGAGTCGCTGGTTGTTCAAATACTTGTCTTAACATCTGCCGTAATTGGTTATTTTGATAACCAAGATACACGGACGCACCTGTCATAAAAAGGATAACTAAACCGGCTGCCATTAGTGGAAGTCGGGCTTTTTCTGACATGGTTTCAGTCTACGTCACCCCTCGTTTATGTACAATGCTATTCCAACAAGTTGCGTTCCGTCAAAAAATTTATGATACCCGAAGCCAGTCCTTGGGCCACCGCCTCTGTCTTATCAACCAAAACCCGCCTGTCGGAAGGGTTAGTCAAAAACCCTGTTTCTGCAATCACCGCAGTCGTCATCGGATGCACGGCGTGCTCATACCTCCACCAGGCAAAAGCATAATACCCTCGCATATTCCGAGTCACATTCAGATCAACCGCCAAACCGGTGGCTTTACCGTAGGTTTCATACAAAATTTCCGTTAGCCTATCCGCTCCGCCTGTAAAATCCCGCCGCGGATGGGCAAACTTGTAGCCAGATTTACTTTTGTCCAGGCTTCCGTCTGCATGAATAGCCAAAAAAGCATCAGTCCAATATTTAGGCGGCACCGTAGCCGGTAAAATATCCACCTCCACTCCTCGCTGTTTCAGTATATTTTTTGTTTCCTGGGCAATTTTTAGATTTACCTCCCATTCTGCATACCCCCCGCTCGACGAGCCGGTATTTCCCACAAGCCTGTTCAGCTCCTCCGGTACTTCATCATTTTTCCAATGTCCCGCCTGCAGTCCCACCCGGGGCGGTCCTTCCGGCCGACGCCATTCCCGGACCCAGGCATAAGGGTCATCAGGTGGTTCCAGGTCAGCCTCGGCATATGGGGGTGCTCCTTCGGCCGGTTCACCCAGCCCGTCAGTCCACCACAAACCTGCCGCCAGTCCCGCAGTTATAAATATTGCAAATGCGATCCCCCTAATCCTCAATTTTATTATTCTGCCACCGCTTCCTGAATTTCAGCTGACTCTTATGGTGCTAATATGGTTGTATGACCGGTTTTTCCAAACTAAAGGAGAGACTTCGAAAAATTGAGGAAAGAAATAAGAGAGTAGAAACAGACAAAGCTTGGGAAACTAGCTACACCAGAAGGTTTTTCATCGCCCTCTTTACCTATTTGTCCATAAGCCTCTATATGAACGCTATTAATATCGACAAACCCTGGCTAAACGCCATAATTCCCACCGTTGGGTTCTTGTTATCCACACTCACCATTCCAATTATTAAAGAATTTTGGAAAAAACACATTAACAAATCATGACATGGACGCGCAGGTTTTTCGACCAGTTTGAATGGCTGCACAAACCCATTTCGCCCATTGAACAATCCTTTGTCCTCGTTCTCCAAATAGATAACTCCGTAAACACGATTTTTCAAAGACTGGGTTTAAAAGCACCAAAAAAAGCCTGGAAGATTATTGACGGGTATCTTTATTTAAGTAGCGATTATTGGAGATTATTCCTCCAGCCAGGATTAATTATTTTACCCCTCAAGGTAAAGTCGGAAATAAAAATTGCCAAGAACAGGTGGTTAAATCAAGTTATACCCAGATATAGTACAGAGCATACCAAACTCTCCAAAACAAATTTAAAAAGCTCCAGTTCAGAAAAACTAGTTGACGTTTTGAAGCAAACGGCTGAGCTAGAAGGATGGTTGCTTGGAGAATCGCTATTTGTGGGTTTAATTTGCGGTATCACAGAATTACTTCTAAAATTTACGTATCTAATATTCGTAAAAGATCAAAACCCACAAAATTACAGAGAGTTGCTTATTGGATTCTCCGACAAAGGATTAGAAATGGATACCAAACTTTGGGACATAGCTCAAACTGGAGATGTTAATAAAAAGAAGGACGAACTAAGGAAATGGATTGACCAATATGGTTATCGAATTCAAGACAACGATTTATTATATCCCACTTTAGGGGAAAAAAGAGAGTTAATTGATTCTTATCTAAATCTTTATCAAAGTGTCCCTGATCCTAGACAGAGACAAAAATCTTCCGAGGAAAAAAGACTGGCAAGGGAAAAGTTTGCCAGGCAAAATAATCGATTCGCATATTCAATTCTTCGAACAATAGTTAAACAAGCTCAAGAATATGCTCAAGTCCGCAACTCCAGGCCATATTATTACCAAGGAAATAAAATCATGCGCAGTGTCCTTTTAGAAATAGCAGCCAGAACAAGTTTTTTTGATGACAATAAAGACATCTTTTTTCTTAAAATCGAAGAAGTCGAACAATTGACTAAAAATAAACTCAATAAAGAACAAGCAAGAAACCTTATCGGTGGTAGAAAACTGGATTATGACAATCAATTACGCGCTGAACCTAAATTTGAAGTGAATTTATGAACAAAACCATAAAAGGCATACCTGGATCGGGTGGAACATTCACTGGAAAAGTCAGAATAATAATCGATGAGAAGCATATTAACGAATTTAAGGCCGGAGAAATCCTGGTAACTAGACAAACTTCACCGGCTTGGACCCCGCTTTTCATGGCGGCCAAGGCAGTGGTAACAGAAGTAGGGGGCAGCTTATCCCATGCTGCGATAGTAGCCAGAGAGTATGGGATTCCGGCTGTTGTCGGGATCAGGGGCATAACGGGAGAACTTGAAACCGGCCAGCAAATTGAAGTCAACGGTACTAGTGGCGAGATCAAAGTATTTGAATAGAGAATTCATCTGTACCTTATATTCTAATTAATTTCTCCAACCATGGAATATGCTCGTTTCTACGTTCCTGCCCGCTATCAGCTTTCGCTGAAAGCGAATGCAGGCGGGTCCACCACAAGTCTTCCCAGATGTAGTGAACAGCCAGTTGTTTGTAATCACCAAACTTTTCGAAATGTTTAAGAAGCTTCTTGACTGAGACTGGTTTCTCCGGGTCGCGATCAAAAAAAACTTTGGAGTAGATTTTCTGCTCCCAAGGGGAAACGTGGTTAAAAAAGCCCAAATGGTGGAAGACATCAAACAACAGATACCAAACCGTGGCCGGACCTACCCCGTAAAGTTTCAGCAATTCGCCCATTTGGGTTTCTCGGTTTTTTTGGCGGAGCGCCATTTCATCTACCGCACCAGTCGCAAAGTAGTCATCAATTTTCTTGATTGACTTAGCTCGATATCCCACCTTCAAATCCCGCAATTCCTGCTCGGTTACTTTAATTAATCTTCCCGGTTCCCAGAAACACCACAGTTTTTGACCATCAAATTCCACTTGGGTTCCGTATTTTTCCAGAAGCGTCCTAAACATCTGGATCGAACGGCGGACAGTGGCGTTCTGCAATGCAATCCCGATTATCAGATACTCGTAAAGTGAGCTGGGATGCCCGGGACGCATTCCTCTCCACTTCTTAAGAGTTGGCCCAAGGATTTTATCCGAGCCAAATTGTTTATAAAAGTCCGACAAATCCAAGTCCAGGTTATATCTATAGCGAATTTCACTTATCAATGAATCAAGTGTGCCTTTGTCCAATCTGTCTTTTGACCAAATTTCAACTTTCACTCTTGGCTTTTCCCGACTTCCGGAATTTACAAATTTCAGGCCTAATGGAACTCTATTACACAACCATGTCTGCCATCTGCCTCCCGGCTCCCAATGATTATCTCCACTGGTGAAATGGTCAGGTTTGTGGAAAGTGGAATCAAAGTCAAATGGAGTAGCTGGCGTTATATCAACAACCGCCACTTTATTTACTTTCATGCTTTACCTTGCAGGCATATCAAATGCAGGCGGGGAACCTCCCTTGAGCGAGATACGGGAGTCGAACCCGTCTCTTCACCTTGGGAAGGTGGCGTTGGACCGCTCAACTAATCTCGCACAGTGCAAACAAGAGCTATTATAACAAGCTCATTTACAGGCGATAGACAGCTGGGTGCCGATCTCCAATTTAGTCGGCTCCGATATATTATTGGTTTTTGCCAGCGCTTCCCAGGCAAATCCCGATCCGCAGTAGCTTTGCGCCACCGACCACAGTGTTTCCCCCCGCACCACACTATGGCTGATAATTTTGGTTTCGACTTTAGGCAAGGTCAGTTTTGTGCCTACCAGCAGTCTATTAGGATTGGAAATAACGGTCTTATTGGCGGCATAAATATCTGTCCAGTTGTATCCGGACCCATAAACTTTCTCGGCAATTTTCCACAAGGAATCACCCGACTTTACCTCATAACTCGCCGGCAAATCAGCCAGAGTAGGGGACTCCTCAGTAGTTTCTTGCGTAGCTTCGGTGGTAGTTGACGATGTTTTCTCTCGTTCAGCCGTCTTTGCCGTTCTGTAGTAATTGAAGAGCATCACCCCCGTGACCAGAATTATACCTGCGCCCAGCATACGGCTTATAGTTGTTTCACTCATTTTTCCTCCTTCCTGGGCAGAAGTTTTGTTGGGAATATACTTCTTTTCCCCCCAATTTGCAATCATTAATCCACCAATGTTAAGGCAATACCGGTCTTGTTGGCCCTGCCTGTCCGTCCGATGCGGTGGACATAATCTTCATAAGACTCCGGCAAATCATAATTTATGACGTGAGTGACGTTGTCGATATCCAGTCCTCTTGAGGCCACATCAGTGGCCAAAAGTACTTTCACCCGGTTGTTTTTGAATTGTTCCAGTGAGCGCTGGCGTTGGGACTGGCTTTTGTTACCATGAATCGCCACGACTGCAAATCCTCGCCGGGTTAAGTCGTAAGCCATTCTCTCCAAACCATGCTTGGTTCTGCCAAAGACCAGGACTTTGTCAAACCCCGGAGTGATAAGCAAATTGTGCAGAATCTCAATTTTGGGCTTGCCATTGGCCTTTACTACTTTTTGGGAAATATTCTGAAGAGTCGTATTCGCCCTCACGGAAACGGTAACCGGTGAAACGAGAAAGCCGTTCATAATCTTTGTCACCTCCGGGGTTGTAGTCGCGGAAAAAAAAGCCGATTGGCGTCTTTTTGGTAAAAGAGACAAGATCTCGGTGATATCACGCACAAAACCCATATCCAGCATTCGGTCTACTTCATCCAATACCACATTGTTAAACAAACTGAAGTTGATTTCCCGCTGGTTACCCAGATCCTTAATACGTCCCGGAGTGCCGATGACAAAGTTTGGATTTTGCCGCAAAGAACGGATTTGGCCGTACATACCCACTCCCCCAATACACAAAGCCGAAAACAAGCCCATCCTGCTCGAAAAACTCCTAAATTCCTGTTCAATTTGAACCGCCAGTTCTCGCGTTGGGGCCAGTATCAGAAGGCGTTGGGACCGGTCATTCACCACCTTTTGAATAAAGGGGGTCAAAAATGCGGCGGTTTTGCCCGTACCGGTATTGGCAATTCCCACGACGTCTCTCCCCGCAAGCAGCAGCGGGATTACTTGATCCTGAATGGGGGTGAGAATCGTGTACTTTCGAGTTTCTATATTAGCGTGCAAAACGTTGTGAAAACCAAAATCGATGAAACTATGATTGGGCACAAAAGCTTCCTGAACGGGCTGTGCATTTTGAGGCAGGTTTTTCACCAAAACAGACGGGTCAAATGACTTGATCCGGCGACTGAAATTACGGTTTTGCTGACGTCTGAAATTTCTCACAATATTAAGACTCAAACCAACAAATCTGTCTAAATAAGACTAATGCCAAAAAGTGAAGAAAGATACAAAAGCCAAAAATCGATTCGGGGTATCTTTATCTTAACTACTTATTACAAGTTCAAATTTAAACAGATCTGTTAGTTCAAATCTGTACACATATTATAACACACACCCACAATTTAATCCACTCCACAGTTTTTCCATTTCCCAAATTCGTCTCTAGAAACCCGCTCCGAGCAATTTTATTCTATGAGCCAAAGTTTCCCCGGCAAGGATTCCACTAACGATTTTAATTTTGTGCGATGTGGCATATTTTGCAAGTAATTCGGCGGGTATTGGAAGTGACGCGGTTACTTCTGTTTTTGCGCCGTAATAAACTTCAGCAACTTTGGCTCGTATCATTGACCCAAGGCATACTGGGCATGGTTCTGCGTTTGTGTAGAACCTATAGCCATCCAGTCTTAACGTCTTTAATTCTTTGCA
>MEXP01000024.1 GCA_001773725.1 Candidatus Amesbacteria bacterium RIFCSPLOWO2_01_FULL_49_25
AGCTGGAATTCCAGCAAAAAACTTCGTCGGCTCCCTACGATCTCCAAGCCGCACTAGAGATTTGGCTAACCAAACTGGTAAGATAGTTTCAATGCCCAAGCTTTTCGGCACTTCAGGTATCCGCGGACCAGCCGATTCTCTTTTCACCAAAGACTTTTGTCAAAAAATTGGCCTCGTTTTCGGGACCTGGCTCAAATCAAAAGGTAAAAACGGCCCCGTAGCCCTCGCCTACGATCCGCGCCAGTCTAGTCCCAGAATCAAGGATGGTCTAATTCAAGGTTTGTCTGCCGCTGGATTTTCCGCTTTAGACCAAGGAGTTATCCCTACTCCAGCTTTAACTTATTTTCTCAAAAATTCCCCCCACGTCTCCGGTGCCGTCATGATCACCGGCAGTCATATTAACGCCGACTTAAACGGCGTTAAACTCATGTTTGACGGCGAGGAAGTAACCAAACTTCATGAACTGGAAATTGAAAAATTGTTTTCTGACTCCAGGCTTAAAACCGACAATTCAATACCCGATGTCAAATACGACTCTTCCGCCAAAGAATTGTATTTAAATTTATTAAAAAGCCTCTCCCACCCCCCGTACCCCAACTGGAAAATAGTTCTCGACACTTCAAACGGAGCTCAAACGGGGATCATTCGCGATCTCTTCCTGGATCTAAAACTGGATTTTACTTGCACCAACTACTGCGACATCCAGTCACCATTTTTTTCCGGAAAAGATACTGAAAAAGCCTCCGACTACGCCGACCTCTCTCGCCAAGTACTCCTCGCCCACGCTGACTTCGGCATCGGCTTCGACGTCGACGGCGATCGGGTGATATTTGTGGACGAAAAAGGCCAATTCATTCCTGGCGACTACACCTGCGCCCTCCTCGCCCGTGATTCTTCCAGCCCAGCCATTGTTACCCCCATCAGCACCTCATCCGTCATCGACCATATAGGAAAAAAGGTTTTCCGTACTCCAGTGGGATCCACCCACGTCGCCGCCAAGATGAAAGAAGTCGGATCTACTTTCGGCTTCGAAGCCAATGGAGGAGCCATCAGCTCAGAAATCCACTTCGGTCGCGACGGAGCAGTTACTATGGTCAAATTACTCAATTATCTAATCAAATCTTCATCGCCGCTTTCCCAAGCAGTCGATTCCTTACCTCACTTCGAAATTTTTCGGGACAAAATCGATTGTCCCTTCGATAAATACTCTTCTATCTACTCGGCTGCTCAGGAAAAGTACCACGCCAGCCGAATCGATACTACCGACGGCGTCAAAATTTATCTATCACCCCAACAGTGGCTTCTCTTTCGCGGTTCCGGCAACGCCCCCGAATTTCGAGTGTTTGCCGAAAGCCCGGATCCTAATAGTGCCCGCAAATTAGGTCACGAAGGTCTAAACTTAGCCAGATCCATCATTCACCCCGTTCACAGCCAACCCGTCCGCCGCGACGATTCTCCGCCCTTGGACTCCCTGGGAGTCCTGGACTCTATCAAACAGTTCCCGGATCAATGCCGGCAAGTCCTTCATGAAATTGCCCAAAAGGCGATTCCCCCTCAATGCTTCCTGGTCCAAAATGTTGTCGTCTCAGGCATGGGCGGGTCAGCCTTGGGCGGCCGGATAATTTCCTGCCTCGACCGCCAAACTCTAAAAGTCCCAATTGTTGTCTCAACCCAATATCACCTTCCCAATTTTGTAAACGAAAAAACCCTGGTCATCCTCTCCAGCTATTCCGGAAATACCGAAGAAACTCTTTCTTCACTGGCGGAGGCTCGAGCCAGAGGCAGTCAGATGTTTATTATTTCTGCGGGCGGGAAACTCGGCGAAATAGCAAAACAATTTGACATTCCAGCTTATATTTTCGACCCCGTTCACAATCCCAGTACCCAACCACGACTCGGATTAGGATACAATATTCTCTCTGTTTTGTACCTCCTCTCCCGCTGCCAGCTTATTACTGCCGAGGAACCTCTTGACTCCCTGCCCCAATTTCTCACCAGCCGCCAAGGTGAGTCTTTCTCACAAATGGAACAAGTCGCCCAGAGACTGCACAACCGGCTGCCAATTTTAGTCAGCGCTGAGCACTTAATCGGAGCCGCCCACGCCGCCAAAAACATGCTCAACGAAAATTCCAAAACCATGAGCGCCGCCTTCGATCTTCCCGAGCTGAACCACCATCTCCTTGAGGGCCTCGCCCACCCCTCATCAAACGCATCGCATTTAGCCTTCTTATTCATTATCTCCAAAAACTACCACCCCGAAGTCATCAAACGCATAGAACCCACGCAGGAAATTATTGGCAAAAACCACATCCCCGTCCTCAGCTGGTCCCCGTCAGCTCCCACTCGATTGTTCGAAGTCATGGATTTCGTCCAAGCCTCGGCTTATCTTTCTTATAGCTTATCCCAAACTTATGGTGTTGACCCCGGTCCCATCCCTTGGGTAGACTGGATGAAAGATAAATTAAAGTAAGAAGTCTATGAAAAAAACTGCCAAATATATCCGCTGGTTTTCCGAAATATCCAAAAGTGACATCGCTATAGCCGGCGGCAAAGGTGCCAATTTAGGCGAACTCACCCAGGCCAAGATACCCGTCCCACCGGGTTTTGTCATCCTCTCATCAGCCTATTTCGACTTCCTGGACGCCAACGACTTACGTCCCCAAATAAAAAACATTCTACTAAAATGCGATGTCTCAGATACAAGACAACTTGAGTCCGCCTCCGATAAAGTCCAAAAACTCCTTCACTCTGCCGAAATGCCTGAACAAGTCTCCCAAGAGCTGTTTACCAGCTATGACCAGCTCGGCTCTAGCTTAGCCGTGGCAGTTCGCTCCTCAGCCACCGCCGAAGATCTGCCCGACGCCTCGTTTGCCGGTCAGCAGGAGTCTTATCTCAATGTCATAGGCGATACAAATCTTTTAATAAAAGTTCGCCAATGCTGGGAGTCGCTTTTTGGCGCCCGGGCTATATTTTACCGAGACCAAAAAAAATTCGACCATTTCAAAGTGGGCATCGCCGTACCTGTCCAGAAAATGGTCCAGTCCGAAGTCTCCGGTGTCATGTTTACTACCGACCCCATCTCCCAAAATCGCGACCGCATCATAGTCGAGGCGATCTACGGTCTGGGTGATTATATCGTCCAGGGTGTGGTCACCCCGGATCACTACGAAATATCCCGCGCTTCCGGCAAAATCACCGTCAAAATTCCCTCGACCCAAACTATCATGGAGGTCAGAAAGGCTCAAGGGGTAAAGCAAGTCCCTGTCCCCAAAAAACTCCAGGGTCTTCCCAAGCTTACTGACAAGCAAATCTTAGAAATCGCCGATATTGGCAAAAGAATTCATCGTCACTATTTCTTTCCCCAGGACATCGAATGGGCCAGGGAAAATGGCAAGTTCTACGTCGTCCAATCCCGTCCCATCACAACCTTAAAATCTGACCTTTCAAAAGAATATTCCCCCTCAAAACCTGCCCAAATTCACGCCAACCCTATTTTGAAAGGAGCACCCGCCTCACCGGGTCTTGTCTGGGGACCAGTCAAAATCATCGACGTCAAGCACTTAGACCAGGTCAAAGCCGGAGACATCATGGTTACCGATATGACCACCCCGGACTTCGTGCCTGCTATGAAACGGGCCGCCGGTATCATTACCAATCGTGGCGGGCTCACCTCCCACGCCGCCATCGTCTCCCGCGAACTCGGCGTTCCCTGCATAGTCGGGACCTCCACCGCCACTACCGATCTCAAAAATGGCATGATCATCACCCTAAACGGCTCCACCGGCGAGATTTTTCCAGGTTCTCCCAGTCCCTCCTCACCCATTACCTCGCAAAACACCCAACCCTCTCCTTACAATTTCCAATTACCCAAAAATTTCAAGACTGCCACCAAACTTTACGTAAATTTGGCTGAACCCGAAGCCGCAGACAGAGTAGCCGAAAGAAACGTCGATGGAGTGGGACTTCTTAGGGCAGAATTCATGATCGCCAATCTTGGAGTCCACCCCAAAAAAGTCATCGCCGAAGGTAAGCAAAAACAGTACGTTCACGATCTGGCAGAATCAATGACCAAATTTTGTCGGGCCTTCGATCCCCGTCCCGTAATCTACCGAGCCACAGACTTCAAAACCAACGAATACCGCTCCCTCAAGGGCGGTGAGGCCTATGAACCCCAAGAATCAAATCCCATGCTTGGGTTTCGCGGAGCTCTCCGCTACATCAAAAACCCCGACGTCTTCAACCTCGAGCTGGAAGCCATTAAACGGGTCAGAAATACCCATGGTTACAAAAATTTACATCTCATGATCCCCTTTGTCTCATCGGTTCCTGAACTGGTCGATGTCAAAAAACTAGTCGCTGCTACCGGTCTTTATCGCTCTGGGTCATTCAAGCTTTGGATGATGGTGGAAATTCCCTCAAATGTCATCCTCCTGGAAGACTTTATCAACGTCGGCCTGGATGGCGTCTCAATAGGCAGTAACGACCTCACCATGCTCATTTTGGGAACCGATCGGGACAACCAGGATGTAGCCCCCCAATTCGATGAGCGAAACCCCGCCGTCCTCTGGGCCTTGGAAAAGACTGTCAAGACCAGTCTAAAAATGGGCATTACCTGTGGAATATGCGGCCAAGCTCCATCCGAATATCCCGACCTGGTAGAAAAGCTGGTTAGCTGGGGGATTACCAGCATCTCAGTCAATCCCGACGCCATCGAGCGTACTCGCGAAATCATTTATCATAATGAATTAAAAATAGTCAACAAAATTTAAGATATGCCCAAAATTCAAAAACTCTATGCCCGGGAAATTCTCGACTCCCGAGCCGACCCAACATTAGAAGTTGTTTCTATCCTGGACAGTGGTGACTACGGTATAGCCTCTGTCCCCTCAGGGACGTCAACCAGCTCTTCGGAAGCTTTTGAACTGCGTGACAACGACCCTCGCCGCTATTTGGGCAGGGGAGTACTGGCCGCAATTTCCCGCGTTAATCAGGAAATAGCATCAGCCGTTCTAGACAAGCCATTTACCAGCATCCTGGACCTCGACAAGTGGCTCATAGATTTAGACGGAACCCCCGAAAAGAAAAAACTCGGTGCCAACGCCATTCTTGGAGTTTCTATGGCGACCACCAAAGCTCTAGCCGCGTCTCTTCGCCAGCCGCTTTACAAATATATCGCCGATGTAATTGGCAACAAAGAACCTCTCTTCATTCCCAGCCCCGTCTTCAACATGATAAACGGCGGTAAACACGGAGCCGGCAATTTGGATTTCCAGGAGTTTCATATTATCTCCAGCAGGCTGCACCCCTTTGCCGAATCCCTGGAAACCGGAGTTGTAATTTACCAGACTATAAAACGCTTATTGGCCCGCCGGGGAGCCATCCACAGCGTCGGTTACGAAGGCGGGTTTGCTCCAAATTTGTTTACCAACCTGGACGCTCTTGAAATCCTCCAGGAAGCCATCATCGAAACCAACCACAAACCCGGCATAGACATCGAGTTGGGGTTGGACATCGCCGCCAACTCATTTTTCAAAGACAACCGTTACATTATCAAAGACCGAAGTTCGCCCATGGAAGCCAATGAATTCATTGACTACTTAAGAGATCTCAACAACCAATACCACCTGCGCCTGCTGGAAGATGCAATATCAGAGGCGGACTGGAAAAGCTGGATCAACCTCACCGCCGAATTAGGCAATATTACCACCATTGTTGGAGACGACCTGTTAGCCACCAATTCCAAACTGGTGAAAAAAGCCGTAGCCGACAAAGCATGCAACGGAATACTCGTCAAATTGAATGAAGTCGGAACTGTCTCGGAAACTCTCGAAGTTATCCACCAGGCCAACGCCGCCGGTTGGAAAGTTGTCGCCTCACACCGATCTGGCGAAACCAACGACACCTTTATTGCCGATTTCGCCGTTGGCATCGGCGCCGACTATGCCAAATTTGGCGCCCCAGCTAGAGGCGAGCGCGTCGCCAAATACAACCGCCTCCTCGCCATCGAAACCGAACTAACCCATCCCCCTGTCCCGTAGTCTGTTATATTTAGCGATCCTTTCTCCCCTGTCCATGCCGCCGAATTTTACGAAGTCGGCTCCCACCTCCAACGCAAAATCCGCGATCCAATAGTCATTAGTTTCTTCTGCCCTGTGCGACACCACTATCGCCAAGTTATACTCCCGAGCCAACTTCACCGCCTCCAAAGTACCAGAAATTGTCCCGTTTTGATTGGGCTTTACAATTATCGCGTTAACAACTTGCGGAGCAAGTGCCCGTTTAATTCTCTCACTGTTTGTCACCGTTAAATCATCTCCTACCACCATAATCTTTTGGCCGAATTCATCATAAAACTTTTTCCACTCGTCCCACTGCTCATCCGAATAAGGATCTTCAATCGAAGCGATGTTGTATTTTGCCTTCAGTTCTTTGTAGTCAATTCCCCCCATTACAAAACTTCCAGCCACATCCAGAGCAATTTTCTTATCAGCGAACACCTTCGAAATTGTATCCAAAGTCTTCAAATTGTCAAACCCCTCAGGTGAAAACGCACCCTCCGCCCCCACTGTAGTCTCGATTCCCGCGCTCTCCAGATAGTCTCTTAGCTTCCTAAAATCCTGCATCGCTTCTTCCACCGTGTCTTCCACCACGGCAAACTCTTGAATTGTAATCCCCGGATTGCCGTGTTTCCCCCCCTCAAACATTAACGTAAAAAGTTTGGGAAACTTATTGTAAGTTTTAACTTCTCCCAAAGAAGCTCTCCAAAACGCCGCCGATATAGGGAGGGACGCATTACCCGCCATACCCGCCTCAACTAATATCCTGTCCAGTTCAGCCTGACTCATATCGGTTCCTACAATTTTCGGTTTTATGGCCGCGATCTGTGCCAATGCCCCCTCAACCGTATCGTTCTTAACCTCGTATTTCCCCGCCGATATTCCGGCCGGCACCGCCGCCGAAAATTTATCTCTCTCCGTTACTACCGTCACCTCTACCGTCTCACTACCCATCGAAGAGATTATCTTTCTCGCTTCAACATCTGCCAACTTCATAACAATATCATAGTATACTAGAAAAATGTCTTCCCGTCCCAAACCTGTTCTTCTTTGCATTATAGACGGCTGGGGCATCGCCCCCAAAGGACCAAGCAATGCCATTACTCAAGCCAAGATCCCCAATATTACAAATCTTTGGAAATCTTATCCCCACACCCAGCTCATCGCCCACGGTGAATCCGTGGGCTTACCCAAACGTGAACCCGGAAATACTGAAACCGGTCATCTCAATCTGGGAGCCGGCCGCATCGTCTACCAAGATCTGCCCAGAATCAACATGTCAATTGCCGACGGCACATTCTTCCAAAACGCCGCCCTCACGGCCGCAGCCACCCATGTCAAACAAAACCACTCACAGCTCCACTTCATCGGTTTGGTCGGGGGTGGAGGAGTTCACTCTGATATTTCGCACTTATTTGCTCTCTTAAGGTTTTATCACGATCACGACCTAAAAAAAGTATTTATACATGTTGTCACCGACGGCCGCGATTCACCCCCCACTGCCTCCATGACATACCTCAAACAGCTTCAAACTGTCATGAACCGTGAATCCACGGGCCAAATCGCCTCAGTCATGGGCCGCTATTACGCCATGGACCGCGATTTCCGCTGGGACAGAACAGCCAAAGCCTATTTTTGCCTGACCAAAGGTATCGGGAAATCCGCCCCAAATATTGAAACAGCTGTCACTCAAGCCTATACCGCCAATCAAACCGACGAATTTATTGACCCAACCAACATCACCGACAGCACAGGTCATCCCGTAGCTCTCATTCAACCGCACGACGCTGTAATTTTCTACAACTTCCGCATCGACCGGCCGCGCCAACTCTCCAAAGCATTTGTTCTACCCGACTTTGAAGAAACTGGCAACCTTGTAGGCTTCGACCCCTATGCCATCAAATACCTGCACAAGCACACCTTGGACGCCAAAATCGCCTCTCGTCAAAAACCCTTCACCCGGGGTCCAATCATCAAAGATTTGTATTTCGTCACCATGACCGAGTACGAGCAAGACATGCCGGTCCACATCGCTTTCCCCCCCCAGGCCGTCGACAACCCCCTCGGCCGCGTAATATCAGAAAATGGCTTAAGACAGCTGCGCATGTCCGAAAGTGAGAAAGAAAGATTTGTTACCTACTACTTCAACGGCCTGCGTGAAGACCCATTCCCCGGCGAAGAGCACATCATCATTCCTTCTCCCAAAGTTCCCACTTACGACAAGAAACCCGAAATGTCCGCTCGAGATCTTACTTCCAAATTAATCTCAGAAATAAAATCCGGTCAATATGACATGATAATTGTCAACTTCGCCAACCCCGATATGGTCGCCCATACCGGCAACATTCCCGCCGCAGTCATCGCCTGTGAAACCGTTGATGAATGTATAGGTCAAGTTAGCTCGGCAGTAATAGACGCCGGTGGGGTTTTTATGCTTACCGCCGACCACGGAAATGTCGAAGAAATGATCAACGCCATGACCCAGTCCTCCGATACCGAGCACAACGCCAATCCCATCCCTTTCATCGTCGCCGCCAAAAATCTTACCAAACCAATTCAATTACCCCAGGGCATCCTTGCCGACGTCGCTCCCACCATCCTATCAGCCATGAACATTCCCATTCCCGTTTCCATGGTCGGCCGAAATCTCCTTTCGGATATTTCTCTCAGGTAACCACACCAGCACTGTCGCCTCACCCTTTATCTTCCCCAATCTGTCACCTAAAGCATACCCGACAAACTGCTCGTGTACTTTCGTCAATTCGCGGGCAATTATCACCTCAGCCTCCGGGTACCTCTCCAAAATTATCCTTAAAGTCTTTTCCAGCCTGGTCGGCGATTCGTATATCACATGCGTCAGCCCCGAGAGTAGTTCCCACTTTTTAGGCAAAAATCCCAAAAACAAGAATTTGTTAGTCGGCAACCCGCTGGCAGACAACGCCGCCGTCACCGCAGCTGGCCCCGGGATAGGGGACACTCCAAAACCCGCAGCTCTCGCCGCCCTCACCACTTTATATCCCGGATCGGAAATCAGGGGCGTCCCCGCGTCACAGACCAGCGCCACATCGCTATGAACCAAGTAACCAAGCAACAAACTAACCATTCTCCCCTCATTCCAATCCCTCACTGAAATAAATTTTTGTTTAGGAATTAGAAATTCGAAATTAGAAATTACAAGGCGATACCTCTCTTTCACGATTTTAATCAACTGACCAGTATGTCGAGTATCTTCACATGCCACCACAGGGACTGTGACTAAAGTATTAATCGCTCTGATTGTAATATCTTCCAGATTGCCAATCGGTGTCGCCACAATGTACAATGTTCCCACGCTCAAATTATACCCTTATCATGAATTTTGACTTAATCGAAATCATCAAATCCGTAGGTTTACTGGGGGTCTTTGGTATCGTCTTTGCCGAATCCGGTCTGTTTTTCGGCTTTTTCCTTCCGGGAGATTCTCTCCTCTTCACGGCAGGGTTTCTGGCTTCCCAAAACCTCTTATCTCTGCCCTTACTCCTGCTTGGCAGTTTTATTTCAGCCGTCCTGGGAGATAATGTTGGCTACACCTTCGGCCTCAAAGTCGGCCCCAAACTTTTCAATAGACCCGATTCAAAATTATTCAAGAAAGAACATTTACAAAAAGCCCGCCATTTCTACGACAAACACGGACCCAAAACTATAGTTCTCGCCAGGTTTATGCCCTTCATCCGTACCTTCGCTCCCATCGTCGCCGGAGCCGCCGGGATGCACTATCCTACTTTTGTCACCTACAATCTCGTGGGCGGCCTTCTTTGGGGAATCGGTCTGCCCCTTTTAGGATACTCCTTGGGCCGAATAATTCCTCTCGAGCTCATGGATAAGTACCTTTTAGCCATCATCGTCACGATAGTCTTCTTATCGATTCTTCCGGGTATACTACACTATTTCAAACAAAAAACCTACCTCAAAGACCAGGAAATTATTCAAAAAGGGCTCTAAATATCAATTGAATTTTCTCACCACCCCCACTACTCGACCCTGGATCTTCACCCTAGTCACAAAAATCGGGGACATAGCCGAGTTAGCCGGCTCCAGCTTAATTCTTGTAGCTTCCTTAAAATATCGCTTCAAAGTCGCAAACCCGTTTTCCAAAAGAGCCACCACCACTTCTCCGTTATTCGCCGTCTCCGTTTGTTCAATCACCACAAAATCTCGGTCAAAAATTCCCGCTTCAATCATCGAGTCTCCTTTAACTTGCAGGACAAAACTCCGCTTCTTAGTCGACGTCATCGATGGCGGCACTCCAAAAGTAGCGTTCGGATCCGTGTATGGTTCGATTGGCTGTCCAGCCGCGATAAACCCCAAGACCGGCAGTTCTATAGCCGCCGGCGCATCCATTCTCGCCGCGGCCGCCTTATCCAATATTTCTATTCCGCGTACAGTTCCCTCATAGCGCTTAATCACGCCCTTTTTTTCCATCGTCTCCAGGTGTTCATGCACCGTCGCCAGAGAAGACACACCCAAAGCCTTAGCTATTTCTTGAAGAGTGGGAGAAAACCCGTGCGCCTGAACATACTGAGAAATAAAATCCAAAATCTGTCTCTGTCTGTTATACAGCGTTACCGGCATATTCATAATCTATCCGAATATTTCCCAAATGTCAAGCGCCCCCCAGCATTCCAGCCGCCACCAACACATCCACCAACTCCTCATTGGTCGGTTCATTCAATCGTTTTCCTTTCACGCTCACTATGGGAATTCTAACCTTTCTGCCGTCCTCTTCTCCCAAATAAACCAAAAAACTCACATGTTCGTTTCCCAGTCCGGCATTGCCATCCTTATCCCTGTCCATCGCTACATAAACGGACTGCTCCAACAACCCCAAAGCCTCAATTAGATTCAGCACCCTCCTGGTGTCTTTACACCAGTCCCCCCCGAAGACTAGTATATTCGGGTCACTATCTTTCAAATGTCCCGCCATTAAAGTATTATACCCCAAACAAATCCCAAATCCCAAAAAACCAGCATGTTCAAACTTCATTCCCAGTTTACGCCCACCGGCGATCAGCCCCAAGCCATCGCCAAGCTAACTCAAGGATTACAAGCCGGTCAAAGCCACCAGGTTCTGGTTGGCGTTACTGGTTCCGGCAAGACGTTCACTATGGCCAATGTCATCGCCGCATACCAAAAACCAACGTTGGTAATTTCTCACAACAAAACCCTGGCCGCCCAGCTTTATCAAGAGCTCAAGGAATTTTTCCCCGAAAACGCCGTATCCTATTTTGTCTCATATTACGACTACTATCAGCCCGAGGCCTACATTCCCCAGACAGATACCTACATAGAGAAAGAAACCGACATTAATGACGAAATAGACAAATTGCGCCTGGCCGCCACCACCAATCTTTTAACCAGCCCGGACACCATAGTTGTGGCTTCAGTTTCTTGTATCTACAATCTTGGATCACCCGTCGAATACGCCAAAACCGTACTGGAGCTGACCGAAGGACTCAAAGTCACTCGCAACCAGATTTTCCTGCGTCTCAACGACCTCCAGTATATTCGCTCAGACTACGACTTTCATCGCGGCACGTACCGTATCCGCGGAGACATAATAGACATCTATCCGGCCTACGAAGATGTTTGCATTCGAGTTCATCACCAAAGCGACAAAGTTACCAAATTAGAAAAAATCAACCCCCTGACCGGAGAACTGGCAAGCTTGGTAACTGAGAAACTCACCGTTTATCCCGCCAAACATTACATTGCCACCAAAGACAACTCACATATTCTCAAACAAATATTTACAGACATGCAAAATAGAGTTGGGGAATTGCAAAGTGTCGGAAAAATCCTCGAAGCCCACCGTCTGAAACAGCGTGTCACCTACGACCTCGAAATGATCAAAGAGCTGGGTTATGTAAACGGGATAGAAAACTACTCCCGCTACTTCGACGGCCGCTCCCCCGGCGATCCTCCTTACTCCTTACTGGATTATTACCCCGAAGACTATCTCTTAATTATCGACGAGTCCCACATGACCATTCCCCAAATTCGAGGCATGTACAACGGCGACCGATCCCGCAAGCAGACACTCATAGATTTCGGCTTCAGGCTTCCTGCCGCCCTGGACAATCGTCCTCTCCGCTTCGACGAATTTCAGCGCCGCCAGGGCCGCACGATCTACGCCTCCGCCACACCCGACGATTGGGAAATTTCCCAATCTGCAGGTTTCATCACGGAACAGCTCATCCGCCCCACGGGACTCATCGACCCCCAAGTGGAAATCCGTCCCACCCAAAACCAGATATCGGACCTTATTGCCATGATCAACACACGCTTAAACAAACACCAACGGGTTCTTGTCACCACACTTACCAAGCGCATGGCCGAAGACCTGACAGCCTATTTAAAAGAGCAGGGGATCAAAGTCCAATACCTCCACTCAGATGTCGAGACCCTCGAGCGCCTGGACGTCCTCAGTGATTTACGTTCCGGTCACTACGACGTTGTGGTCGGGATCAATCTTCTTCGGGAGGGCTTAGATTTGCCGGAGGTATCACTGGTTGCCATACTGGACGCCGACAAAGAGGGATTCTTACGCTCTCGCACGTCGCTTATTCAAACAATGGGCCGAGCCGCCCGCCACGTCGATGGCCAAGTAATTATGTACGCCGACAAAACAACTAATTCTATGCGCCTTGCCATAAACGAGGTAAACAGGCGCCGAGATTATCAAATCGAATACAATAAAACTCACAATATTACTCCCCAATCCATCGTGAAATCGATTCGTGAAAGAATTGCAGAAAAAGTAGATGCAAAACCAGCAATTAAGTTAGATCCCAAGGAGATACTCAAAGGAAAGTCGCTAGATGCTTCGGATATTGATATGGCCAAAATCAACCAACTAACTCCCGCAGATACAACCAAACTCATCCGGCTCATGACGCGGCAAATGCAGACCTTTGCCAAGTCTTTGGACTTCGAATCCGCCGCCCGCCTCCGCGACCGCATCCTTCACATTAAATCCATTTGAGACACACCCAAGATCGTCAATCTAAAACCCCTCTGGAGTAATGCGACACCTACCTCCATCGATTGATCCGCCACGTTATGCAAATGAAGAATGTAGTGAGCCTGACTCATCAATCTTTCCCTTTGCCCCCAGACCCCAACTGAATATTCACTATCTATAAATTGAATCCCCCTGCACTCATAACAAACCATTGATTTCCTAGCCATCTTTTCTCCTTCACTATAGTTCAAATATTACCATCCAAAGTACCTCTTGACAACCGCCAAACAGCCTTATCCGCCCCCCAAACGCCCTGAAAGACCCAAAGACCCATACCTCACTCCTCCACATATCGCTCGTCCTGCCGAAAAACCCCACAAACCCAAATCTAAGTAGCCTGGTCACCCTCGACCGGAAAATCCTCAGACTCAGCTAGAAATCGGAGCGCTTCAGGAAACACGCACCCCATTTCAACACAAGCCTCAGCATACCTCCTACTGTTCTCCCTGGTCATCGTCACGCCATTATGTAAGTTATTATTTTTTGCATCTCCCTTGAGTTGCATCAAACCAATACACCTCCCTGGACCTACGTTGTCCGCTTTTGTACCAAGCCTACAATAAACATCACAATTTTGAATTTTTACAAGAAGTCTAGCCTTTTGCTCAAGTGTCATACTAACCCTATAGTATAGCATAGGGTACGTGGAGAGTAAAGATAAAGTCTCTTGAACAAAACCCGAAATCCCTGATACAATATATGATCCATGACCGACTATATTCGCATTCGCGGGGCCAGAGAACACAACCTCCAAAATATCGATCTTGATATCCCCAAAAACAAACTTGTAGTTTTTACCGGTCTTTCCGGCTCAGGTAAGTCCTCCATGGCCTTCGATACCATCTATGCCGAAGGCCAGCGCCGTTACGTCGAATCGCTTTCATCTTACGCGCGCCAATTCCTAGGGGTAATGGACAAACCGGAAGTGGAAACCATCGAAGGCCTCTCCCCTGCCATCTCCATCGACCAAAAATCCGCCTCTCACAACCCCCGCTCAACCGTAGGCACGGTCACCGAAATCTACGACTATTTAAGACTGCTCTTTGCCCGCATCGGCCACCCCCACTGTCCTATTTGTGGCCGCGAAATAGCTCAACTCTCCGTCGAACAGATCGTCAACAAAATTTTGGATTTAGGCCAGTCAGAAGTCAAAAAATCCAAAAACGCCAGGTTTTTGCTTCTATCTCCGGTCATCAGAGATCGCAAAGGAGAATTTACCGATCTGTTTAGTAGTCTCCGCCAAAAAGGTTACACCCAAGCCCGAGTCGACGGCAAAATCATCGGCTTAGACGAGGACATTCTCCTCCTCAAAAACAACAAGCACGTCATAGACGTTGTAATCGATCGGTTAGTTATCGACAAAACCCAACTCACCGAATCAGCAGGTCTCCGATCCCGTCTCTTCGATTCTGTCGAGCAATCACTCAAGCTCTCCGAAGGATTAGTCATTTTAGCCCAAGTCCTGGACAAGTCATTCGATCTGCCCGCCAAACCTAAACATCTGCAGGATCACTTATTTTCGCAAAAGTTTGCCTGTCCTGTAGACAACATCTCGTTACCCGAAATCGAACCGCGCATCTTTTCCTTCAATTCCCCCCACGGCGCTTGCCCAACCTGCACTGGCTTAGGCACGCTCCTAAAAATCGACGAGCAATTAATTTTAAATCCCAATCTCACTATTTCCGAGGGCGGAGTCCTGCCCTATGCCAATATCTTCACTTACGACTCCTGGTACGCCCGCAAAGTTTCCCAATATGTTCCCATCCGTACCCCCATCAAAGACCTGGAGCCCGACCAAAAACGTGTCTTGCTTTACGGTGAATTGGACTTTGAAGGCATTATTCCCAATCTCCAAAGAAGGTATCGACAAACCGAATCGGATTTTATAAGGACTGAAATAGAAAAATTTATGCGCAAGGAAATTTGTCCTGATTGCCAGGGTCAACGCCTCAAACCGGAAAGCCTCAAAGTTACGATAGACGATAAATCCATAATAGATATATCTCGTTTCTCTGTCTCATCCGCTCTCGATTTTTTAAACGGCCTCACCAACCAAAGTAAAAAGGAATCCGTCATCTCTTCTCCCATCCTCAAGGAAATCAGAGAACGTCTTGGGTTTTTAATCTCCGTCGGTTTGGAATACCTTACCCTGGATCGAACCGCCAACACTCTGGCAGGCGGAGAAGCTCAAAGAATCCGCCTGGCCAGTCAAATCGGTTCCGGCCTCTCTGGAGTTTTATATGTCTTAGATGAACCCTCCGTCGGTCTGCACCAAAAAGACAATCAGCGCCTGATAGACACCCTCAAGCGCTTGCGCGATCTAGGAAATACCGTAATCGTGGTCGAGCACGACGCAGAGATGATGCGCCAATCGGACTGGCTGGTGGATTTTGGCCCCGGCGCCGGTTCCCACGGAGGACAGATTGTATCCCAAGGCACTCCTCAACAAGTCATGTCCGACCCTCAATCGCTCACCGGCAAATATTTATCGGGAAAGAAAAAAATACAAATCACATCTACTCACCTACCACTCACCACTTACCACTTGCAGCTAGTCGGTGCTTCCCAACACAACCTCAAAAGCATCACTGTAAAATTTCCTCTGGGCCAGTTCATTGTCATAGCCGGCGTTTCGGGATCCGGTAAGTCCACCCTTCTCATCGACACTCTCTACCACGCTCTGGCCCGAAAACTCAACCCGGACCACAAAGAAAAAGCGGGAAAATTCGAGTCTTTATTTATTTCCCAAAGTAAGTCCGCCGAAAACGACATGCCCTTATCCGATTTTGTCAACCGGGTCATCATGGTCGACCAATCGCCCATTGGCCGCACCCCCCGTTCAAACCCCGCCACCTACACTGGCCTGTTTACCCCCATCAGGGACATTTTTGCCCTCACTCCCGAAGCCCGCGTCCGCGGTTATTATCCCGGCCGCTTCTCCTTCAATATCAAAGGCGGTCGCTGCGAAGCCTGCCAGGGCGAGGGTCAGATCAAAATAGAAATGCAGTTTCTGCCAGACGTCTACGTCAACTGCGAAGTTTGCGGCGGCACCCGCTACAATTCCGAAACCCTCGAAGTCCGCTTCAAAAACAAAACTATCGCCGAGATTCTCAAGCTGAACGTCGAACAAGCCCTCGAATTTTTCTCCGCCATTCCGGCAGTCACCGACAAACTCAACACCCTAAGTCAGGTCGGTCTAAATTACATCGAGCTCGGCCAACCCGCCCCCACCCTTTCAGGAGGAGAGGCCCAACGCGTCAAATTGGCCACCGAGCTTTCCAAACGATCCACGGGCAAATCTTTTTACATTCTGGACGAGCCCACCACCGGTTTGCATTTTGCCGATCTTGAGAAACTTCTCATAGTCTTGCGCTCACTCGTCTCAGTCGGCAACACTGTTGTTGTTATTGAACACAACCTAGACGTCATCAAAAACGCCGATTGGGTCATCGAGCTCGGGCCCGGAGGAGGGGATTTAGGCGGACGCCTTCTTGCCTCCTGCCCGCCCCAAAATCTCATAAATATCAAATCTTCTCCCACCGGCCAATTCCTCTGTTATCCCTAACTCTATTTTTTCAAAAGTAGCTCCCCGACTTTCCGACCTTCAAGCATCGCCCCTAAAATCTTTTTTCCAATACTGCACCCCGCAGTTTCCAATTTCATCACCAACTCCTCAGCTCTCATTCTTTGATCAACGGTTAGTACAGCCGCAGCCAAATGCGTCACACGATCATAACCATTGACTCCAGAACACCTCAGACTACTAAATAGACCGAATGTAACAAATGGACAGACAGTCTCACAAACTTCTTCCCCAAAATCAGCAGTAGGAATTTGAGAATCCCTGCTTGTCAAATCAAATAGAACATCGACAAACTCGCCCGTCTTGATTATCTGCCTAATTCTTGTCTCGCATGCAGCCGACATCGGGCCATTGTATCACCAAATCCTACGATAGCAACTCACCAACTGGCCGTTGCACCATCAGCTCTTTCACCGCGGTCGCCATTCTGCACTTTGCCAGATCCAACGCCTTCGTCGCCATCAACCCCGACACTTTGGGGTCAATAGTCAACTCACCGCTGGCAGACTCCGAAAACATACCTGACTTCTCACACCCAGTGCACCCAACCATCCCCTTCCGGTTTCTTAACTCACACGCTTTACATACAACGCCGTAAAACTCTCGAGCCGTCACTCCTTCTTCCAATACCGTCAGCAAAAACGCCAAAACCACCGTCCCATCCCCCTTGCGTGTTTCAGTAATTTGTACCAAATTACTTATTTGCTCCTCGTTATAAACCATACCAACTTCTGCGCATTATACACCCGTCAAGTTTCAATAACACCCTCCCCATCCGTTTTCAGACCGCATTCATAACACACAACACTCCAAAAAAATACTTCGCCCACTACATCACTGACTCGCAAATCCATCTCATCTCCATACTCGCCCTTTATGTCATCGGGAGAAAAAACGCATCTAATATTAACCATTCCTACACGAATATGTGACAATTCGATTTTCACCTCACACTCATCCCGCCGGCAATACATACCCAAACATACTTTTCCCATAATTTTCTGATTTTATAGTAAAATCTTCGGATGGCAACAATTGCCTGTGTCTTTGCCCACCCCGATGACGAGGCCTTTGGCCCTGGAGGAACCATCGCCAAACTTGTCAAAGATAAAAACGAGATCCACATTATCTGCTGCACAGACGGCGACCATCAAAAAACCGGGCTAAAAGATGTCAGAAACAAAGAACTTCTGGATTCCGCCCGAATACTGGGTGTCACAAACGTCACCTTTCTTGAATTTGTGGACGGCGAGCTCTCCAACAACAAATACTCTCATCTTGCAAAAAGTATCAAGTCCGAGCTGGATAAACTCCACCCCAACACCATAATTACCTTCGATCCCAATGGCGTCTCCGGTCATCTGGATCACATTACCGTGACATCAATCGTCAATTACCTTTTCCCCCAGCTTCCTTATGTCAAAAAAATCATGTACTACTGTCTCAAAGATGTGGAGAGAGCCCAAATTTCAGACTATTTCGTCTACATGCCCGACGGCAGGAAAAGAACCGAGGTAAACGAAATAGTAGACATCTCCTCCGTCTGGGACGTCAAAGTCTCCGCCATGCACGCTCACGTATCCCAAAAATCAGACTGCGACTGGATATTAAACATCCTATCCCAATTCCCCAAAGAGGAGTGGTTTTTAGTAAGATCAAGGTAGTGAAGCGTTTTCTTTTTTTCCTCTCCTCATTATTCATAATTCATTATTCATCGTTCGCCTCTCCAACCGCGGCTTCAGAAGATTTCATTGTCAACCAGCAGATCGTCTATACCTACCAAGACTCAGGGTCTGGCACAGTCACAGAAAGTATTTCTCTCACCAATCGCTTCTCCACGTCATATGCCAGACAGTACCATCTCCGTCTCTTGGGAACCAACATCACATCTATTACCGCCGCCGACGTCCAAGGGCCGCTCCCAGTCGAGTTGACCGAGACAGAATCCGGTTCCCAAGTCACAGTTCAACTCCTCCACCCGTCAGCCGGCAAAGACCGTGTTACTCGCTTCACTCTCTCATACCCTGCCCCCGCGGCTATCACCAGAGGACAGGTCAAAGAAGTCTCCATTCCTCAAATTTCAGACCCTAGTCAAATTGAAAACTACACGCTTGTTGTCAAGATTCCTGGCTCCTACGGCAAGCTCGCTTACTCCAGTTCGCCCCCGTCTACCTCCTCAGATTTATTCTATACATTCTCCAAAGACCAGCTCATATCCCAACCGATCAAACTTACATTCGGCAACATTCAAGCCTTCAACTTCCAACTGGTCTTCCACTTGGAAAATTCATCACTCCAGCCCCAACTCCAGGCTGTAGCCATCCCGCCGGATACCAGCTATCAAAGAGTTTTTTATGACCTGATAGATCCCCAGCCTATAAACGTCCTCCCCGACGCCGACGGCAACTGGCTAGCTTACTTTCGCCTTCCCCCCAAATCCCGCCTGGACATTACCGCCTCCGGACAAGCTCACCTCCAAAACACCCCCCAAAACCCGAGCAGTCAATCGGACCCCCTCCTCACTTCTTACCTCCAGCCAGACCAGTACTGGCCAGTCGACCACGCCCGAATTCAAGAAATTGCAGCTGGCCTTTCCACACCCAAGCAGGTCTATCAATACGTTACCTCTACTCTCAAATACGATACTTCCCGACTGGCAAATTCTGCCCGGCGGGGGGTCCTCGTCGCCTTAGACAATCCCGACACTAGCCTCTGCACCGATTTTACCGATTTGTTTATCACTCTCGCCCGCGCAGCCGGTGTCCCCGCTCGTGAGGTCAACGGCTACGCCTACTCAACCGATCCTCAACTGCGCCCCTTAAGCTTAGTTACCGATGTACTGCACGCTTGGCCTCAGTACTGGGATTTAAAAAATAAAACGTGGGTCGACGTCGATCCCACTTGGGAATCTACCTCCAAGTCAAATTATTTTGATCAATTCGACTTCAATCATTTCGCCTTTGTCATTCACGGTCAGTCTTCCGAATCCCCCCTCGCCGCCGGCCAATACAAGCAAGGATCAACCAGAGACGTCGCTGTCTCATTCGCCCCCTACAGATCTTTTGCCGCGTCGCCTCTAAAAATCGAGGTCGTCCCGCCGCGTCAAATTTTACCCTTCATCCAAAACCAAGCTCTGGTTCGCCTAACAAACACCCAAGCCTCCGCCATTTACAATCCTTCGCCGGTTTCAATCATCCCTCCTTTCGGCAAGTTTGAATATCTAGTCGACTTTCGCTCCTCCCCTTTCCCATGGCTTACGCCCACCGTCATCAGCGTTTCTACTCACGATGCATACCTAGACTATAATATAGCCCAAAACCATTACTTGCTCTGGTATCTCTTACTCACAATTGCCGCATCCGTCACGCTCATCGTTATGGTCCTCTTTGCCCACCACGCCTGGAGTGTACATCATGAAAGGTCTAGGTGGACAAATCCTCTACGTAGGTAAAGCCAAAAGTTTACGCGACCGCGTCCATTCGTATTTCGCGCCTATAACAACCCTGGGGCCCAAAACTGCCGTCCTCGTTTCCCAAATCTCTACTATCGATCATATCGATGTCCAATCGGAAATTGAGGCTTTACTCCTCGAGTCCCGCCTCATAAAAAAATTCCGTCCCCCTTTCAATATAGCCTCCAAGGACGATAAATCTCCCTACTACATCCACATCACCCGCGAGCCGTTTCCCAAACCCATCATCAATCACGAGTCTGCCCGCTCTTTGGCCGGTCCGTTCCTCAATCGTCATATCCCTGCCAAAATCTTACGCCAGTTTCGACGTATCGCTCCTTACTGTACCTCCCCCCGCCCGGTGAGCCGCCCGTGTCTTTATTCCCATCTTGGTCTCTGCTCCCCCTGTCCTGCCGCTGGAGATGCTCACGGTTACCGCAAAAATATCACCCGCCTCAAAAGCCTCCTCTCCGGTCAAATTTCCCGAGTTAAAAGCGAGCTCACCAAGCTCATGAATACTTCTTCCCACCAGCAGGATTTCGAAAACGCGGCCATATACCGAGATCACCTGCAAAACCTCGAATGGCTGCTGGCTGCACATACCTCGCCCGAGGAATACCTCGTCAACCCCAACCTCATCCAGGATAAAAACCAATCCGCCCTAGAATCCCTCAAAGTCGCCCTTGGGGCATCGCATCTGGCCCTAGAATCTCTTGGACGGATCGAATTTTTCGACAATGCCCATCTCCAAGGCACCTCACCCACATCCGCAATGACAGTCGCCATCGACGGCCAGGTCACTCACCGCCACTACCGCCACTTCACACTCAAATCCGGAAGTGATGATGTTTCTTTGATGGCCGAAGTCTTAACCCGCAGACTCAAACGCACCGACTGGCCTACACCAGACCTCGTCGTTTTAGACGGAGGCCTCCCTCAGCTAACCGCAGCTCACAACCTCCAACCTACAACCTACAACTTACCCTCCATCATCGCTCTAGCTAAACGCGACGAAATTATCTATTTATCCAATGGTCAACAAATCAAATTACCAAAGGCCCATCCTGGACTACTGCTCCTTATGCATCTCCGCGACGAAGCCCACCGCTTTTCCCGCCGTCTCCATCACCTCCACCGATCAAAAAAACTTATGCTAAACTGAGAGTTAGGTAACTCGCATATGTTCCGCCTGTTCTTCCGCTCCATCGCCATCAACCTGGCTAGCGTTTACCTTGCGGCTCAAGTCCTCTCCGGCGTCATCACCTACGTAGGCGGTTGGCAAACTCTCTTCCTAGCCGCCCTGGCCATTTCCCTCGTCAATCTATTCGTCCGCCCCGTTGTCAATCTCCTTCTTCTGCCCATCCACCTCATCACCATGGGTATATTCCGCTGGGTGGCCAACATCATCACTCTCTACATAGTTACCTGGATCATCCCCAACATCCAGATTCACGCCTTTATCTCTCCCGGAATCAATCTCAAATATCTCATCGTTCCCCCAATTCAATTTACGGTCTTTGGCGCCTTCCTCGTCTCCACCTTCGCCCTCACCCTCATCTTCCACTTCCTTTATTGGCTATTACAAGACTAGTTCTTGTATAATAACTTCGCCATGAAAGAGGTACTTATTATTGTCCAAATAATCTTAAGCGTTATTCTCACATCTTTAATATTGCTCCAGGCCAAAGGCACCGGCCTTGGCAGAACGTTCGGCACCATGGCCTACCACTCCAAAAGGGGAGTCGAAAATCTTATTTTTCGCTTAACAATCGTACTCTCAGTCACATTCGTCGCTCTCTCGGTCGTCAGCCAGCTCGTCTTGTAAATGCCAATCTCCTTCAAAAAATTTAGATTCTTCTACCGGTTCTTCACCGCACTTGTCTCTCGCTACTATCCTCAAATTCTCATTGGCATTGCCGTCGGAGCAGCCAGCTTTCTCATCCTGCCCAAACTCCCTCGAATTGTCATCTTTCGCCCTACTTCCACATTCGCCGTCATCGGCCGTTACACCACCTCCAATCTCCCCATTTTTATCCAGCGTCTGGCCAGTCTGGGACTCACCACCATTGACGAATCAGGCCTCCCCTCCACAGGCCTCGCCCAGTCTTGGGAAGCGACCGACAGCGGCAAGACCTACATTTTCACCCTTCAGCCAAATATTTACTGGCAAGACGGCAAACCGCTTAAATCGGAGGATATTAAATACAATTTCAAAGACGCCAGCGTTTCCTACCCCGACCCGGCCCATCTCAAAATAATCCTGCCGGACCCTTATTCCCCCTTGCCCGCGGTTATATCTACACCAGTATTCAAACCAAACTTTATCGGCACTGGCTCCTACAAAATAGTCAGTATCAAAAAAAATGGCCCATACATAGACTCCTTGGTCCTCAACCCCGTCGATCCCCGCTCCCGCTCCCCCAAACTCAAATACTATTTTTTCCCCACCGAGAGTCTCGTCCGCCTATCCTACAAGCTTGGTCTCACCGGTACTATTTTGGATATATCCGAGCCGCAGGAACTCGCCAAATGGGCCAATACCGACGTTATCCGAGTCACCCACAAAGATCGTTACGTAGCCGTATTCTTCAACACCCAGTCTCCAGACTTTTCCAGTACTGCGGGCAAAAATCTTCGCTTAGCCCTGGCCTACGCCATCGACAAATCCCGCTGGCCCAACGATGACCGTGCCTACGGCCCCATTTCTCCATTATCATGGGCCTACAATTCCGACACCAAAAAATATGAGTTCGACCTCGACCGAGCCAGATCTCTCTTCTCCAAGCTGGACGAAAAGCCTGATTCTCTCACTATAACCACCGTCCCGGCTTACTTGGAAGCCGCCGAAAACATCAAGTCAGACTGGGAGTCCCTGGGAATAGAGGTCAACATCTCAGTTTCGCCAGACATCCCTCAAGACTTTTCTGCCCTCCTCGTCGCCCAAGCCATTCCCTCGGACCCCGATCAATACTACTTTTGGCATTCAACTCAGCCCGGCAACCTCACCTCCCTCAAAAATCCCCGCATAGACAAACTCCTGGAAGATGGAAGAAAAACTCAGGATTTGTCTGCTCGCGCCGGCATTTACAAAGACTTCCAAAGATACCTCGCCGAAGAAATTCCCGCCATCTTCCTCTTTCATCCGCATTCTTACACTATCACCCGCCACTAAACTTCACTAGCCACCACTACCCACCGCTCCCAGTCCAACCAACCGCCGCAGGTTACCAACACGATTTGCCTGCTATCCCCTCGGGGAGTATTAATCTCAGATTTCCCTCTCACCAACTTCTTCTCCACCACCCGGTAATTATTCCCGCTCCCATCGGACCACACAATCTTCACCACGTCCCCCAACTCAGCCTTTCCCAAATTTCCCAAGACCTCATCCGTATTATGACCATAGACCAAAAAGCTTCGCCCCATCTGCCAATAGTTAGCCTCTCTTTCGGCCAATATCCAGCCCCCTCCGGTCTTTCCACCCGGCAATATCTTTACCTCCACACTCACAGACGGTATAGCCATCGACACCGGCGTCACAGCACCCTGCTCCGCAACAATTGCATCGCCTTTCGCCACAGACCTATATTCCGTTTCGGCGGAAGTTATTTCTGCAGCCGCCAGCCCAACCACACACAGTCCAATGACTATCGCCTTACGCCACATACCCCAGCCTCCGTCTACTGCCAATTCCGGAAATTCCCAAGGCCAACCATCCCACTACCACCATAGCCTGCCCTACAACTACCCACAAATTACCAGTCGGCGGCAGCTTTGTTTTGCCCAAAACGGCAGGTTTTAAACTTCGCGTCACACTAGTCGTAGTATTAGTAACGTTATTTGTAGTGTTATTGGTTGTATTATTCGTAGTGTTGTATGTGTTATTAGTCGTGTTGTTAGTCACATTAGTTACATTGGTCACAGAAGCAACCACCTGAACCGGTGTGGGAGTCGGAGTAGCGGTAGGTACGGCAGTAGGAACCGGCGTTGGAGTAGGAGTAACCGCCGCCTCTGGCCTTGCATCCTGCTTGCCCAAGCATCTACCGTTGTTGTCGTCTTCAAAGTCATCGTCGTTCCCGCAACCGTTGTTGTTGTCTTGATCGGCTTTATCCAATCCACCCTCGTGCCCGATCCTATCCTGTCCGTCACTGCCCCCATGCCTATTCGTATCCCCGTCAGGATCAGATTCAGACTTACCCTGGGTTCCGCTTTTCCCGTGTTCCTCGCTTCTATCCTTGCCGGAAGGGTGTCTGTTATCACCCTCATCGGGCCCAGATTGCGCCACAGCTCCGCTCTTCCACATCGGCTGATCCCATCTACTCCAGGCCACCATAAGCCACAGTAAAGTTACAATAGATACGGCCAAAACAACCATTCTTCTCATGCCCAGATTATACTATAGGACTTACTATTTTGTCAAGTACTACAGGCCATTAACACAATTGGGTCACAGTCAAATCCGGCAAGTAATCTTCAACCGGCAGGCATATAATCCATCCCATGGATATTACCCTGCCGGTTATCACATCCGCCGCTCTCCTGGACAGCCTCAACCCTTGCGCTATCTCCATTCTCATTCTGACCATCGGGTTTTTACTCTCGCTCAAAAAAACACCCAAACATATCATGGCCATCGCCGGGATCTATATTCTGGGCATTTTCATAACCTACATTCTCATCGGCCTGGGCATTCTCCAGGCGCTGACCTTCTTCGGAATTTCCCGGGCCATCACCAAATTCGGCGCCGCAATTCTTGTTCTCATCGGCATATTGGGTTTGGCCAAAGTCCCGCTCGGCATTCCCGGCTTTATTAAGCCCTCCTTAGCCAAGCTCATCCAGAAAGCCACCTATCCCGCCATGTTTTTTTTGGGCGTTCTGGTCGGCCTATTTGAATTTCCCTGCACCGGCGGTCCTTACTTAATGATTCTCGCCCTCCTCCACGACAAGGCCACGTTCACAAACGGCGCCCTCTATCTTATTTATTACAATCTTATTTTTATCTCCCCATTAATTTTAATTACCCTTACCACCTTCAACTCCCAACTAACTGCCAGGTTCGAAGCTTGGCGCAAATCCAACTCCGCTCGTTTCGAGACCTTCTCCTCTCTTGCCATGATTATCCTGGGCGGAGTAATATTCCTTCTATGACAGACTTAAAATCCCTTCTCAAAAAAGTCGAATCTCTCAAAAAATCTCCGGATTTCGACCTCTCGCTGGAAGAAGACTTGTCCATCGCCGTCATGAACCTCATCAGTCTCGAAGAACACTTCTTTTTAACCGCCGAAAAAACCGGCAAGAAAACCGAGTATCTCAAAATGATGGACGAGGTCCGAGAAATGCGAAAAACCCTCCTGGCCAAGATGATCCCCGCCCACGAAGGCGAAACCTGGTGCATCACCAAGCACCTGTTGGCCGCCACCATGCGCCTCATTGAAGTCGGTACTAAAAGTAAAGACCAAAACTACTTTGACTTAGCCTACAAACTGTACTCTTTATTCTGGGCCCTGCGCCTCAAACTCATCCAGCTTCCTCAAATAAAGCATACAATCAAAGAAGAGCCCTGGACCCTTCAAGACATCACCACCAAATTAGTCGATTGCTGCAAGGAGTGATGACTCCGCAGTCCTGAGCGAAGTCGAAGGGCAAGGAATAATGAAATTTATAGTATCAATCATCGTTATAACTGTTATTTTTATCGGTGTCGGTATTTGGATCACCTCTCCAAAATCGACCCCGGAAACTTCAACACAACTCGATTCATTTGCCAAATGCCTGGCCGAAAAAAATCTCACCATGTACGGCGCCGCCTGGTGCTCCCACTGCCAGGCCCAAAAGAAACTCTTCGGCGATTCATTCCAATACGTGCCGTACGTGGAATGTCCAAATCAAGCCAAGCTCTGCCTGGACAAAGGCGTGGAAGGATACCCCACCTGGATCACCCAGGATGGAACCAAGCTCGTCGGCGAGCAGTCCCTCCAAAGTCTCTCTTCAGCAACCTCCTGCCCCCTCCCCTAGTACTATAGGCTTCGGTATAGTATAATCGAAAAATGAATTACGAATTAATTGCCCGACTCCAAGAAATCGACTATTCCATGCACATCCGGGACATCGCCTCAGGCTCTCTTGAGCCCTACATCATTTCAGGTCTCCTAGCCGCACTTTTTTGTCTGACCGGGACAGGCAGAAGCCAAGCCGGCTCAGAGTATCTCAACCATAACGGAATCCCCTCCATCTGCGTCGAAGGTGGCCTTCGTTACCTACGCGAAGAAATGGACCGCTACTCCCAAATGCAAGCCATCTCCACCTTAAACCGCTTGCCGTTTCTAATTGCCCACATAGATAAGCAAGAGAAAAAAGACTATCTTACATTGCTATCCCTAATGCGAGTCGAATACCACCAATGGCCCCAGGAAGCACTTGCCTCCATCCAATCCCGACTCTAGCTGCGGGGCAGCGAGTCGAACCCCAATACCAGCATCCAAAGTGCCGTGTCCTTAGCCCTGAGTCTGCCGAAGGGCGGTTAAGTCAACTATCCCGCTGCGGGACTTGGATTCGAACCAAGATAGCGGGATCCAAAGTCCCGAGTCCTACCATTAGACGATCCCGCAGCGCGGTAGTTGACGTCCCGTTAGACGATCCGGTGCTGGTGGGCCCGGAGAGATTCGAACTCTCGGTCGTCTCCTTAAGAGGGAGCTGCTTTACCACTAAGCTACGGACCCACACCAATTTTACCCCAAATCAGCCATCCAGTGCTAGAATCCATAAGTCATGGAATGTCATATCGACAAACACGATTGCCAGCTTAAAGGCTGCACGCACCAGGAGATGCCGTACTGCACTCGCTCTATCAATCGCTTAACAAACTCACTAACTCAACTCCATTCAGGTAAATCTCAGCCTTTCGAAGCATGGTTCAACGATCGCTTAGCCAACTTGGATCTCAACGACGGGACCCCATTCACGCTCTGGTGGCTAATGATCCAAAACTTATCAGAAATCATAGACGTTCCCATGCCCCATATACTCAAATATATTTCCTCCCGACGCACCACCCAACCCTGGCCCGCACTTGTGCCCCCGGCTAGAATCGAACTAGCATCTTATCCTTAGAAGGGATTTGCTCTATCCATTGAGCTACGGGGGCTCATCCCATTTTACCCCATCCCAATCTTCTCCGAGGGAAGCCCAAGCTGACAGCTAGCACACTGCCAGCTCATCTTAGAGTGGGCTTCCCTCGCAAAAGACTTTCAGCAGTTTCGTCCTTTCGGACTCATCAGTCCCGGCACACACCGGAAAACTACTAGATCGGAAGTGCAGGGAAAATTGCTTTGGGGTTTATATTAAAAAATATATATAAAACAATGATTGCTTAACGCAACACCCAAATCAACTTGACCTACACTCCGCGATCTCTTTAACCAAAAAATTATCCAGCTTCAAGCTAGATCTAGCGCAAATTTTGCTAGGAAGCTTTTGGCTTTCTTTTTTGGTCTTCGAGATCTCTCGAGGATATTGGATAATGATAATACTGATTCCTGGTTTCCGCTCAACCGTCGGGTTGATTTAAGTAATGGTTTTGTCACCATTTACGGAAAACCAGGTAATCAGTCCTCTCGAGGTTAGCTTGCGCTAATCCCTGTTTCCCCCTTCTTCCGGCGCCTGGCCAGCAAAACCGCCAGCACTAACAGCGGAATCAAAATCGCTCCGCAAAGACCGGCAACCAATTGGCCCCAGTCTTTAAATATCGCCGGAAGAAATACGTTCAACCCCAGCCCCCCATCGAGGTACCACTTGTCCCCTTGAACCTGCGGTTTGTGCCCGGGCACCACGGTGGGTGTCTGGGTCGGGGTCGACGTGCTAGTCGGCGTCGGTGAAGAAAAAACTTGAACCGTCGACGTGATTGCCGGCACCGGGGTGGTGACAACTTGCGTCACCGTAAAAACAGTCCCCGGGCCAACCGTAGGCGTCGGAGTCGGCGTTGCCGTCTCCTCAATTTCTTCACAATCTTCCTCACAATCCCCACCGGGCACATCTGTTTCTGCAGAAGTCGGATCGGGCGTCCGCGTGCTCGGGGGTTCCGTCGGGATTTCCGTCGGATCGGGCGTCCGCGTCGCTTTGTGCTCTTCGGTCGGAACTGGCGTCCGCGTGCTCGGGGGTTCCGTCGGGTTTTCCGTCGGATCGGGCGTTTCAGTGATCGACTCTGGAGTCTCCGTCACTTCGGGGATTGGGCATAGCCCCTCTTCCCATTCCGGGTTAGGCTTTTGCCCTTCCTCAAAGTACCGCTCCTGGCAGTCCCCGTTCCCCAGAAAGTGATGGTACCACCCGGGGGTGGTTGAGGGCTGCGGAGGATCCGCGTTCACAACTGCTACGTTTAAAATCACCCCTACTGCGGCCGCAATCACAATGAAGGACCGAAATCCTTCGACGATGCGGTTATTCTTTTTAATCCCCTTGATTATGTCCAGTAAACTAGCGTTCATTTCGAATTCTCCTTAGCTCCTATCCGTGGTCGTAATGACCTTTCCTTTTTTCGTCCGCTTCTTACCTGAGGATGTCGTTTCCACTTTTCTCACCTCCTTTCGGTGTGAGAAAAAAACGGATTCCGAAATCTGAAAGGGATTGTCCCTAACGCCATGTTTTTGAATAGCTTCTCTGCTATCCCTATTGGCTTTCTACTTTTCTCTCATCTTCTTTTGGATTTTCTCTCCCAACACCTCGCAAAGCGGGGTCCTATAGGAAGTTAGCTGACCATGAGGGTCAACCATCCGCAAAAGATTCGACAAAAAAGCTTCGAGTCAACAAGACTAAAAAGTGGGGTGTGATTTTTTAGTTCCAACAGTCACATTTTTTTGGGACTGTGGGCCATCGCCAAAGGCAAGAGGTGCCTTATAGTTGGCGATGACTGGTCCGCATAAGCGGGCCGCAGCTAAAATCACATACTCTCCAATTGAGAGCACATAAGATTGAAATAGTTGACCAAAGAAGACTTACTAAAAATTGGCAAAGTTGTAAACGAAGCTATCGATTCCCGTGTATCAGGAATTATCGACAAACGTGTTCCTGGAATTGTAGAAAAGCAACTCACACCCATCAAAAAACAACTTCAATCCTAAGTGCTCCCAACTGGAGTTCATCCAATATCCAAAAGATCTCTATTTTTAATGTGCTAGAATTAAAAAAGGTCTATATTCTAGGATAGCATACAAGCTATTTGTAGAATCACTAGAATACTCCTATAGGATACCATAAACTACAGGCTTTGTCAAGAGGTCTAAGTGCTACAATAACTTTATGGATTTAACTGTTCTCTCGCTTCGTGTCCCCCGCGAATCCGAAAACACTCCCGAGCAGACAGCCCAGCTTTTAGCCTCCCTGGCCAAAGCCGCCCAGAAGGGCACCCACATCAGCCTGGAAGTGACTCTGGAAACCGGCCAAATCACCTTCGCCGCGGTCTACCCCAAATCACTGCACACCTTCATCCAATCCCAGCTTCTGGCCACCTACCCCGATGTGATCATGACTGAAATAAAAGATTACTTGCATAATTGGCTCATTGAAAAAAACATTGATTTGAGCATAATTCGCCAAGCTTACGCCACCTACTTTCCTCTGCGGGACTACGCCGATTTCAAAGAAGTCGACCCCATGCTTCCCCTTTTGGGAGTTCTCTCCAAAGCCAGGACGCAGGACAAGATCCTAGTCCAGTTCGTGCTCACACCTGCTCCTTCCTCCGTGCAAAGACAAGCCTACATCTACACCCACCCCAACTCGCCAGCTGGCGAATACAAAGACAAACCCATAATCGAAGGCAAAAAGCTCATCGAAGACAAACTCTCCCAGCCCTTAGTCGGCGTCTCCATCCATTTTGCCGCTTCCCGGCCCGAATTGCTCCACGATCTCACCGGAGCCATCTCTGTTCTCAACAGACCCGACGGCAACTCCCTTATTAGGGGCAGATTATGGTCTTGGCAGCGCCGCAATCTCTGGCACAGCATCTACGAACGCATCCCGTTCAGAAGCTTCTTTTCCCCCCTGCCCGTTTTAAACGTCATGGAACTCTCCTCGCTCTGGCATCTCCCTGGTGTCTACACCAAGCTCCCCAACGTCGCCTGGGCTCCCAGTTCATCGTTTGTCGAAGCTCCCGAAAACCTGCCGGTTTACTCCCCCAGCGATGAACAAAGTAACCAAGTAACTAATAACCAGGTCAATTTCTTCGCCAAAACGGTATTTCGAAATCAAGAAACCATCTTTGGCCTCAAGCTTACCGATCGCTTGCGCCACGTTTATATCCTGGGCAAGTCAGGCACCGGCAAATCCACTTTACTGGAAAACATGGCCGTAGACGACTTCAAAAAGGGCAGGGGAGTCGCCTTCATCGATCCCCACGGTGACGCCTGCGACAATCTCCTCGATTACATTCCCTCTTCACGCATCAATGACGTCATTTTCTTCAACCCCTCGGATCGCGAACACCCTATTCATTTAAATATTTTGGAGTCATCCTCACCTGAAAACGCCGAGCTGGTTGCCTCCGGCATTGTCTCCATTTTCCACAAGCTTTACGGCCACTCCTGGGGCCCCCGCCTCGAATATATTTTACGAAATACCCTTCTCACCCTCACGGCCATCTCCGGCTCCACTCTCCCAGACGTCGTCCGCATGCTCACCGATACGGCGTTCAGGAAAAAAATCTACCCCCAGCTCACAAATCTTCAGCTCCTGGACTTTTGGAAAAACGAGTTCGACCGCCTGGAAGAAAAAACCAGGACCGAGCAAATTTCCTCGATATTAAACAAGGTTGGTCAATTCGTTTCCTCTCCCCTTATCCAAAACGTCATCTCTCACCCCCGTTCAACTCTCAATCTAGAAGATGTCTTAAACTCCGGCAAAATCTTGATCGCCAACCTTTCCCAAGGCAAGCTCGGCGAAGACAACTCCGCCCTCCTGGGAGCCATGCTCATAACCAAGCTCCAGCTGGCAGCCATGTCCCGAGTCGATACTCCAATCGAAAAACGCTCGCCCTTTTTTCTCTATGTCGACGAGTTTCAAAACTTTGCCACCGAGTCATTCATAAAAATCCTCTCCGAATCCCGCAAGTACGGCCTGGGGCTTACCCTGGCCAATCAGTACATTGCCCAGATCCCGGAGCCAATTCAAAAAGCCATTTTCGGCAACGTCGGCACCGTCATCTCTTTCGTATTAGGCTCAGAAGACGCCCGGATTATGGAAGCCGAGTTTGGCACCAAATTTACTCGCGACTCTCTCGTTTCCCTTCAAAAGCACAACATTGCCCTCAAAATGACCGTCGACGGCGCCGTCACTCAACCATTTCTAGCTGCCACCCTGCCTCCACTCAAATCCAAAAATCTCAACCGCACCAAAGTTATTGCCCAGTCCCGCTCGCGCTGGTCGCGTAAAACCTCCAAATAGTCGCTTTATCCCGCAAAGACGTAATCAAGCTTTGAATCGCTGTTTGAAATTTTTCCTCTCGCAGGGCCGCTTTGGCTTCTTCGATCTTTTTCTCTTGGCTGTATTCTTTGGGGAAAAAGCTGTCATTATCCTTTACGTACTTTTGTGCTTCCTCACTCGCCACCTCTGTCTCCGATGCCAGCGCCTTCTCTAGACTCAGCTGCAATTTCACTTGACCCTTAAACCCGTCCAAAGTCATTCCCCTATCCGCCAACAGCTTCTCCAGGTCCTGCCCATCCAGACTCTTCTTCACTTCTTCAATTTTGGCCTCCAGATCACTATCCGCAACCGTCACCCCACGCTTTTCAATCTCTGCCGCCAATAAATCCTGGGTAATCAGACCATCAATTGCTCCGGGCCCCTGGGATTTAAAAACCAACCTATCTACCTCAAACCGATAAATGGGCCGGTAATTCACCATCGCCGCCACCGGCCAGCTATCCGTCTTGTACCAGTACATACCCATCACCGCTAGCATCGCTGCGGCTCCGGCCGCAAACCACCCCCACTTTTTCTTCTTATCGTCTCCCACACTCTCCACGAGTGCCGGCTCAGCCGCTCCCGTCATCTCCTCATTCGTGACTTCTATTCTCTTTCTTGCCGCCATCCTGCTATGCTAACATAAAGACTGCAAAATGTCTCACCCCAACTGGCTGGACCGTCTGCGCGCCCGGTACAACCCATCCTATCTTTACCCTGGGCAAGTCGGCATCAACTTCGGCCCCATCACCGCCGGCATCATCCATCTTTCACCCTCCAACAAAGAAATTATCTGGAACGTAGTCGACTACCGCCAGCTCAAAAAAGGCAGTTTGCTCAAATTTTTAGGCTATGCCCATCAACTCCGTGTTGGCCCCAGCTTAGAAAAATATACCTCAATTTTCGAAACCATCCAAGCCATTTCCGACTTCCCCGTAAATGCGGGCGATGTTTTAGCCGTCTCGCCTTCGGATCGCAAAGCTATCGCTCCTGCTCCAACCGAGCCAACCCCCCCCACAGTCCAGCTCTATGGCCCAAACGAGCCTTGACAATTTTCGGTACCCAGGGCGTCATTTTCAATCTTTTGCTTACCTCCACCCTCAGGCTTCCCCAGTCCACCCTGTCTGCCATCGCCCCGCCCAGCACCACCAAACCCGGCGACCACATCAAGGTAATATTTATTATTCCCGCCGCCAAATTCCCCAGCCACTCCTGCCAAACAGCCTTATCATCCATCTCTTCCGGCCTCTTGCCAAACCTTACCTCGATACTCCTCCCCCCAATCAAATCCTCAAGTGTCTTCCCAGGGATCTGAACAATCTGTTGACCAGGCTCATACCCAAAAACGTTAGCGTCAATCCTCTTATCCACCACTCTGGCTCCGCCCACCCCTGTTCCAATCGCCAGATACGCGACAATTCTCTCCTCTACCCCCGCTCCGTATACCGCCTCACCCACAGCCCCCAAAGCCGCGTCATTCTCCAAAGTCAACCTTGTCCGCCAGGCTTTTTCTAAATCCTTCTTTATCGGCTTATGCTCCCAGCCGCTCAAATTGGGCGATCTCAAAAGTTCCGACTTATCACTGTTCCACATCCCCGCCACCCCTCCAGCTGCCCGCTCAATTAGTTCTCCATTGGCCAACTTCAATCCCAAATCAACCAAAGTTTTTACCCCGCTCTTGTAATCGCCTTCAGTTTTAGCCTCAGCTATCTCGTCTATCTTTCCCGGTTCCCGACTCACACCTACCCGGGTCTTGCTCCCCCCCACATCAAATACCACATCCATCACTTCATAATAGCACATCCCCAAGTGCCGTCCACCCGGCACTTACACCCACCTCCTCCTTGATTTACCCTCCAATTACCATCAATATAAATTTGAATGCCCACTCGGGTACTTATGATTGGTTGGGAACTCCCGCCTCACAATAGCGGCGGCCTGGGCGTAGCCAGCCTGGGGTTGGCCAAAGCCTTATCGTCCAGATTATCTCTCACCTTTCTCCTGCCTCATCATCTAGATGTCGTTTCCACGCCTTTCCCGGTTCTGTTTTCCAACCTATCCGAAATCAATCTCCTCATCACACCTTACTCCACCCGCACCTTCACCCAGACTGACAACACTTTTTTCTCAGATCTCCTCTCCCAAGTCTACAAGTACGCCGCCGCCGCCAAAAAAATTGCCTCAAAGCTTCAATTTGACCTCATTCATGTCCACGACTGGCTGACAATTCCCGCCGGGCTGGCTGTCAAAAACGTCTGCAACAAACCCCTCGTCATCCACGTACACGCCACCGAATTCGACAGAAGTGGGGGATTGGGTGCCAACCCGGTAGTCTACGCTATAGAAAAAGCCGGATTCGACGCAGCCGACGCCGTAATAGCCATCAGCAACTACGTCAAAGGCATGCTGGTTACCCGCTACAGCGTAGACCCCAAAAAAATCTTCGTCGTCCACAACGGCATCGACGCCGCCGATTATTCCTCGACTTCCGGCCCGATTGCCTTCCTCCAAACCGCCAAATCTGCGGGTCACAAAATAGTCCTCTACGTAGGGCGCATTACTATACAAAAAGGTATCGATCATCTCCTGAATGCCGCCCAAAAAGTCATCACCCATTTCCCCAAAGTCTTCTTTGTCATCGCCGGATCGGGCGACATGGAAGGCCAAGTCATTTCTCAAGCCGCCTCTATGGGCATCTCCCAGCATTTTCTCTTCCCAGGTTTTGTCCGTGGACCGCAGCTGAATGATCTCTTTAGAAGCGCCGATTTATTTGTCCTCCCTTCAGTTTCAGAGCCCTTCGGATTGGTCCCCCTGGAAGCCATCGTCAACGGCACCCCGGCTCTGATTTCCAAGCAATCCGGCGTATCCGAAGTATTATCACACGCCCTCAAAGTCGACTTTTGGGATACCGAAGAGATGGCCAATCAAATATTGGCCGTCCTCAATTACTCCTCACTTCCTCAAACTCTCATCGCCGAAAGTTCCCGCGAAGTCGACCGTCTTACCTGGGTCGCGGCCGCCGACAAAGTTATCAACCTTTACAATCAACTATGACTTCCGTCTGTTTATACTTCCAAGTCCACCAGCCTTGGCGTCTGAAAAAATATCGCTTTTTTGATATCGGCGCCGACCATCTCTATTTCAACGACACTTCAGACACCAGCCGCAATAATCTCCAAGTTTTGCAAAAAGTCGCCTCCAAGTGCTATCTGCCCACCAACAAAATACTCCTGGATCTCCTCCAAAGATATCCCCAGTTCAAGGTCAGTTTCTCCTACTCCGGCATACTCCTCGAACAGCTTGAATCTCACCTTCCCGAAGTACTCAAATCTTTTCAGGATCTATCCAAAACCGGTCAGGTAGAAATTTTGGCCGAAACATATTACCACTCTCTCTCGTTTCTCTATTCCAAAGAAGAATTCCGCTCTCAAGTTCAACTTCAAACCGACAAAATCCGTCAATTATTCAAAACCAAGCCGTCCGTATTCAGAAATACTGAACTCATTTACAACAACGATTTGGCGGCAGAGGCACAAAGTCTAGGCTTCAAAGCCATTTTGGCCGAGGGTGTAGACAATATTTTGGGCTGGCGCAGTCCCAATTTTATTTACCAGCCGCCCGCGGGAGACATCAAACTTCTCCTCAAAAACTACCGTCTCGCCGACGATATAGCTTTCCGCTTTTCCGAAAAAAGCTGGTCCGAGTACCCGCTCACTGCCCCAAAATTTGCCTCCTGGATCAATGATATCAACGGCTCAGGGGACATCATCAATCTCTTTATGGACTATGAGACTTTTGGTGAACATCAATGGGCAGACACCGGTATCTTCGAGTTTTTAAAAAGCCTGCCCGGAGAAATTCTCAAACACCCGGACAACTCCTTCGTCACCCCCAGCGAGGCGGCCAAACGCTTTCCCGCCCGGGGTACCTTGGACATTCCCCACTATATTTCCTGGGCCGACGTCGAGCGGGATCTATCCGCCTGGACTGGCAACTCCATGCAGCAGGAAGCCCTCAAAAACCTATATTCTCTAGAAAAAAACATCCTGACCACCCAAAACCGGCAGCTGATAACCGACTGGCGCCGTCTCCAGACTTCCGACCATTTCTATTACATGTGCACCAAATGGTTCGCCGACGGCGACGTTCACAAGTACTTCAACCCGCACTTATCCCCATACGAAGCCTTTATCTCTTTTATGAACGCTTTACAGGATCTCAAATTGAGAATACAGCATGGCTAGACATATCAACTTGGGCAACGGCAACTTACTCATCGGTCTGGACGCCCACGGTCTGGTCCGCGACCTCTACTTCCCGTACGTCGGCCTAGAAAACCACGTCGACGGCCACTACGTTCACAAAGTCGGCGTCTGGGTAGACAACCGCTTCTCCTGGCTGGACGACGGCTCATGGCAAATAACCATCGCCTATGTCAAAGATACGATGGCCACCGACATTACCGCCATCCATCCCCACCTCCAGCTCCAGCTCAATTTCACCGACGTCGTCTACAATGAAAAAGATATCTTTTTGAGAAAAGTCATCGTCAAAAACACCTCCGAATCTCCTCGCCGGGTTAAAATTTACTTCCATCAGGAATTTGAGATCTATCAATCCAGAAGAGGGGATACCGCCTATTACGATCCCGTTTCGCAAACGATCATTCACTACAAAGGCAGGAGATGCTTTGTCATAAATGCCTACCACGGTCAAACCAGTTTCGACGACTACTCCGTCGGTTTATTTAATATCGAAGGCAAAGAGGGGACATTCAAAGACGCCGAAGACGGCTCGCTCTCCCAAAATCCCATCGAACACGGCCTGGTAGACTCCGTAGTTGGCCTCACCTGCGACCTTGCTCCCCACCAATCGGCCAACGTCTACTATTGGCTTACAGCCGCCAAACTCATCAAAGACGCCCTCGAACTCAACCAATACGTCCTGGACAAAACCCCGTCATATCTTGTCAAATCCACTGCCGATTTTTGGAAAGCCTGGCTCAACCGCCGTCGTTTTTCCTTTTTCAAACTGCCAAGTGATACCGTAGACCTCTTCAAAAAATCCCTTCTTATCCTTCGCGCCCACACTGACAATAGAGGAGGAGTTATTGCCTCTGGCGACTCCGATTTGCTCAAATACGGCCGCGACACTTACTCCTACGTCTGGCCCCGGGACGCCGCCTTCTGCATTATGGCTTTAAATGCGGCCGGTGATACCAACGTCGCCCGCCGCTTTTTCGAATTTGCCAACTCCATCCTCACTTCCGAAGGCTTCTTCATGCACAAGTACCGCGCCGACCAGTCTTTGGGCAGCTCCTGGCACCCCTGGGTCCACGATGGCCATACCCAATACCCGATCCAGGAAGACGAAACCGCCATTGTCCTCTATGCTCTCTGGCAATACTATGCCGCCTCACTGGATATCGAATTCATCGAAAGTGTTTACAACTCTCTCATCAAAAAAACCGCCGATTTTTTAGTCTCATACCGCGATCCCCAAACCGGCCTGCCCCTTCCCAGCTATGACCTCTGGGAAGAATACCGCGGCGTATTCACATACACATCCGCATCAGTCTTCGGCGCACTCACTTGCGCCGCCAAATTTGCCGATCTTCTGGGCAAATCTGACAGCAGCCGCTTGTACATCAACGCCGCCTCCGAAGTCAAAGAAGCTATCATTAAATACCTCTTAGATCAAAAATCCGGCCTCTTCGCCAAAAAAATCGGCGACCCAACCGTCGACTCGTCTTCAATTTACGGCGTTTTCAAGTTTGGAGTACTAGACCCGGCCGATCCCCGCCTCAAAGAAGCCGTCAAAAATACCATCTCTCGCCTGACCGTCAAAACCTCGGTCGGAGGAATTGCCCGCTACGAAGGAGATCACTACTTCCGCTCCGCCGACGATATTCCCGGCAACCCCTGGGTTATCACTTCCCTTTGGCTAGCTCAATACCACATTTCCTTGGCCAAGTCAGAGAGCGACTTGGCTCCTGTGAAAGATTGGCTATCCAGCGCGGTCAAATCGGCCCTGCCAACCGGAATACTCCCCGAACAGCTTCACGTCCACACCGGCGCTCCTCTGTCCGCCACCCCCCTGGCCTGGTCCCACGCCGAATTTGTCACCACCGTTATCCAGTACCTGCAAAAATTAGAGGAGCTTGGCATTTGCCCCGCCTGCGCCCCCGTAAAATTATTGACATGATTCATAATTCATCATTCAATCCCGTCGTGGCTTACTTCTCCATGGAAATGATGCTGGAGACGGATGTCCCCACCTATGCGGGAGGCTTGGGTGTTTTGGCCGGCGACATTCTGCGATCAGCCGCCGATCTGAAAATCCCGGCAGTTGGTATGTCCATCGTCTACTCCGGAGACACCTTTTCCCAAATTCTGCACCCGGATGGCACTCAATCCTTCGCCAAGCAGGACTGGCAAAAGTTAGACCAGCTCACCAAACTTCCCCACATTATCCATGTCGAAGTGGGAGATACCCGAGTTTCGGTCGGCTGTTGGCGCTACGACATCACCGGCCTCTCCGGCTTCACCGTCCCCGTTTACCTTCTAGACACCAATCTGGTCGTCAACCCCCAATGGGCCCGGGATATTACCAAAAGTCTCTACGCCGGAGGCGATACCCGCATTTGTCAGGAAATAATCTTAGGCATTGGCGGAGTCCGTATGCTTCGAGCCCTGGGCCTCAAAAATATCGGCACTTACCATCTCAACGAGGGCCACTGTGCATTTGTCCCCCTGGCCCTCATGCCCGAACACGACTACAAAGACGAAGAAGTTAAAAAACTTTGTGTCTTCACCTCTCATACTCCCATCCCCGAAGGTCACGACAGGTTTTCTTATGACCTGGCCTACCGCTTTGCCTCTCCCCATCTCCCCTGGCACATCAAAAAGCTGGCCGGCGAAAACGAACTCTCCATGACCCACCTGGCCCTCAACTTATCCAGGAAAGCCTTCGCCGTCTCCCGCAAGCACCAGGAAGTCTCCAACCGCCTCTTTCCAGGATACAACTTCGACTATGTCACCAACGGCGTCCATCACCGCACCTGGACCCACAACTATCTCCAAGACGTGTACAACCAATATTTACCCGGCTGGCTGGATGACCCTTCTCTCCTCAAGTCAAGTTCCGATATTCCCTCATTCGATCTTTGGACAGCCCACCTCGAGTGCAAACGCAAGCTGGTAACTTATGTCAATCGCCACCTCATCACCGACGAGCAATTCGACGAGGCTACCCTCACCATCTCTCTGGCTCGACGCCCCGTATCTTACAAGCGCCCGCTTCTTTTATATCACGACATTCCCCGCCTTCTGCGCGCCGCCTCCGGCCGTCTCCAAATTGTCCAGTGCGGCAAATCTCATCCCGACGACGACGTCTCCCAGGGCATCGTCAAAGAAATCGTCCACATCTCCCAATCTCTCAAACACAAAATCAAAATAGTTTTCTTGGAAAACTACTCCCCCAAGGTATCCCGCCTTTTAGTCTCCGGCTCCGATCTCTGGCTCAACACTCCCATGCGTCCGCTCGAAGCCTCCGGAACTTCCGGAATGAAAGCCATCCTAAACGGCCTGCCCCATTTTTCAGTTTTGGACGGCTGGTGGATCGAAGGTTTTGCCCAAAACCCCGACTCCGGCTGGACCGTCGGCCCCCAAAATTCAGACACCAACGACGACACCGCCGACGCGGCAGACCTCTATACCAAATTGGAATCAGAGGTACTCCCGCTCTACTACAACCGCCGCCAGGAATGGATAACCAAAATGAAGCATAGCATCTCCTTGGGTTCCCACTTCAACTCCCACCGCGTCGCCAAAGAATATCTCTCCAAAGCCTGGAACTAGCCTCATATTTCCAATCTAATCTTGATGAAGTACAATCCCCCCATGGCAAGAGAGCGGATTCTCGACATCGGTATCGGCCGAGGCGGCACTTACATCAATTGGGATAGTCCTTACACACAGCGCATCGGTCTGGATATCGATTTTGCTTTCCTCAAAATGCTCAAAAACGTGTACCCCGACGTACTGCCGGTGCGCGCCAACACCCAGCGGTTACCCTTTCCCGCAGGCTCAATAAACACTATAGAAATCATTCTTCCTTGCTCGTACCTCCTCACACCCGGCCTCCAGACATACCATCCAAACATTTCAGTCGACAACCATCAGGCCCAAACCTGGTACCCGGAATTCTTCCGGGCGCTCGTCCCACATGGAAATTTAAGGATCTTCGGTGACATGTGGCTGCATCTTCCCTCAATTTTGACCGGCTCGGCTCCCTACTTCCGACATACCCGGATAAACCACCTATCTCTAGATGAATTCAGACAAATAGGCACCCGCACCAGCCGAGACTTGCTCGATAAATACTCCACCCAGTTTCCCCAAGACTTAAAAACCAGGTTTGAAGAAGGTCTAGTCGAAATCTGGCTTCTAAAACGCACCTAAAATTCAATTATTGCTCCTGATCCTCGCCAAAATCCCATGCACAAACTTAACCGCATCGCCTATCCCCAACACATTAAGGTTAACGACGTTTTCCCAAAACACATCAAATTCACACCTAATCACCCCCAGCGCTTCCCTCACTCTTCAACAATAACACATCCACTCCCTTTGAAGTGAATCTCAATCATCAAAGGTACTTTGGGTGGTGTACCGGAGTCGAACCGGCAACCCCTAGGTCCACAACCTAGTGCTCTAACCATTGAGCTAACACCACCACACTTCCTCTGTAATTTTACACCACATGGGGTTATACTCCCAACCGTGGCCAATCATGAAGTCATCGCCCAACTTTTCGAGAGGCATTATCACGAAATTTATCGCTACATCAAATACCGAGTAGGAGATCCTCTCCTTGCAGACGATTTAACCGCCACCACTTATCTCTGCGCCCTGACCGCCAAATTCACATATACCTCCGACAGAAAAGCCAGGGCCTTTCTCCGAAAAATTGCCAACGCCAGGTTCATAGACCACCTCAGAAGCGCAGCATACAAACGCGCTTCTCTCTCGTCCGTGGACGCCTTGGCCAACCTGCTCCGCACCCCGTCGTTTGAACAGGAATCGGACGGCCGTCTCCAAATAGCCAAACTAGAGAAAGCCATATCCCAGCTAACTCTTATGCAACAACAAGTTGTCAACCTCAGGTATTTTCAGCAGGAACCTATCCCCATTAAGGAAATCGCCCTGAAACTTAATACGTCCCCCCCGATTATAAAATCTCGTCTCCACCGGGCAAAGAGATCCCTCAGGAGACTTTTGAAAGACGAGGAATGATAAAATTTACCTGCCAGCCCTTGTAGCTTAATGGATAAAGCTGCGGTCTTCGGAACCGCCGATGGAGGTTCGATTCCTCCCAGGGGCACACCCGAAATTCAATCGTAACGAACCACAAATTAGCTAGGGTTCGATCACGAGCGAAGCGAGGGATAGAGAAGCTTTTGGGGTAGGGGCCCCAAGTTGCTTCGATATTCCTCCCGAGGGCACAGGTGAAAAAAATTATCCTGTCCGCCATCATAATTATCCCCCTGCTTTGGATTGCCAATTTCTACTGGCAAAATCTTCGCGGCCTTAAGCCCGCGATCTCACCTCCGGCTATCCCCCCTAAAACTCAGAACCTAGAACCTGTCACCCAAAATTCCACCGGTCTTACCCTGAGCCTGCCCAAGGGTTTCAATATTTCCATCTATGCCTCAGAGTTAGGCAACCCCCGCGATCTTGAATGGGATCTGACCGGAAACCTACTAGTTAGCCTACCCGGTAGGGGACAAGTAGTTTCACTTCCAGACAAGAAAATTATTGCCTCCGGCTTGAGGCGCCCTCATGGGTTAGCTTTCTCCGGCCAGTCGCTCTACATAGCCGAAGAGAACAAAGTCACCGTCAATGGTAAAAAGATCCTGGATCTGCCTGCTGGCGGCAACCACACCACTCGCTCCCTTCTAGTCAAAAACGATCAACTCTATATCTCCATTGGTTCATCTTGCAACGTCTGCCATGAATCCGACCCCCGCCGGGCGGCGATTTACGTCTCGAATCTAGATGGAACGGACTTCAAACTATACTCCAGCGGTTTGCGTAATTCTGTCTTTATGATCCTTGATTCACAAAAAAATATCTGGGCCACGGACATGGGCCGTGATCTCATCGGCAACGACATTCCGCCGGACGAAATAAATATCATCACCGAAAATGGCAATTACGGCTGGCCCGTCTGTTACGGCCAAAACATCCACGACACCAGCTTCGACAAAAACACCTACATCAGAAATCCCTGTCAGGAACCTCTAGAAAAATCCAGCTATATCGACCTGCCCGCCCACTCCGCCCCCTTGGGTCTGGCTTTTACCCCAGACAGCTGGCCAGTCGAATACCGGGGAAAATTACTTGTGGCTTACCACGGTTCCTGGAACAGAAACCCCCCCACGGGTTATAAAATAGTTTTAGTCGACCCCCAAACCAAACAAATTTCCGATTTTATTTCTGGCTGGCTTCTGCCAAACTATTCCGTGTCCGGCCGACCAGTGGACTTGATATTCGATTCCCAATCCAACCTTTACATCTCCGACGACAAAAAGGGGGTAGTTTACAAAGTCAGTTATAATGAGTAGCACAAGTTATGGCAGAAGAATCTCCAGGCGAAGGCTGCATAAAAGACTTCGTCAAGCTCTTCGAGTTCTGCCTACTCGTTACTCTGACCATACTCGGTTAGCATTTTAATCTCCCCCAAAGCCCTCCCGCTCATCCCCTGCATTTCCCCATACATGCCATGCGTGTTGTCCACGATCTTTCTAATCTCCTTTTCCTGCCTGGCCCATTTCAGAGCAAACCACCTTTTCTCTTTCTCCAAATCTTCCATTAGGTTATTAAAAGCCTCTACTATTCCCTCCACTCGGTGTTTAAACTCCACCCCTGTTACATATTCGTACATAATATCCGCTTTTTCCTTCCGGCCCTCTCCCGCCAATTTCAACATAAAAGCCTCCCACAGTCCTTTGCGCAAGGCCCACGCCAATCCCAAGACAGTCTCCCTCCCGCTCACCCACACCCCATTTCTAAACCCGAAATTTCTCACATTGTCAGGCAAATTAACCGACACCAAAACCGCCTCATCCGCTCCCGTCTGCCGCTTGTCTTCCCTTAGTTTGTCTATCCACCCCTCGCTCCATTTAGCATTTTTACCTTCCCACAAAATAGTCGCGAATTTGCGCCCATATTTATCAATCAGTTCCTCAGTCACATCCGCCCCCCGCATCCCCTTGGCCACGCCCATTATGCGGTCATTGGGAAATTCTTTTTTAAGCAGTCCTTCCAATTCCAACTCCAATACCTCCCCCTGAGTCTGCTGTGATCCCTGCTGAAGTTTGTGCTTCAACTCATCGTTCACCTTCAGCGCATCCCCAAGCTGTTTTTGCAGCTCCAATACCTTCAAATTTTGTTCCTCCTCCGCCTTCTTTTTAGCTTCCAGCCTTATCTTTTCCTCCGCCTCTGCCAACTTTTTCTCCATCTCCAAACTCCGCTCCTCATCCCTTCGTTTAAGCGTCCTCAATATTCTTTCTTTCTCCGTCAACTCATCTATATATTTTTTGTTTCTATTTCTTTCTTCATCTTCTATTTCTTTCACTCTTTTCCTCATCTCATCCTCGTATCTTTGCCGTTCTACTGTCTTTACCTTCTCCATCATCTCATGCTCCATCGCTTGAGAAATCTCCACTTCTTCCCCGCACTTGGGGCATTTCACCACCTGTATCATTGCCCCACGCTAACACATCCCTTGCCAAATCTCAACGAATTTGCCATGATATATACGTCACAACTTTTAAAACAAAGGAGGTGTATTTATACGCCAGCTCCCAAATTACACAATTTGAGTCCCACAGAATTTGCCGACTTGGTCCTAATCGCCAGCGCTATCATCATGGCTACTACCCTCATCTTTCACTTCTCCAGTTCTCGTCCAGCGCCCGTCGAAGCCTACCAGACCCAAACATACTACTAGTCACTTTTCTCTTTGAATTACCTTCCAATGGTACATGTAGAGCGGCAGTCCCACCGTCACCATAGCTACTGCTCCAGAAACTTCCCTTTGCCTCTGCCTTGTGGTCTCCAACTTACTCTGTAATTTAGCTTCCTCAGTCAAAACCAGCTCCTCATTCGGCCCCCCCAATGGCTTCGCCATCGGGTAGTATGCCACTTCATCCGCCCCTTTAAATACATATACTTTCAGTCCCAACTCCACCAGCCTAATCGAGCCAATCGCTACTATCAACAAGCCCACAAACGAGAACAAATACAGATACAAAATCCGAATGTTTATGTTCATAGAGCGGGTGAATTTCCTCTGGTCGAACTAATTAACTTTTTTAAAGATACCATAAGTGAGACTAAATTGCTCTTCTCTCAACTTAACGCACTTTACTCTCTATCGCCAACAACATAAACGGACTCACACTAGATTTATCTCTTGTTTTAGCCCTAATCAAATAGCTCTGTGCCATCAATTTCCAGCTTGTAGATGGTTTGTAGAACGGTCGTAATTGTGAAAGAGGACTAATCCTCGGGTAAAGCATCAAATTCTTTTTTCACTTTCTCAAACCACTCTTTTACTGCTTCAGGTTTGTTCATATGGTTGTTCTTCATTTCTTCCATTTTTTCGATGTGTGCTTTATCACCCATCTCAGCCATTTCCATCGCATGTTTTCTGCTCATTTCTCCCATTTCCCTAAAAGTTTCGGCATGAAACTCCTTATCACAAGCACCAGCAAGTTGTTTACATGTCATTGTTTTCATTTATTATCACCTCTCTCCGAAGTAATAGTATGCAATACGACCGACATTACTAGACACGACTTCCTGGTCGAACCAGGATATTGCCTATATAAACCCGCAAGATAGCTTTACTCTTCAAAAAGGAAACTCTGGAGCGGGTAACCGTACTGGAATCGAACTAAATAGCTACTTCAATGATATCACGGAGTCGGAGATCAAACTGCTTTACTGGCAATTGACCCAACTTAACGATTATCTCAATGCTTTGAGTCTTATTTAGGACGAAAACCCAGCCATGAGAGTGCATGACAAACTACAAAAGAAAACCACAACCTACTCTCTTCTCCATCGTCATGATGCAAAATGAAATTTTTATTTGGGTCATTTTTAGCTGGCCAATAAACTAATCGACCCGCAACCTTCCCTGCATACTTCTGCTCGTCATCGGGAAAAAACAGTGTCGGTATATCAACACCCATTCCAGCATTATACTCAAAATACTTAATTTTCAAACTATATCATCTTATATTATCTTTACCACTTTGAGCGGGTGAATTTCTTCTGGTCGAACTAATACAAGAACTTAAAAGTGATATGAAAGAGACTAAGCTGTTGTTTCAACAGCTATCCTCTTTTCCAATTCTTCCATAGATTTCATAAAGGCTTCCTCCAAGTTGACACCGTACTTTTGGGCTAAGACTATCACGCACCAAAAACAGTCAGATAACTCATGGGCAAGTTTTTCGTCTACGTTATCAATATTTCTTATGCCCGACTTACTCATCACTAATTTCATCAAGTCGCCCACATCTCCCACAAACCCTTCCATAACCTGTTCTTTTGTCCACTCCTTACCATACTTTTTCTTCTCCAATTCCGAATACTTATTCCTGATTCCAACTGCTTTGGTAACTATCGTCTGAAAATCCATACACACACTATATCAACTTATATATTATTTATCATCTAGAGCGGGTAAGGGGAATCGGACCCCTGTATTCAGTTTGGAAAACTGACGTACTACCATTGTACTATACCCGCGAACGATAGCGACCTGGTATCAGCCGCATTCGGTCGGAGACCAGGGAATTGAACCCTGCACCTCTCGGTCCCAAACCGAGCGTTCTACCGATGAACTAGTCTCCGTATTTGTTCATCGGTTAGCAGCGCGCTCCGATGAACTAGTCTCCGTTGCCCCCTAATTTTATCACCAATTCTCCTCACACCACTCACAGCCCATCTTCATCTAATCCAATTTGGACCTCGCCTACACTCATCCCGTTAACCACCACTTTCATCGCCCCCGAAACCGCCTTAAGTCCCGACAGCTCAAAAGTGTGTCCAGTCCTGGGCTGTACCTTGCCTACTGGCAATACAGATTCTGTTCTATTAGCTTCATCCTGATACTGCAAGATTGCAAATGCCGGCTGAGACAATGTCACATATACTACTACGTCCCCCTGCTCAGTTCTGTACGCCCTAGTATCTACGACTTTTATCTGATCACTCGCCTGAGATGAAAAGACAGTCCTTTCCTGGATCAGCTTTATTCCAATCGGAATCGCCAGCAATGCCACCACCAAAAACGTCATCGCGTCCCTCACCCTGGCTCTCAATATCCACAGTATCACCCCCAAGACTGCCACCCCCACCGCCGCCATCACCAACCATCCCACGCTCACTAGCTTCAACCCCAACACCACCGAATCCATAACTCATTTATACCACACTCTCCCGGGAAACCGGAGGCTAGACCCCAGGCCTGCTCAATTCAAACCTCACTTGACCGTTGTATCGCTCTCTTTTTACAAAACCCCCTCGCTCCAGCACCCCCATCGAACCTGGATTCAGCTCATTCACCTCCGCCCACAGTATCTCATAACCCAGCCGAGCAAATGCCAGCCCAGTAAGCAACTCCAACGCCTCAGTCGCATATCCTCGCCTTCTAAAATCCTCTCCCACGAAATACCCCACTTGAGCTTTCTTCGGGGCATACTTCTCCGGCGTTAAACTTATCATTCCCGCCATCTGCTTCCCGTTCCATATTTCAAACGTCACCGTTTCTCCCAACACCGCCGGTCTTAACTGTCGCAATTGCACTTTCTCCCCAACAGCAATAATTTTTTCTACCTCAGCCATCTGGTGCCGGGGGCGGGACTCGAACCCGCATAAACTTGCGTTCGGAGGCTCTTAAGGCCTCTGCGTATACCATTTCGCCACCCCGGCCCGAAAGTAATGTCATTATAAACTAGCCGGCCTACTCACTCACACAGGCTCCAATATCCCTCCTCCCTCCCCACCACCGCCCAACAGTAAATTCACTTCGCCTTCAAACACTGACAGCAGTTTTTGCCACGTATCACCAAAACCTTCCGGCAGATCTTCAGTTGAACTCACGACATGCTCTTCCAGTCCCCAAGTCACCAGCAAATGCGCCATCCTGGCAGCCACAATAGCCCTTGCCCGCTCAATCCTATCCCCACTCAAGTCCCCACCTAACTCCCTGTTCCGCATTCGATTCCCTACCACTTGGGCTCCCCCTGCCAAAGCGGTCATAGCCAGCCGCACTTTTAGCCAGACATACTCCCCATTCTCCTCTTTTTTTACCTCGATTCGATCACATACATCAACACAAAAGATTAACAAATTCCCCATGTTGATCCAGCCACCTTGAGTCATATCCAGACCAGCCCACACGTTTCTCCTCGCTTCCAATCCCAGATGGCTTATCCCCTGCCATACCGTCGGCACTCTATCCACCATTATCAGCTTTTTCAATAACCCTTCGTACTGTCTTCCTCTCAAATCAACCATATGTGGTCGCTGAGGGACTCGAACCCCCGACCCCCGCTGTGTAAAAGCGATGCTCTAACCAGCTGAGCTAAGCGACCGGCTTACACTAAGACTTGTCGATTATGTGCGGCGAGAGGGAGTTGAACCCACACGTCCTTGCGGACACTGGCTCCTGAAGCCAGCGCGTCTGCC
>MEXP01000025.1 GCA_001773725.1 Candidatus Amesbacteria bacterium RIFCSPLOWO2_01_FULL_49_25
GGGAAAAGATACTGCATCAACTCCCTCGCCCTAAATTTCATTCCCACCTCGTCTGCAGATCATAGCCGGTATTAACCGGCAAAAAGCTGGCGCTCACACTGGCATTTTCCCACTCATACCATCCCACTACTCCCTCCATTGTTTTTTTACTCCACGTCTGATCAAAAATAAAATTCCCATGCGAATACACAATCAACTTATCTTTATACCTTTCTGTCGTCTGGATCCAATGCGGATGGTTCCCCACCACCAAATCGGCCCCCGCATCAATCGCCTGGCGAGCCAGATTTACTTGCCGTACAGCCGGTTTATCCCTGTATTCCAACCCAAAGTGGAATTGCACCACCACCAAATCCGCCAATTCCTTCAAACTCTTTACTTTCTCTGTTAGTTTAGCCGTCCCGTTTATCCCGCAACCGCCGGCTCCCAGATCACTAAACCCCAAAAATCCGATCTTCTTTTTTTTAACTTCTATCACCGGCTCTCCGTCCTCGGTCCCCGTCCAGGAAATTCCAGCGTTTCTTAAAACCTCTTTCGTTTGTGACAATCCCGCCGCGCCATAATTGCAGGCATGGTTGTTGGCCAAATTGGCCACGTCAACTCCGGCAAATTTCAGTCCCTGTACACCTCTCACATCACCACAAAAAGTCATCCCCTCCATCGTCGGCCGGCAGTCCGTGGTTAAAGGCGTTTCCAAATTAATATAAGTCACATCCGCCCCTCTCAACTTCTCTGCCACATTTTTCCAAGGGTACGTAAAGTCATTCAATTCCACCATCTTCGCATTCACGGATCTAGCCAGCAATACATCCCCGGTCACCGCTATAGATATGGTTACTGGCTGTTCCACCCGCTTCACCGGCGTCACCCTTGGCGTCGCCACTCCCAACCCCAAAGCCGCAACCAACCAAATTAACCATTTCATCTCCCCTATTAGTATATAATCTAACGATTGTGGATATCAAAGATTTCCGTATCCAAAAAAAAGATGGCTCAATTGAGCCCTATCTTCCGGACAAACTTGTCCGTGTCGCTATGGCCGCTGGACTCAACCACGAACAAGCCCTCACCCTTGGCACCCATATTTACGATTGGGTTATCACCCAATCCCAGCCGATACCCACATCGGCCATCAGAGACAAAATGATCTCCGAACTTCGCTCTGCCTACCCTCCTGCCGCCAACCTCTACATCTGGTACGAATCCACCAAAGACACCAATCCCGAATAATCTTTGGCCGCCACCAATTTCTCCCGCATCTCCCGAGACCCTTCAAAATCCCTGACATAGACTTTTACATACTTTTTCAACACCGAGAAATTTTTGTTCTCTCCCCATGTTTCCCCCCACATCCTTAGGTGTTTCTTCAAAAGCTCAGTTCTCTCTATCTTTGTAAATTGATAATTGCGATTTGAAAATTCTCGAAAACATCCGATGTTTTCGAGCACCCCTCTCCCAATCATCACTCCATCCACCCCGTATTTCTCCACCATCTCTTCCGCATGCTCCACACTCTTCACATCACCATTACCAATTATCAAGGTTCTGCCAGCGAATGCATATGAAACAAACCGCACGGAGGGGGTGCCATCCGAAGGGAACGCCGACGAGGACGGATTTGTCACATGCATGAGCCCGTCACGAATTGCAACCGCCTTCCCAATCTCCTCCCACCGGTTAGAAACCTTCGACATTTCCCGCGCCGTCCGTCCATGAATCGTTATCACCGCCAATTTCTGCCCGAGTAAAAAATCTATCCATTCCTCAGTAATAATTCTATCATATCCAATTCTTGTCTTAACGCTTACTGGTAACCCACTCTCCCGCACCGCCGCAATAATCTCCGCAACCCGCGAGGTGTTTCCAATCATCGCCGCGCATGCTCCAATTTTTACGACATCCTTCACCGGACACCCCAAATTAATATCCACGCCATCAAATCCCATCTTTTTAATTATTTGCCCCGCCTCATAAAATTTCTCCGGATCCACCCCCCAAATCTGCGCCACAATCGGTCTTTCTATTTCAGAGAAAACTAATCGTTGCAGTGCAGGAACGCTCGACAACACCTCTCTCCTTTTATTCCCCTCTCCTGAATTCAGGAGAGGGGTTAGGGGTGACGTATTAAACGCGTGAATAATAGAATCAATATTCGTAAACTCCGTAAAACACACATCCGGTCTACCCACACTTATTACCATCCTCCGAAAAACCGAATCGGTCACATCTTCCATCGGAGCCAAAACCCAAAAGGGCTTGGTCAGTCTCTGCCAAAAACTCATTTCGAACCCAAGATAACCACCGCGTCAAACTCGCTTCCCTTATCCAAACTCCCGCTGGTTGTCGAAACTTCGTACTTCCCTTCCAGGTCTCCTTTCACTAGCTCCCACACAGCCGCCTTCCCGCTCTTGACCGAAATAGACGTCTCTTGATAATCGTCCCTATCCGCATTTCCCGTTTTGACGTCCTTGTAGCCCAATCCTTCCAGCCTCTTCGCCTCCACTGACGCCGCCCCAACAACTCCGCTTCCATTAAGAACCTGAAGCTTCACATCTTCTCTTTTTACTTCCACGACCGGTATGGTTGGCGTCGGCTCGCTTACCTCAGTCACCCCCGATTCAGGCGCCGCCAACTCCGACGTCACCATTTTCTTATCCAGGTTCTTATCCCTCCCCCAAACCATATACCCCACCCCTCCGCCCAATACGAGTCCCAAAAGCAGAGAAATCACCGCCCAACCCCACATCCACCCGCCGCCGCTACTTGTCACCGCCGTCACTTCCACCGGCATCGTCGGCATCGTCGTCGGCACCGACCCAGAAATCTCGGCCGGCACGCTTTCTATCGTCGGACCCGCCTTAGGCGTCTCTTGAATCCTTGCCAAGTCTCCCACCGTTGCCGAAATAGACTCGCTCACCGGTTCCACCACCCCACTTGGTTCCGCTTCGACCGCCGCCTCCAGCATCACCTTCGGCTTTTCCTCAACCACCGGTTCTTCACTCGTTTTCTTCTTCATCGCAGGCATTACACCCATCGTATCACATCTCAACACTTGTCAACAATATATTTCTTATTCTTCAGTTCGTCAGGAAGTAAAGATTCCTTCGTATACGCCTGATAGCCTCGGCCGTAACCCAATTCCTTCATCAACTTCGTCGGGGCATTCCTGATTTTTAAAGGAATCGGCAAGTTGCCAAATTTTTTGACATCCTCCACCGCCCTAAAATAGGCGTCACATGCCGACCGGTCTTTCTTGGCTTTCGCCAAATACACCACTCCATGGGCCAGATTTATAGCGCACTCCGGATAGCCAATAGTTTCGCAAGCCCTAAAAACCTCGTTAGCCACCACCAACGCAGTTGGCTGAGCCATGCCGATATCTTCCGAGGCAAAAATTACCATCCTTCGGGCGATAAACAACGGATCTTCTCCCGACTCAACCATTCTCGCCAAGTAATACAATGCCGCGTCAGCATCACTAGCCCGCATGGACTTAATAAATGCCGAGATAGTGTTGTAATGCTCTTCCCCCAATTTGTCATAGCGCAAATGCTTTGACTGCAGAGCCTTGTTTATATTTTCCTCAGTCACTTCACCATACAATTGAGTGGTCACCTCAATCAAATTAATAAACTGTCTGGCGTCCCCATTCGCCAAACCGGCAATATATCCAAACACATCCTTATTTATTTTTATATTTAATTCTTTTTCTGCTTTTACGCTTATACTCTCCAGCTCTTCCTCTCTCAGCTCTTTCAGCACAAAAACTCGGCACCTGGACAGCAAGGGTGAAATTACCTCAAAACTCGGGTTCTCCGTCGTCGCCCCTATGAGAATTATCGTCCCGTTTTCGACATATGGCAGTAAGTAATCCTGCTGGGCCTTGTTGAACCGGTGGATTTCATCGACAAACAAAACTCCGCCCGCTTTGACCGCCTGCCGCATCTCGTCTTTTCCCGCCGATACTGCCGAAATTTCCGTCAGATGCAGTCCCAATGCTCTCGTATAAATCCGAGCCAGCGTAGTCTTGCCGCTCCCCGGCGGCCCCCACAATATAAAGCTGAATCTATGCTTTCCCTCGACCGAGATTCTCAATGGTCCTGCAGGTCCTGAGCCCGTCGAAGGATTTCCCACCAAATGTTCCTGCCCCACAAACTCATCCAGACTCTTTGGTCTCAACCTCTCCGCCAGCGGCACACCCATGCCCTAATATATACCCGAACAAAACTCGAAAATCAATCCTCGCCCACCACTCTGTACCCTTGTTCTTCAATTATCTCTTTTATTTTCCGCTCGTTTATCGCTCTGGGATCAAACTCCACTTCCACCAACTGCTTGATCCAATTACACATCGCCTTCACTCCCAGCTGATCCTCCAACTCACCTTCAATTAGCATACTGCAGCTTGTACAATGCATTCCCGACAGCTTATAAACTTTCTTCTTCATATGACTATCAGATCGCCAGTGTACATCCCCATACTGCACGAAATCAAGAGCTTGCCAGGCTTCTGGGGAGCTTTGAAGCTAATCTCCTGGCTCTGACCTGGCCTGACAACCTTAGAAATCCCCAGGGCCGGAATCGTCATCGCCTGTTGGCATCCCCTGCCGTCCGTATTCACCACTGTCATTTCTACATCCTGCCCTGCCCGCACCGCATTAGACACAGCATATCCCCCGCGACTGATCTCGAGGGTCACTCTGTTGCTGGCCATCCCCGCCACCTGCCCGCTGCAAAAACTGATCAGACACTCCGATTTGGCCAACGCGCTCTGAATGCTGATTGGGCTTCCCAAAAGGACCCCGGCCGTGTTCAAGCTCCACACCGCCATTCCCACTACCGCCCATCCCGCGTACTTCAAAAACCCTTGTTTAAAAGCGTCCCCCAGTTTAGCCATCAAAACTCCCAACCCCAAAAATACCGGGCTTGTCCCCGCCACAAATGCCGCCATTACTGCCGCTCCCCAAACCGGCTTTCCGGAAGCCACCGTCAGTGCCATCATAGCTTGCGTCGTCCCGCAAGGGATAAGTACAGTAGCCGCTCCCAAGACCGTCGGAGCAAACCATGCCCCGCTTTTTGCCTGGCCCCTCATCCACCGGGTCAAAAATCTCGGCGGCTGCAAAATAAAATATCGGAAAAACGGATGCACCTCCAAAAGAGCCAAACCCACTCCCAGCATGTACACCGCCGCCGCCGCCTGAAGCACACCTTGCGTAACCAGCGAAAATTGCAGTTTGCCCCCTGCCCACCCCAGGGCAAATCCCAATATGGTATACGCCACCAATTTCGCCAATAAAAACGCGACCGACCCCAAAACTTTGTTAAATCTTGCGTCTTGGTTATTGGTTATGGCCGCCGCCAAAAGACCGCCCTGTACCGCCACGCAAGTTACTCCTCCAGTCAAAAGTCCAGTCGTAAATACTAACCACAAATTCGGCATAGTGGTATTATTATATATCAATGAAAGTTGCCTTAGCGATACTAGCAGGCTTCACCCTGGCCGCCGCTCTCACCTACTACTTTCAACCCTCGCTCGTCACCGGATTCATCCCCCGCCTCAACCCGCCGGACATTATTGTACTCGCCCCCTTGACCAGAGACAAAGTTATGCTCAGGTTTGCCGTCGCCGGCCGCGCTCGCTCACCAAATAACCACCTCACAGTGCTCGTCCTCGATTCAACTGGCCGCACCCTCCTGTTCCAGGCTGTCAATACAGACGCCCCCTCACCCTCCAAATTCGGCAATTTCTATCTCCCCGTCGACCTCGGCCAAAAAAACCTCCAGCCCGGCGACTCAATCACCCTCCGCGTCTACTTGGCCTCTTCCCCTGAATCCGCCCTATCCATTCCCCTAACTATTCACTAACTTGCCTCTGGAACAATGACCCAACCAAGCGGTTTAACCTTTCTGCTGGACTGCCTTCCCGAGCGTGTTGAACTGCGGCAACCCTAGCTCTCTGAGCCCTATTATCCAAGCCATTTGGATCATACGCCGTAGGATCAGCCTCAGCCGCCTCAGCGCTACCTGATACCTGGCTCATTATTTCCTCTTCCGCCCTTCGTTTTGCGGCCAATTCTTCGGGGCTTAATATCCCAGTAAATAGCCTAGCTAATGCGAATTCTTTTGCCATATTCCTATTTTACCATATTATGCAACTCCGAGATACATGGTATCATATACCTATGGACACACCTCCCCCGGATATTTTTGCCCTTCTCAAATCCAAACTCACCCAGTCCGGCGTCGAAGAAGCCAAAACCACACAGCTCATATCCGAAATATTCAAAGAAATAAACATCGAAATCCTCAGACTCGTCTCTGAGACTCTTCCCAACAACAAAAAAGAAGACTTACTTTCCGTAGCCAGGTCGGCCAAATCCACACAGGAATTGGACACACATATCCAATCCCTTCCCGGTATAGACCAGCAAGAAATTTCCAAAAGGGCCATAGACAACGTCATGCTCAAAATTAATCGCATCCTCTCTGCAAACCTCACCCCCGCCCAACTGGACAAATTTCACTCCCCGTATTAAAATAACCTTATGACAGATCCCACACTTGCTGAAATGTTAAGACAGGGAATGGAATTGGCTAAAATAGTCGCCGAGAACCCTGGGGTACTCGCCGCAACCGCCATGCTCTTTGCCGGCACTGCAGGCGCCGCCCTCATCTACAAATTATGGCCAACAAAACCGGATATGCTAGATTCCGATACTCACCCCGGCATCAGTGTTGCTAATCCCGTCGAAACCCAAGCCGTCAAAGCAGGCAAGGCCGAAGCAGAAAAATCCATGCAAGGCTACAAAGGCCCAACTAACCCTATGTACGGGTAATCAAATCCGCAACCTCCCCCATTTCTTTCACCACCCACGTTGCGCCGGCAGACTTAAGCAATTTTTCCGGGGCATAGGCCGATTCCAACCCCACCGACAAGCACCCCGCCTCCACAGCCGCCCTTACCCCCGCCACCGCATCCTCCACTACCACACACTCACCCGGCTCCAGCCCCAGCTTTTGCACAGTCAGCAAATATATCTCCGGATCGGGCTTTTGCACCAGCACTTCCTCCCCCGTAGTCGTCACATCAAACGCCAAATACAACCCCAGCTCCTCCAGCTCCCCCTCAACCACATGCCAACTGCTCCCCGTAGTCAATGCCGTCATCCACCCCCGCGCCTTAATCTTCTCCACCAATTTCTCCACCCCCTCCCTAATTTTGACTTTTACCTCCTGGGTTTTAAGTTTATAAGCTTCCCAAGTCTCCCGGGACAACTCGTCCACTTTAGCCAAATCGGAAGGAAAATACCTCCTCCAATTCGGGGTTATCCCAATTCCCGGCTCGTGCATCCATCCGTCAATTGAAAACCCAGAATTGGTAACTGAAAATTTTTTCGCCACTTCACAAAAAGCCTCCTCCCATTCCCCCTCGTTGTCTAACACAGTGCCATCCAGGTCAAATATCACCGCTTCAATCATATTAAACTAGTTCTCAGTCACAATCCTCAACCTCCCCTGACTGTAAACGGTTGTATCGGCTGTCAGTGATTTGGCTTGGACGCGAATCAGGTTTTTACCAGCCCAGAAAAACACCTTTTGCGACTTGGTCCACACATCAGCTTGCGATTCAGTATCATTTTGAGCCCCGGCTGGAGCAATCGAGTTTGTAATATCAAATAGACGCACATAGGCCGTGCCATTCCCGTTCTGAAGTTTCAAATTAGCCTCAAAATATACCTCTATTAGCCCCGGATAGTCCCGGGTATCAAAATAAAACTCCGTGCCGGAAAGATTTGTCCACTCTCTCAAGCTGGTCGATCCACTCCCCGGTATCGTCAATATCTCCTCCCGCCTGACTTTTTTTACCGCAGGCTGCACCACTGGCTTGAGTGTAGGAGTGGGAGTCGGCAATACCACCACAGTTCCCCCATTGTCGCTGCCTACCTGCAAGCCCGCCAGCTGATTTTTAATCTCCGCCCGACACTCCTCCCCGCACCTATCAACACTAGTCACTTCGGTCTTTGTTATTCCCAGCAATGAACGATAAACCAAGTAACCAACCAGCGTATTCACCGCCATCAGATCCAAAACCAAAATAAATTTTAAAATCTTGTTTTGCATTAGAAATTAGTAATTAGTAATTTTCTTAAGTTTCGGTCCCATCTTGGTATCCTCTACCTCCCACCCCATCTTTTCAATCTCCACCCGCGTCTCGTCCGCCCGGACATAGAAACCCTGCTGCCGCAAAGTGTCCCGCACCGCCGCCAACTCCCGCACTTCAATCGGCGGCTCTGCCTTCCCTCCCACCAAAGCTGCGGACAAATTTAATCCCAGCACCCCATCCCAATCCAAAAGAGCCTCCGCCTTATCCAAATCAGGAACATTACTCTTCATCATCTCCCACACTACGGCCATCGCCTCCGGCAGTTTCATATCATTGTTTATCGCCGCGCCAAACCTGTCCCCATATCCCTCCAGCTTTTTTAGCTTTTCCCTCGAAAGCTCAGCTCTCACCCCAGTCCCTTTCTGTCTAGCGACAACCACAAACTCTTTAAGCTTGTCATAAGCTCTCTGCGCCGCCGCCATACTCGACCAGGTAAAATTCAAAGGTGTTCGGTAATGAGCAGTCAAATACAAATACCTCAAAGCCATAGGTGAAAATCCTCTCGCCTCCACGTCTTTTACCATCAAAACATTCCCCACGCTTTTGGCCATCTTCGCCCCATCCATCATCAAATGCGCGTAGTGCACCCAGTACTTCACAAACTGCTTGCTCGTCGCCCCCTCCGATTGGGCAATCTCATTGGGATGATGGACCATCTGGTGTTCCACCCCCCCAGTGTGAATATCCACAGTCGCCCCCAGATACTTCATCGCCATGGCACTGCATTCGATATGCCACCCCGGGAATCCATCTCCCCAGGGAGAATCCCAATGCATCTGATGATTAGCAAATCTCCCCACCCGCTTAAACCACAAGGCAAAATCTTCCGGATGCTTTTTATAAGTTCCCGACCGCACCCCCTCCCGCACCGCCGTCTGTTTCTCACTCATCTTCATCCCAAACAGTCCGTCATACCGCGGCCACCTCCCCACATCAAAATACACCGCTTCGGGGGTATCATAAGCAAACCCTTTTCCCACAAGCTTAGCCGCCAGCTCGATCATTTCGGAAATATAATCAGTCGCTCTGGCCACCACCGTCGGCCGCAGGATATTTAGCCGGTCATTCGTCTCAAAAAAATCCTTCTCAAAAAACCTGGCCACCTCCCACACCGTCTTTCCTGCCCTTTTAGCCCCCTTCTCCATCTTGTCCTCACCCTCATCCTCGTCCGACACCAAGTGCCCCACATCAGTCACATTCTGGACGTGCGTCACCTCCCACCCGTTATTAGCCAATATCCGCCTCAGTACATCGTCATATACATACTTGCGCCCATGGCCAATATGGGCATAGTCGTAGACCGTCATTCCGCACGTATACATTCCTATTTTCCCCTTTTTAACCGGCACCACTTCCTCAATCTCTCGGCTTAAACTGTTATAAATTCTCACTCCCAAATTCTAATCCCTAGACTCCCACTTCACAACCAACGCAGTTCCCAACCAATGCACCTCAACCGCTTCCCCCGACTTCTCACAGCGAAAAACCGCCATACTATTTACTCCCACGCCTCATCCCGATAAAACTTCTGTTTTGAGTTTTGAGACTCTTGTTGAAAAACCCCGTTGACCCCCTGAACCAATCCCTCGGCCCCCGGTCATACCCCGTCACTTTCGGCGGCTTGAGGTTTTTGGATTTTGTGTCTTGTGACTTGGCCATTGCTTAGATAATAGATCAACAGGTTATTTAGGTCAATCGTCTTACCCCCCGGCATCAGCTCTCCTTTCCCCCGAACCCTGTGATCCCTTAAGCATCTTCTTCCACAATGGATCCTTTTTAGCCGCCTCGGCCTTGGCAAAAGCCGCCTTTTTCTCCCGCTCTTCCACCCTTACACTCTCCTGCTCTTTTCTGGTTCTCTCTTCACCCGCCTTCCTTATCGCCTCATCCATCTCTTTCATCCTCTGCTTCATCGTTGCCATCCTGCGCCCCTCGTCAACCTTAACCTTCTCCTGTTGAGGCGCAGTCAGTTCGGCCGGTCCCGCTTCCCCAAAAATCTGCTTTTTTACATCATCCGCCCCCGCTTTCACCACATCCGCTACCACCCTCTTTGCCCGCCCGCCTGCCTGGCCGGTCAAATTCTCAAAACTGCCCTCCCACGGATTTTTCGGCTTCACTTGCATATCTCATTCTACCCTACACCCACCTCTTCCAGATACTCCAGTTTACATTCTTCACCCACAGTCAATCTTGCCCTCACCCCGTTCACCAGCGGATAAAACTGCCTATTATGAAAAAGGCGCTTTATCCCCTGAAAATTCCCATATGCCCAATCCGGATGCCCAAAGTCCCCGCAAAAAGCCAGCGGCACCCCAAACTTCTTCACCCTGCCCCTGATTAGTTCTTCAGGCGTAACTTTCATTCCCCACTCGGGATATGATTTTTCCAAAATATTAGTCAGCCTGCCCACTATTACCCCCTTGATCCTCTTTGTTCTTTTATGGTTCAAAATTACGTCTATCTGCCTCTGCAGCATACTCTTATCTATATCCAACTCCTCAAGCCCCAAAAGGATATCTCCCTCTCCATGCATTATTGGATCAAATCGGGTCCCGAATGACAAAATCAAAAGTTCCAGATTCGAAGCCACCACTCGCCCTTCGGCTACTCCGGCCAACCCAGATTTCCAGTTAGCACTGGTCCCAATACCTCCGTACCCCTCCGAAGCTTCACGCGAAGGGGGGCCGAACAACACTTTCCGCAGCATCTCCAAACCGGACTTATCCCACTCGTCCAGTCCCCATATATTCGGTCCCATCACAGACACCATCCCCAAGCTCGTCATAACGTTTAATATCAAACACACATCGGAGTAACCAACAAACCACTTTGGATGGCTCTTCAAGTATTCTATGGTCTCCCGATTAAACACAGGCATCACCTCCGTCACCGCGTACCCTCCCGACGCCGCCCAAACTGCCTTGACTTCGTCATCATAAATCATGGCCTTCAAGTCCTCCATTCTTTCCTCCGCCGTCCCCGCCATAAAATCTCCCACTTTGGCGTACACATGCCCACCCACCTTCACTTTCAACCCCCAAGCCTTGACTACCCCCAAGCTTTTCTCCACTCCCTTCCTCTCCACCGCATCCGACGGCGCCACCACCCCAACTGTGTCTCCAACTTTTAACGCATGTGGTTTTATCATATTCTTAGACTAATTAGAATAATTAGGTCAATTAGGTTAATTTAATATTCTCTTCGTCCCTCCATCGCGTGTGTCAAGGTCCGGTCATCGGCATATTCAATATCCCCCCCAATCGGCAACCCATGCGCCAGTCGTGTCACCTTCACGCCTTTCAACTGTCTTTTTATATATAGGCAGGTTGCCTCTCCTTCCATATTCGGATTCAACGCCAATATAACTTCTTTTGCCCCACCGGCTCTCCCCAAAAGCTCAGCAATCTTAATTTCGTCCGGACCGATATTATGCAGTGGGTCAATCACTCCATGCAGGACATGATACACGCCCTTGTATCCGTTACCCCTTTCAATCGCCAGCACATCCAGCGGCTGTTCCACCACGCAAATTGCGTCCTTGTCTCGGCCAACGTCCGCGCAAATATTGCACGGATCCATCTCCGAGATGTTGTGACAAATCGAACACTCTTTAGTATTACGCTTCAAACTAAGCACCGCCTCGCCAAACTTGTCCAGCTCACTCTGCGGCACATGCAGCAGATAATAAGTCAGTCGGGCCGCCGTTTTGGGCCCAATCGCCGGCAGCCGTTCAAAAGACTCAATCAAATTTGTAATCGCCCTGGCAACTCTCACTCCCAGATTTTACCTCTTCTTACGCCTTCTTGTACCTTTCCTTATCTCTTCTTCTTGCCGCTTTCCAGCCGCCTCCACCTCTGCCCGCGCTCTGGCAATGTTTTCTTTATTCCGCTCCAGGCACAAGTCAGCAAATGGACACCCAGTCTTTCCCTTCTCGCATCTCTCTGCTTCCGCCACAACATTCCCCGGCCCAACCAGCTCCGCCAAAATTGCATCCTCAAAACATCTTCCCTCCACTCCCAAATTTCCAGGACAATAGGCTTCAGTGCAACCGGCTTGAGCCATCAGCCCCTCCACCTTAGACATACATCTATTATACTATAAGTTACACCAAAAATCTTCTGAGGAGACTACCCCATCCCCTGCCCGCCGGAGATATTCATCAATTCCTTGGCCGCCAATTCCTGGCTCTTGCGAATCGCCTTATTCAAAACATCATTAAGCACAGGATTGCCAATCCCCTGGATTTTCAAATCCATTATCCTCTGGTCCCCGGTAATCACCACAGTCACTCCGCTTTCCTCCACGGTAATCTGCTGAGCCGACAGGTTTTTCTGCATCTGCATCGCCTGCTGACGCAGTTTATTAATGTCTCCCAAGTTCTTGATAGTATCCCCTATCCCCATGAATCTGAATTCTAAATCCATGTTAGGATAAATTCAATGGTCAAAACTCCAGGCTGGTTAGTTGTCCTTATTATCTGCGTTATCCCTATTCTCCTCTGGTCCCAAAACGGACCGCTGGTACAGCGTTTCTCCTCACCCCTAGTCACCCTGCTCAGTCTGGGCCAAATTGCGGCTCTCCTAGGCCTATCCCTCTTTTGTCTCTCCATTATTCTCTCCGGGCGGTTCAAGTTTTTTGAGTCACTCTTTGGCGGCATGAACCGTGTCTATATCGCTCACCACATCATCGGCGGTTTAGCATTTATTTCTTTGCTTTTCCATCCCGCCTTAATCATCAGCACCTACCTCTTCACTTCGGCCAAATCCGCACTCCGCCTGCTCCTCCCATCCGTCTCAAACTGGCCCCTCAACTTTGGCCTGGCCGCCCACTTTCTTCTCACTTCACTTCTCATCATCACTTTCTACTCCCGCCTCCCCTATCACATCTGGCGCCTCACCCACAAATTCCTCGGGTTAACCCTTTTTTTGGCCAGTCTGCACGCCTTCTTCATTCCCAGCGACATTTCCTCTTTTTTCCCCCTGCGAATCTACATGCTCTCCCTCGTCACCCTCAGTCTATCCATTCACGTCTACCGAACCGTTCTTGGCCGTTTTCTCGTCCGCCGCACCCCCTACCGAGTCAACTCCATAAACCCGCTGGCCGGAGGATCCGTCACCCAAATTGTCTTCACTCCGGTTGACAAACCTATCAAATTTGACCCCGGTCAATTCATTTTCATCAACCTCAAAGACAATAAGTTAAGCGAGACCCACCCTTTTTCCATCAACTCACCCCCGGACTCCCCCAACATAACGATCGCCGCCAAGGCCATAGGCGACTACACCCGCGAATTACCATCGCTCAAGCCCAAAACCACAGCCTTAATCGAAGGCCCTTTTGGCCGATTCTCCTATCTATACTATCCCCAGAAAAACCACATCTGGATCGCTGGCGGAATCGGCATCACACCCTTCATGAGCATGGCCTCGAGTCTTCCCAATCACCCCGACTACCAAATAGATCTCTATTACTCGGTCAAAGATAAGTCCGAAGCTGTCTATCTTAACGAACTCCTAGGCCTGGCCAAATCACTGCCCAACTTGCGCCTTTCTCCCCACTTCACTTCCCTCTCCGGTCGCCTGGACGCCCAAACAATTCTCAAAAGCTCCAGCGCAAGAATTTCCCCAGCGATATTCATCTGCGGCCCTCCCCCCATGATGGAAAACCTCAGAAACCAATTTCACCAACTCGGCATCCCTCATCATAAAATCCACACCGAGGAATTTTCCCTACAATGAAACTTAAAACCGCAATCACGATCGTTTTAATTACCTTCTGGTCTTTTATTCTATTAATTTGGGTTCTGTCTCTCTTCAGAGGTTAACCTCACTTGAATATCTCCCGGGCTGTTTCGATCAGCTCATCACTCTTCAAATCATCTGTTACTTTTTGCACCCGGACCGGGCTATTTCCCAATTTCATCTTCAGCTTAACCTGGCCCACCCCCAATATCTCTCCCACTGCTTCCTCCACAATCAACCTGCACCTCTCGGTCTCCAACTGTTTCTTATGAAACTCATAAAATGCTTCCAGGACCAAGTCCCGCCCATCAAAATCCACGGGTCTTGTAGATCTCAGCAAAGCTTCCACCGAGTGGTTTTTGGGTCTGACCGCCTTAATCACCTCCTGCCATTTGCCCATCACATCATCCAGCTTACTTCCCCCGGTCACAAGTCCTGAAATCTGCGGTTTGATTTTTTGCTCGATAGAACTTGGAGGTTGTTTAGCATTTGGGGCCTGCCCGTTCGACGGGCGTGACTGAGGTTCAAAACCTACTGGAGCTTTCGAGTTTTCTATAACAAAGATTTCTATCGGCAATTGCACTACCGCCGCATCCTTCATCCTCCCATAAGCTTTTTCCAAGCCTTCGATAAGTTTAATCAATTCACCGGAATTTGCGGTTTTTTCATTTGTCACCGAACCTATCAACTCTTCTCTCAACAACTCCACACACTTCTCCACAAATTTCCTCAAATCCACCCCTCCCTGCACAAGCTCGTCCACCCGACCCAACGCTTCTTTGGTTTTGCCCGCCCTCACCATTCCCAAAAATTCTTGCGGGTCGGATTTGTCAGATGCCCCCAACATTTTCTTCACATCTCCCTCTCCCAGCATCACCTGCTCAAACAGTTTCACCGCATCCCGAAAACTCCCCCTAGCCGCAGCTGCAATTTCTTTAATATCTCCCAAATCCAGCTTAACCTTCTCGCTTTTTGCTACTTTCTCCAATCTATCGGAAATCTCGTCAATACTCGGCCGGCCAAATCTCACTACCGCACACCGGCTCACTACCGTCTCCGGCAGTTTTTCAGATTCCGTTGTACACAACACAAACAACACATGCTCCGGCGGCTCTTCCAAAGTTTTTAATAACGCGTTGGCCGCCTCAGTAGTCAGCATGTGCGCCTCATCAATTATGTAAACTTTGTAATCCGTAGTCATCGGCGCCAATCCCACCCGTTCCCGCAATTGCCGGATCTCATCAATTCCCCGGTTAGACGCCGCATCAATCTCAATTACATCAGGACACGAACCATTCGTAATGGACACACACGTCTCGCATTTATTGCAGGGCTTATCCTTACCCCGGCAATTGACATACTTAGCCAATATCCTGGCAGTACTCGTTTTCCCCGTCCCTCTTGGTCCCGAGAATAACCACGCATGCGGTAAGTCTCTACCGGATTTCACCATCGCCTCCAGCCGCTCTCTCACCGATTTCAAATCCAGCTCCGCTATTTTTTGCGGCCGGTATTTCAAATACAAGGTCATACCATCTGTTTACACCACCCGACCTATCCTTTCAACTGTACACATTCCCTCCCCATTAACTCAATCCGGCTTCAATTATTTCCCCAATTTCACGATCGTTATGATATCGCAATTATTACAAATCAAATAATTCCCTTAGCTCCTCATCATTCTCTATTCTTTCAGCAGTTATCAATTTCACCGAATGTGGCACCCCCAGTACCTCACGTAAAAACCTCACTTCTTTGTCCAGAGGATATGGGCTAACCCACACACTTTTTTGTATCTGCTTCAACCCCAGCTTCAACAGCCACTTCCTCAGTTCGTCCCTTCTTCTCCTTTCCACCTCCGCTACATCAAACATCACTATCCGCCATTTTTTATCCCAACTTACTGGCGCCTTCAACTCCAGTTCAGCCAGCCGGTATTTCAAAACCTCGGTTTTACCCTTATCGCTTATCCGCACCTCCGTCCCGCCTTGCGTCTCTCTTACCTCCACCATCCCTCTCCGCAACAGCCTTCCTATCCCATCCTCAATCGAACTTGCATAGTAGACCTTCCAATATTCATCAGCCGCGCTCACCTCTGACATTTTCTTTAACCTTCTCCGAGATTCAGACTTAGAAAATACAACCCAATCAAAACTCTTGTCCAAGACTGCCAATACCGCCCTCACCGTGGCCTTCAGCTTTCTTTTCGTCTTTTGTCTCACATTCTCATATTCCTACAAATTTACGATCGTTACAATATGGGGAAAATGGTCACTCGTGATGTTGACCCAACAAATGTCTTACTCCGTGTTCAATCAAAAAATCTCTGTTCTTCGCGTCTTTATACACTACCACATCCCCCAGCCTCCACACTCCGTCGGGCCCCAGCCCCTTCTCCTCCAGCGGCCAGCTGATCACCTCGTGAAACACCTCATCCTTCATCCATTTCTTCCCCAAACTCCCCATTTCCTCTTTACCAGCCAGCCAGACATCATACTCCCGCCCGTCTTCAACAACGTCGGTTTTGTACTTAACCATTCACCATCCCCCTGACTAACTTTGCCACGACAGCGCCGTCTGCTTTCCCGCGAAACTTTGGCCCTGCCACTTTCATCGCCGCCGCAAAATCTTTAGGTAAATCCATTCCCACAAGCTCAGTCACTATCTCTTTCTCTCCCATCTGCTTTGGCAGGTACTCCTGCAAAATCGCCAGCTCTTTTTTTTCTTGTTCTTCCTGTTCGACTCGTCCTCCCGCCCGATATGATTCAACCGCCTCCCGTCTCTTTTTAACCTCCCTTTGGATTACTGTCACCACGTCCTCGTCCGTCAACTCCTTCTGTATTTCAATTTTTTTGTAATTTAACTCCGACAGCACCATCCTCAGCACCAACACCCGCAAGGAATCCCTCGCCTTCATGGCTGTATTCAAATCGACCCTGATTTTGTCAGACAGCATCAATAACTCCTCCGCCCCCTATTTTTCCGCCTCTCCTTAATTTTCTCTTGCTTAACCACCGACGGCTTTTTGTGAAACACCCGATCTTTAATTTCATCGATCACTTCGTCCGCCAGTATTTTCTTTCTAAAATCGGCAATAAGCCGGTCATCTGACTGTCCCGGCTTCTTTCGTACCACTGTTGGCATCTTTTCATTCCACCCCCCTTTCTAAACCGGCCTATCGGCCGAAACCTTCTCCAATAAATGAATGTGCAGATGATTTGAGACAAGTGTCGCCCCCATCCCGTTCATAGCTACTCTGTAAGCCATTTTTAGCTCCGCAATCTTCTCCCTCACCTTACCCAGCATCCTCGCCAATTTGCCCGGATCCACACTGTGAAATTCTTCCCCGTGAGACTTGGAAATAAACAATAAATGTATTGCCGCAGCCGGATTTTTATCTGGAATTACGATCATTTCATCGTCTTCATAAACCTTCTCCGCAGGCAAGCTCCCCGCTGCAATTTTGCAAAACACACAACTCTCCATTGCTCAATTATAACCAATTCCTCAATATCATTACAACCCCACCGCATCCTTTTCCAATTGCAGCAGTTCACCCGCCCCCCAGTCCCCTTCGATCTGAAACTCCTCAGCCTTCTCCTGCTCCATCATTTTCTGCTCCACATCTCTCCGTCCAAAGCCCAACTTCAAATACAGCAGCAAACTTGTCACCACTATAATAGTTACTGACAACAATCCTACGCTCAGCTTCTGATATGTCTGTTTAGCTTTCATGATCCACCTCGACTGGCGGCAAGTGCCTTCATCGCCTCCACTGTTGTATGCCGGGCTTCAATAACGGTTTTTCGCACCTCCAAAATATCCCTTTTCATCGCCGCAATCCTCCCCCTCACCAGGTAACCCGCCGTCGCATCCGTCGCCGTGTCCACCACGTAAACTTTGTCAGCCTGGGTATTAATCGCTTCCTGAGCTTGGGCAATTGCCGCCCTGGCCTCAATTATCGCCTCCCGGACAGTCTGATCACTGGTCGCATCGCTCACCCTATCCACTGCTTTCCTCATTTTCTCCAATCTTTCGCCAAATACCCGCATCGCTTTCTGATTCATCTCGGTCATTCTCAAATTAAACCTCACCACCACGGACTTTTTCTTCTCATCCCGCATATTTTGATTAACGGCTTTTACGGCCGCTCTCTCCCCCACAGCCCCCGCAACCACAGGCATTATCATTGTCCCCAGTATCATTGCCGTTACCAACTTTCTCCTTAACACACATAAAGTACACCACAATCCAAACAGCCATGTCAAGATGTGTATTAAAATCGCATCAATGCTTATTACCACTCTCCACGGCCCGGTTTCCACTCCGGTCTTTATGCCCGTAGGCACCGCCGCTGCCGTCAAATCCCTTTCCCGCCAAGATCTAGAACAAGTCGGAGCCCAAATCATCCTCGCCAACAACTATCACCTCTACCTTCGCCCGGGTTCCCATAATATCAAACGTCTCGGCGGCATCCACAAATTTATGAATTGGCCCCACCCCATTCTTACCGACTCCGGAGGCTTTCAAATCCAATCTTTACACCCCAAAATTACCAACGAAGGGGCCGAGTTCAAGTCCCACATCGACGGCTCCACTCACTTTCTCACGCCAGAAACTGCCACCCAGTCCCAGTTGGATATCGGATCGGACATCATCATGGCTTTTGACCATTCCATCCCCAAAAACGCATCTTATGAGTACGCCAAAGAGGCCATGAGCAGAACCCACCTTTGGCTACTCCGATGCATCAAAACCTGGAAACAACATACTTCCACTCTTAAACTCTTACACTCTCCCGCTCTGTATGGAATTATCCAAGGCGGCGAATTTCCTGACTTGCTCCGTGAATCCGCCAAATTTGTTGTAGCCCAGGATCTACCCGGTATAGCCATAGGCGGCGCCGTCATCGGCTCCAATCCCCGCCAGACCTCAGAAACAATCGCCGCAGTCCGCGACCTGCTTCCCAAAAACTTGCCCCTCTACGCCATGGGTGTTGGCACTCGCCCCTCCGACCTCATAAATGTATTCAAAGCCGGAGCCAATATGTGCGATTGCGTGGCCCCTACCCGCCTGGCCCGCGCCGGCCTGCTCTACAATAGCGAATCCAAAAACGAGCGCATCGATATCAGCAAATCGCAATTCAAATTGGACCAAAACCCCGTCGATTCCCAATGCGACTGCACCACTTGCCGCGACTACACCCGCGCCTATTTGCATCACCTTTTCAAATCCCGTGAACTCACATACTACCGGCTAGCTTCAATCCACAACCTCCGGTTCACCTTCAAAACCGTCTCCATCTTCACCCAAACCCAAGCGGTGTAACTTCGTCACAAATCCACCCGCACTCGCACTGCATATCCGCTTCTGCTTTACCAAATAGCTTACCTCCCTCTTATCCTTCCTCCCCTTAGCCTTTCCAATTTTCTCGTCCAGCTCAGCTATATCCGCCCGTACATCGGCCAATCTTTCGTACAACTTCTCCACATCCACCTCCACCCCGTTCCCGTCCTGCCTCGCCTTCTTCACCGCCTTCTCCAAAACCCCGCAATTCACCCTTTTTAAGTACCTATCCACCTGCCCATCCGTCGTTATCCTTTCCCCAACTATCTCCGCCTTCAACCCCAACTCAGCAGCGCACCCGTGCCAACATTCATGCGACCCGAAAATACATCCCGGATTTACCCTTGTCATCGAACTTCTTCTTACATTCAGGTCCGACAGCCACTCCTTGGGTCGCGCCATACGCGCCAGATTTTACCACAACCCACTTTACCCAATCTCCTTTATCCTAACTAGACCCATATTATAGGTGACCACCCTTACCTCTCCCTCAGGCACCTCCTTCACCAATTGATCCCACAAATATCTCCACCTTTTTACCGGCAGGGGGTAAAACACTTCCCCATCGACACTAACCACATCCATCATCATTCCACCGTTCCCGTCGGTCCTCATACCCATAACTTGAACCAAATATTCATAAGTCTTCACCACTGAATATTCATCGGTATCAGTGACTCGCAACATGAACCTCCCGCCCACTTTCACCTTTAACCCGTTCTCCACTCCCATGCGCGTCATTCTACACCACCAGCATTGCATCTCCAAAACTGTAAAACCGGTATTTCTTTTTTATGGCTTCTTCATAAGCTTTCATAACCAACTCTTTCCCGGCAAAAGCGCACACCAGTATCAAAAGCGTACTCTTGGGCAAATGAAAATTCGTAATCATCGTGTCGACATACTTAAATTTATACCCCGGATAAATAAAAATATTTGTTTCATTTCTTGTCCAATCACTTTCCAACACTCTCACACTCGTCGTCCCCACGGCCACAATTCGTTCTCCACCCTTCTTAGCTCTCAAGATTTCAGCCCTTGTCCCAGATGAAATCGAAAAACGCTCTTCATGCATTTTATGCTCTTCAATATTTTCTTCCCTCACCGGCGCAAAAGTCCCCAATCCCACCCAAAGCGTCACAAAAATCTTTTTAGGAATTTTCGCCAGCATTTTTTTTGTGAAATGAAACCCCGCCGTCGGCGCCGCCGCACTCCCCATCCCGCCAGCCCGCAGACGGAATTCCCTCGCATAAACCGTCTGATACATTCGCCTCAATTTCGGTTCAGGCCATGCCCCTCTCGGGTGGATATAAGGTGGTACCGGTGTGTACCCGATCCTATCAATTAATACCGTCAATCGGTTACTATCAACATTAAACTTTATTACCCCGGGTCGCACAATTTCCCCTTCCAAACCGTTCCCAAAAATTACTCTTTTCGCCCTCCCGATATTTTTACCGATAAATCTCCAACCGCCGCCCTCACTGGTCAAAAGAAGTATCTCCACTCTCCCCCCGCTCTCCTTTTTTCCCACCAGTCTCGCCGGAAATACTTTCGTGTCATTAAACACCAGCAAATCGTCCCGCCGCAGATACTTCGGCAAGTTGTAAAAATAATCATGCTCTATCGTCCTCGCCAAGCGATTTACAATCATCAATCTGCTTCGGTCTCGAGGTCTAACCGGCTCTTGAGCGATCAGTTCCTTAGGCAGCTGGTAATCAAACTCCCCCAGTTTCATTACTTCTTCAAAATCCCCGTCCGGATCAAATCCTGCATGGTGATCAAAATTACCAGGCCAATCAGAAATGCAAACCCCCAGGAGTTTATTTTCTTCTCCAGTTCCGGCTCCAATCTCTTCTTTCTCACCCACTCCAGCCACACAAACAGCATCCGCCCCCCATCCAAAGCCGGTATTGGCAAAATATTAAATATGGCCAAATTGACCGACAATATAGCCACCAACTCCACAATCGGCCAAAATCCGCCCTCAGCCACCACTTTTGTCCATTCATAAATCACTACCGGTCCGCCCACCCCCTGCGGTACTTTGCCCGCAGTCAAACTCTTACCAATTTCCCTCAATCCCAGAATCACTCTCCCGCCCCAAGTCACTGTCGCTTTCCCCGCCGCCCCCAATATGCCCCCTACACACTCCGCTCTTAACCCTGCACACTGCCTGACTTGCAAATACGGAAAACTAGCAATTACCACCCCCAGCGGCCCCTGCCCTTCAGGCGGACTCAAGCGCGGCATCACCACCACAGTCAACTTCTCCACCCGATTCTCAGTAATCCCTTCAAACAAACTCGTCCCCCCGCCCCGCTCCACCTCCAAATTCACTTTCAGCCCGCCCCAGGACCGCAAGATTCTCGTAAAATCGGAAAAATTTACCTCCCGTCCCTCAACAGCAGTTATCCGGTCGTGAACCAAAAGACCCGCCTCCTGGGCCGGCGACCCTGGCTCAATTTTTATTAGAGTAATTTTTTCTCTCACTTGTCCTGGCACTCCGATATGGCCGTATAGCAGGGCAAATCCTGCCACCGCCAAAATCACATTCATCACCACTCCGGCCAAAAGCACCGCCATTCTCTGCTTCCGGCCGCGCTCCCAAAAACTAGTTTTACCCTGCGAAGCCTTGGCGAAGGAGGGCCCTTCCTCTCCCTGCAATCTCACAAACCCCCCAAAAATCAAGGGGTATACCGAATAATCGGTGCCCTTAAATTTTATCTTAATCAGGGCCTTGGTAAACGGTAGTCCCAATCCAAACTCTTCCACTTTAATCCCAAAATATTTTGCCGCCAGCAAATGCCCCAATTCGTGCACCATCACCAGTACCGATAATACCGCCAGAAAAACCAACATCGCTTGCAAGTCCATCCCCGCCAGTTTACCGGGAAATCTGCCAAAAATAAACCATCACTATCTCCAGGCGCCAACAGGTTCAGGTGGTATGTGAGTCAATACATAAATTATTCCCGCCGCCAATGTCGCCCACCCCACATAACTTAACAATGTATCAAATTTCTCTTTCAATTTATCCCTTTGCAGCACCGGACCAGGCAATTGAATGGCTCTCGACTCAAACGACGAATCAGGTCTGTAAGACATAGTCTCAATATACTACAGGCTTATAAAGTTTTCAATTCTTCTTCCTTCTTTTTCCCCATACTCTCAATCATTTCCATCATCTCATCAGTAACTTCCTGCAACTCTTTTTCCCAACTATGCCGATCGTCCTCGGTTATCACCCGCTCTTCAAACTGCCTCTTCAGCTCGCTCATCTTGTCGTGCCGAATCTGCCGTACCTTCACCCGCCCGTCTTCCAGCTTTACGTGCAGCATCCGCACATACTCCAGCCTCCGCTCAGCCGTCAGCGGCGGAAAGGTCATCCGGATAACCCCGTTATCAATTACCGGCGTCACCCCCAAATTCGCCGCCTCCAAATCCCGCCGGATATCCCCGATAATCGACTGGTCATAAGGAGAAATCGCCAGCTGCTGTGCTTCATGTACGGAAATTGTACCCAACTCCACCACCTTCATCCTTGCCGTCCCCCCGTATGCCCCAATCATTACATTCTCGACTATCGCCGGGTTCGCCCGTCCAGTCCGAATACTCGCCACCTCCCGCCGCGTAAAATCCACCGCGGCCGCCATCTTCCTCTTTACTTCTTCCAAATCCACCATCACGTCACTAGTATACCACTATCCTAAGTCTGACCGACCACTTTCAAAGTTCCCGCTTCAGCCTTAACTGCCGTTGTTTCCAGCATAACCAAAGCCTCCTCTTCCGTCAAGTCCCCCTTCAGAATACCTTCATAAGCATTATCAACCGCCTGCGCCGCCAAGGCCGGACTCAACGCGATATTAATCCTTCTCGCCGCACTAAATATCCTCTCCTGTCTCGATAGTTCCCCTGTGGCTGCCATATATAAATTATACCAAATCTGTCAACCAACTGCAACCCAAACCGCCCTAAACCTCCCCCTTCTTGCGCATCAATTCCGCTTCCAGACCCACCAAGGCCGCAGCTACCCGCTCCACATCATGTATTACCATTTCCCCCGCAAACCGTCTCAGTTCAGCCGCTTCCACCGCCTCACCATCCACCCGAAACGCTGCCTTTCCCCCCTTGCCCCTATTAGCCTCCTCACCCCATTTCTCCAGCATCTTACTTAACATGTCCAGAATATCCTGATCATCCCCTGCTCGGCGCGACCAATCAATCACCCGTTGCCTGGCTTCCTCAACCGCGTCCGGCACCGGTTGTGACGTCCTCTCCATCCACACCCGCTCAGACCTCACTTTTGCCTGATCATACCACTTCCCGTACCTCCGGCTTCCAGACAGCAGCGGAAATAACCCATCCACTATGGGAAAACCCACCGCCGCCATCTTCTCAACGTCCTCTATCTCCCCCATCAAAGCCCCTCTCTCCGCCCTTACCCTCACAGCTTCAACCGATTTCCTAAACCATTCCACCATAAACCTACACCTCCGCTTCCTTCCCCTTCATCCGAACCTGGACGGCCTCTCTCTCCATCAGACATCCCACGCTCAACTCCATCCCGTCATACCAATGCATCCGGCCCGTCTGTACCAAATGCGCATACTCCAATGCCTTGCATGGACCACCCTCGGCAAACTCACATCCCGTAACGGTACATTTCCTCACCTCAGGTCCCACCTCCACTACCTCTTCTTTCCTCAAACCGGCCCACCCCCGAGCCAAATCCAGTAACACCTGAAACATTATGCGGATTCTATACGCGTACCACTTTGAAGTCAATTATCTGTATATTCTCGCCCAACTTCCCAATCACTTCCTTAATAAGTTCCGAGACCTTTTTGCTGGGATCTCGCACATACTCCTGCTCAAGTAGTTCCTCCGCCGTCGCCGGCCCGGCCGACGCCGCCTGCAAAGCCAGTTCCCGACCCAACTTTTGAAAATCATCGGTTTTTGCCACAAAATCCGTCTCGCATGCCAGCGCCACCATACTCCCCAACCTGCCTGTGTGGTGCACATAAGAAAACACTGCTCCGGCCTTCACCTCCCGATCCGCTTTTTTGGCAGCTTTTTCCATCCCTTTTTGTCTCAGCCACTCCTCGGATTTCTTCATGTCCCCCCCGCATTCCTCCAGCGCTTGCCGGCAGTCAGACACCCCCGCCCCCATCTTCTCACGAAGTTTTTTAATATCTTCAATAGAAACTTTCATTTCTTCTCCTCCTGTTCTTCCACTCTTACACTCTTAGACTCAGCAATAGCGTCCGCTACCGCCCCCACCACCAACTCCACCGACTTTACCGCATCATCATTGCCGGGAATCACATAGTCGGTCAAATTGGGATCCGCATTGCTATCCACCAATGCCACTACCGGAATTCCCATCCTAACCGCCTCTCGCACTGCCACCTCCTCCCGATGTGAATCCACCACAAACAAGGCGCTAGGTAGTTTTCCCATTTTCGCCACTCCGCCAAAAAATTTCTCCAGCTTGGCAATCTCCCTGTCAATCAAAATCTGCTCTCTCTTAGTATATTTTTTATATTCACCCTTCTCCCGCTTGTCCTTCATGTCAAACATCTTTCGAATCCGTTTCTCCATTTGAGCCCAGTTAGTCAGCAGTCCCCCGATCCAGCGCACACTCAAATACGGCATTCCCACCCGCTCGGCCGCCGCTTTCACTGTCGCCGCCGCTTGCCGCTTTGTCCCCACAAACAAAATTACTTTGCCCTCTCCCGTCAATTTTTTTACAAACTCGACCGCTTCGTCCAATCCCTTCTTTGTCTGAACCAAATCAAAAATATGGATTCCTCCCCGCTTACCGTAAATATACTTGGCCATGGCCGGGTTCCACCGCCTGGCCTGGTGTCCGAAATGTGCCCCCGCCTCCAGCAAATCTTTAAGCGTCACCTCTGCCATAACATTTACAGCCTGATCCGTTCTCCTCCCAACTTCCTCGTCCTGATTGCCTCGGCTTGAATATCCGCCAACTCCTTACCTATCCTCTCCACCTCCTTCGGTGAAACCTGTTTTAACGCCCTCATCACCACCAGCCACTCAACCGCCCTCCCCGCCAGGTCATAACTCGTGTCTCGTGGATCCAATTCAATAACAGTTGTATTGGTAATTGCCATATCTCCTTATACCTCCTCCGATGCCTTGATTAAGGAGACACCACCGGAGTGCGAAATAACAACACTAATTGTACACCCACTCCACAATCCTTACAACACTCACCCCTACGTTTACCTTCACTCCCATATTTGTTATGCTCAAGGTTATGCCCCCCTCACCAGCCTCTCCAGAAACACCTGGACAGGAAAATAAGTACCGCTCTCAGCTGGAGCAGCAGATCGGATCGGGATATGCTTCAATCCCTCCACGCTTCCGCGTCGGCGACCCCCAAAACCCGATTCCGCCCGAATACCAAGAATCGGACCGTCTTTGCGGCCTTCCCGTCATGAACGACAAAGTCCGTGACTGGCTCATCACCCGGACTGCTTCTTGCGTCACAAACAACCAAGCGGTGGTTGTCCTAGAAATCGACAGCGATCAACTCAAGGCCGCCAACACCAAAGTCGCCCGCCAGTTCGGCGACGAAGTCATCCGCTACGGCGCGGCCACCGGCGCCCGGCTCCTCGACCAAGCCCAGCTCTCCTGCCAGATAGCGGCCGTTCGCCCCGGTTCGAGTCCCGACGAAACACTTTTCTTTCTCTTCAATCCCTCCCCGGAAGATCTCAACAAAATTCCCGCCGTTCGCTCCGCCGCCAACGCAGCCAAAAAGGTCACCGTCCCGGACTTCAAAGGTAAATCGGTTGACTTCACCATCGGCAACTCCTGCGGCATCGCCTCCACTCGCGACATCCGCCATTCAGCGGTTACTACCGAAACCAAACAGCTCCTCGAGACAGGTCAGATCCGCCAGGCATCTGCCCTCCTCCACTCTCTCCAGGAACACGCCGAATCAACCACCAAAGGCATCAAGGCTCTCCATGAGCTGGGTGATATTCCCATCGAGGACCTGCTCAAATTATCTATCCGTAATCTTATGGATACAGTAGCTGAAAAATTTGGCAACACCCGTGTCAGCCCCGCAGGTCTGCGTATCATTATGATGATTACTAGCATCATCACCTCCCGATCACTTTCTGAAAAATCCTCCCAATCAGACACATCGCTCCAACCAACTATGGCCCAACTTGAATCCGAGTTAAAAGACAAAAGAGCTACCAATTCGCTAAGAAAGATCGTCACCGCCTTCAATTCTCTATTTCCCCCCCAGCTCGAGCCCCAGGTCAACAGCATACAGTAAATTTACAAACAGCATCACCACCGTCACCGGGCCGACCCCGCCCGGAACCGGCGTAAAAAAAGCCGCCTTTTTTTCCACCTCTGAATCAAAATCTCCCTTAGGGTACCCCACATCAATGGCAAATACCCCCTCTTTAACCATCTCTGGCTTGATCAACCCCGCTTGCCCCGTGCAGCTTATTATTACGTCGGCAATTTTTAATTTCTCTGGATTAAAATCCTCTCTATCCATTCCCACAGCCCCAGGCAAATTTTTTAACAACTTCCTCCCCACAAATCCCCTCGACCCAACTATCATAATATTACTGGGATTTGGGGTTTGCGAATTGAGAATTGTCAAAACCGCTCTCACCACCGCCGGCGTAAACGGCGAATCCTCCCTCAACCCATCCACATCCTTTTTTGAGTTAATAAGGTTAATTAGAAAATTAGAATTTAGATAGGGCACCTGGACCATTATCCCGTCAACACTCGCATCTGCGTTTAAATCGTTTATAAATTTGATAATTTGTGAATTATTTGTAAATTGAAAACCTGCCCGTCCGGCAGACGGGTTGTAAATTAAAAATTCCACCCCCAATCGCTCCGCCATCTTGGCTTTGAGATTCGTATACGTCATGCTCGCCAAATTCCCGGGGTCAACTATCGTCACCAGCTTCGGTCTCCTCCCCAGCTTCTCAGTCGCCGCTTGCACCTGACTTCGCAGCTTCTCCTCTATCTCCCAAGCTAATTTTTTTCCTGAAATCACCATTTATCCAAGATTCTATCAAACGCACCATTCTTTCTCCCCAGCCCTCCTTCCCCAGATTCACCGCCCACTTAATATCCTCCGGCCTCGCTCCTAGCCACAAGGCATCATTTATCCAATCGCCGCTGGTATTCTTTTCTACGGCCATCACTCAAAGGGTCTTCTTTCATACAATACCTCCACGGTAAACCTGCCTGCTCTCTCTGTCAACCCCCTGCGTCACAATCGGCTCACAACTACCGGTCGCACCACCGCCCAAATCCGGTTTGCCACCGTCAAAATCGGCGCATCACCCTCCACCCTCACCCACCCATACCGATCCGCTATCTGCAAATACACCTTGCGCACCTTATACCACTCATCGTCCTGCCCATACGGATGGCCCTCAACCATCTCCTCCCGCTTGGGCCCGTCAATATAAATAGTCACATCCGAATCCAGGGTGCCCTTATTCATCTCCTCCACTTTCTCCACAGACAGTTCCCTAGCCACCCCCCACACAATCCCCGTACCTTTATAGTTTTGCGCCACCACGGTTACTCCGGAATTCAGCCAGCTTTTCAACGTCGGCTCAAATTCCTTCCTATTCTGAGCAAACAATTTCTGCATCTCCTCTTCCGGCATTACTTCCTTTTTTCTATGCAATATGCCATCCAACTTCGGCCCCGAAGGCTGCTGATCATAAACCGGGTACCTCACTTCCCGGCTCATTATCTTATGTTCCCGCAATCTTTCCAGCAGCAGCCCGGCCTGTTTACTCTTACCTACTCCGTCCGGCCCGTAAAAAACTATAAACAATCCTTTATTCATCTCTTCGATTTTATACCAACAACGCCACCGCCACTAGTCCCACAGCAGCTAACCACCACTTGTACTTCTCCCAAAAACTCTTGTTTTCTACCGTGCCCATGCTCCTATTTTACCATCCCCTTTTTATTTCCTGCCCCAAATACTTGCGGTATTTGCCCCCACCACGCCTTTTTGACCCTGATAATGGCTTTTGTTCCTGGTATGCCCATAGGGATACTCGACCGGACTGGTCATAACCGCAAATGAGAACTGGCAGATCTTCATCCCAGGGTAAAGCGTAATCGCCAAATTGGCCAGGTTATAAATTTCCAGCGTCGCTTGACCACAAAACCCAGGATCAAAATAGCCTGCCGTTGAATGCACGATCAATCCCATCCTGCCTAAACTCGATTTTCCCTCCAGTCTCCCCACCAAATTGTCCGGCAGGCAAATTTTCTCTGTACTTGTGGCCAGCACAAACTCCCGCGGGTGCAATATTAAGGGTTTATTTTCCTCCATCACAACCTTTTTCATCAAACTTGACACGTCCTTTCTCACATCAATAATCGTCTGGCTGTGGCTGTCATACATCAGAAACTCGTTTCCCAAATGCAAGTCCACGGACGACGGCTGCACCATTTCCTTGTCAAACGGCTCGATCTTCAACTTCCCATCCCTTATCCATTTTTTAATATCCCGATCACTCAGAACCATTCCCATTTTCTACCAAATCACTCACCCGATTGCAATATAAACTATATAAACAAAGCCATCACGGCAATGGACACAGCTCCCCATCTTGACCACCACGGCACATATTCCTTCCACCCTGTTTTGTTCTCCATACTCCTATTTTACACCTCCCCGTCCACCAAAACTTATCTCTGAACCGTAATTAAATCGATGTTTACTCCATGCCGAAACCCTGCCCACCTTAAAGCCGCATATTCGGCTACACGATGCAGGTACAAAGCCTCAGAAACAGACACCCCATTTCTAATAGCATCCTCCATCTCCCGCACCGCTTCGTCATTTCCTTCAAGATCAACGGCCAAAAGTCCCAACGCCGCGGCAGGATACACTACCACCCAGGCTCTGTATATCTCCGTTCTGGAATCCACGTTGTCCACTTCGACCATTGGCAAGCGCATATCAACATACATTCCCATCTCCCTTGGCCAGAATCCACCATCGACTCTGCCTTCAGATACGCTTTCACCAATCGCACGCGCCAAAGCATTAAGACCTCTCATATCAAACTCTACTGCTTCACGAGCCACTGCTACATGAATTCCCGAGGCAATTCTTCCCCCAACATCAGAGCTCAGTTTGCGTTCAGCCCCCAATCCCAAATATTGCACCCCGTCAACACCCTTCAACGTAGGCACAAGCTGGTCCCCAATCCAGCCTAGTTGTCTTGCCATGCCCGCATTTAAACACCCTCGTCTGCTTAAATCAACTATGAGATATAGTCTCCCTATACCCTCCTTGCCTTATCCCCCATCCTTCGTCCCTCCTCAATCTCCTGGTACCAACTATCTTTAGTCCTTTTCAAAAACTGTTCACCCAAAGTTTCACCTTCGTCTGTTATCCCCATCTCCAACCTATCCAACCACTCCCCTGCCCTGTTCATTGCTTGCCTTACATCATTTGTCTCATCCAACCTGCCTGCCGCAACTTCACCTCCAATAAATCTTAATATTTCTCTGCCTGTCGTTATCCTCTTTGCCCACTCCGTCTTGCTCTTCTCAACCGCACGATACTCGTGTCTCAAGATTCCCTTCCTAACCATGGGCTCATAATCATTCATGCCTTCAGCCGCAAATTGATAATAATCCCCCGCTTCTTCACCCCTCAATCCTCTTATTTCCCTGGCCCTCTCAAGCCACAACTGATGATCAACACCCTGCGGAATCTCAAACACCCCCCACCTTCCCCCAGTCCAAAAACTCTCCAGCCTGTAACCCAGTTCTTTGGCCAACACCACCCATTTTGTAGCCGGGAAACTCAATTCCGGCAAGGTTCCACTTCGATCCAATATCTCTTTAGCCAATCCATCTTTCATGACTAAGCCCGAACCCAAAGAATCACACCTCCGAACACCGGTTACAGCTGAAATACAATCAACTACCGGCGATTCGGTGATAATCCTCGAGTGCGGCTCATAATAAATCCACCTGGAAAGGACAGTCAAATCAATGTTTTCCCCCTCACCTCTCAAGTACTCACCCAAATCTAACAAAAACCCGTCTGCCGGCCGGCGCACGCTGTCGACAACTAGTCGATCAAAATCACCATACATAACATAACCCGATCCCCCCACAGCCAATCCTTTCTCAAGCGCATTAAGATGGTTATTTTCGATAGGATTTGTCGAGAGAGTGACCCCGTCCGATTCTCTACTCACCTCAACGCCCTGCGCCATCAATATATTCACCAGATGGCGGTTATCCTGCCAAGTCAAGTCGGTGCACGACACCACGAACTTCCTAAACCTTTCTGATATCCTCCGTCCAACTCCACACGCCTCAACGGCTCTGTTCCATTCCCCAGCTGGGTCATGCAGGGTCGCAGTCAATACCACTTCGTTTAATCTAGGAACTCCCACTTTCCACCTCCTTGTTTGGCTTCGTCCAAGACGCAAAATCACACTCCGGGTACCGGCTGCAACCGTAAAAAGTGCGCCTGCTCCGAGTCCGCCGCACAATCACATCCCCCTCACTGCACTTGGGACACTTCATCCCGATTTTATTTTGGAAATTGGCTTTATATTTACACTCCGGATACCGGCTGCAGGCTACAAACCTCCCAAACCGACCTATTCTTATAACCAGATCACCCTCCTTACATTCCGGACACTTCTCCCCCGTCTTTTCCACTTCCACTTTTACTCGCAATGCCGTCTCCCCCACGTTCTTCAGCGTATCTTCAAACGGCCCGTAAAAGTCTGAAAGCACCGGCTCCCATTTCTTCTCTCCATTAGCAATCTCGTCCAACCCATACTCCATGTTCGCCGTGAATTCATAATCCACAATCTTGGGGAAATTCGTCACCAAAAAATCGTTCACCGCCACTCCCAACTCCGTCGGCTTGAATCTTTTTTCAATCTTTTCCACATATTGCCTATCCTGAATCGTCGACAGCGTCGGGGCATATGTACTCGGCCTACCGATCCCCATCTCCTCCAAGGCTTTAATCAAACTCGCGTCGTTATACCGCGCCGGCGGCTGGGTAAACTTCTGTTCTTTGACCAGATCCACAAACTCCAGCTTCTCCCCCTCACTTACATCCGGTAATCTAGCCTCATTTTCCCTCTCTCCATTCAATCTATACCAGCCCTCGAATGTTACAGTTTCCCCCTTCGCTTCCAAGCCATATTCACTTGCCTTGACTTTTATAGTCGTCATGAACCCTTCAGCTTCAGCCATCTGACAAGCCACAAACCTCTTCCAAATCATTTCATAAAGTCTTTCCTGGTCGCGATTGACTCCATCCAATCTTTCCTTCCCCACCTCTGTCGGCCTCACCGCTTCATGTGCTTCCTGGGCAACTTTGGACTTCGTCTTGTAAAAACGCGGCTTCTCCAAAGCATATTTCTTCCCATAACTGCTAACTATGAACGAACTAACCATTGTCGCCGCTTCAGCCGCAATATTCGTCGAATCAGTGCGGTGATAAGTAATATATCCCTCTTCATACAACCCCTGGGCAATCTGCATCGTCCGCTTCGCACTCCAACCTAAGCGATTGGCTGCCGCCTGCTGCAAAGTGCTGGTCGTAAACGGCGCCGGCGGCGTTCGCATAAACTCCTTTTTTTCCACCCCAACTACCACATACTCCGCCACTCTCAAATCTCTTTCCGCCTTTTCCGCTTGTTCCTGATTAGCTATTTTAGCTGCTAATTGAATCTTGAATGTTGCATCTTGAATCTTTTGCACCTCTACCCAGATTTGCCAGTACTCTTCCGATTTAAACGCTTCAATTTCCCTTTCTTTTTCCACCACCAGTCTCACCGCCACACTCTGCACTCTTCCTGCAGATAGTCCTCGTCTGACCTTTTTCCATAGTAATGGCGATAATTTGTACCCAACCAGTCTATCCAATACCCGGCGGGCTTGCTGAGCGTCCACCAGCTGCATATCTACCGCCCGCGGGCTTTTTAGCGCTCCCTCTATCGCATGCTGAGTAATCTCATGAAACACAATCCTCTCAAATTTCGGTCTCTGAGACTTGGAACTTGAGGTTTTAAGCATTTCTTGGACATGAAACGCGATAGCTTCTCCCTCCCGATCCGGATCCGTCGCCAGATATATACTCTTCGCGCCGTCGCTCAACTTCTTAATTTCCTGCACTTTATCCTCCTGCTTCTTTGTCATCACATACTCTGGCTCAAATTTACCGTCATCGATCTTTATTCCCATTTTCTTCTGCGGCAAATCCCGAACGTGCCCCATCGTCGCCTCAATAACATAATCCTGGCCCAAAAACCGAGCCAGAGTCCTTGCCTTGGTGGGCGACTCCACAATCACCAAATTCATGCCCTCAACCATCCCACAACTCTACCACCTCCGTCAAGAACTACTCTCCTTGTCCTCTTATCGACCCGTACGGATACCTGTCCTCAACTCCGAAATATTCAGCAAATATCTTGCGCACTACCGGCGCGGCCACATCGGACCCCTCACCCCCGCCCTCAATCACCACCGTGGCCGAAATTTCCGGATTGTCTGCCGGCGCGTAAGCCGTCAGCCAGCCGTGCGTCCTAAGCACACCCGTTTCGGCCACATATTCCGCCGTCCCGGTTTTGCAAGCAATCACCGGCAGTGATTGGCCTTCCGAAGCCTTGGCGAAGGAGGCCGACCCCCTATTAACAAGTGCCGCCTCATTCCAGTCAAAAAAAGGAAATGCCGTCCCCCCGGGACTGCACGCCCCCACCATTCCCTTTTTTATAATTTCCAAGATCTCGCCTGAAATTTGCACATCAAAACATTGATCATTATTTGAAACCAGGTGCGGTTTGCATTTTCTCCCTCCATTTGCCAAGGTATTAGTCATCACGTTAATCTGTAGCGGTGTGGCCAGCGTATCCTCCTGCCCGATAGCCAAATGATACGTATTCCCGAGATACCAACCCTTCTCAGTCGGCTCCGGTAACCAGCCCGGACTCTCACCTGCCAAATCTACTTCCGTCTTTTCCCCCAATCCCAGCTTCCTGGCCCATTCCACGATTTTCCCCGGCCCGGTAAGTTCCCCGATTTTGTAAAAAAATGTATCCGTAGACCTGGTTATCGCCCTCGAAAAACCCACAACTCCCTCCATCCCTCCCCGCTTGGTAAAGTACCAATTCGTATATTTGTAAGGGCCAACAATAATAATCCCCGAATCATTATATGTATAACGGGGTTCAACCTTGCCCGATTCAATAGCCGCTATTGTTGTGATCATTTTAAACGTCGACCCCGGTGCGTACGCCCCCGATATCGCCCGATTAAAAAACGGCAGGTCCTCTTGACTACTAAGTACATCAAACTTTGCACTAACTTCATTTGGATCAAAGCTGGGACTGCTCACCAGCGCCAGCACCTCACCGTTTCTCGGGTCAGACACCACCACCCCCGCTTTTTTTTCCTTCACGGCCGTATAAGCCGCGTCTTGCAATCCGCCATCCAAAGTCACTTGCACATCTTTCCCCGCAATTGGTTCCTTTCGTCCCATCCTTCTTACCACTTCTCCCTGGGTATCCACCTCTACTATTAAGCCTCCGTCAATCCCCTTCAAAACACTTTCGTACTGCTCCTCCAATCCCGTCCGGCCAACCAAGCTCCCGGCATGGTACTTGCCGCCCTGCGTTAATAGCCCTACCTCATCTTCCTTCACTTGGCCCAAATATCCGATCACATGCGCGGAAGTTTCACTTCCCGGCGTCATCACCCCCCCCTTTCTGTCCACAATCTTCCCTCTGGGCGCCGGCAGTACAATTTGCTTTATCCGATTCTCATCCGCCAATACCCGAAATCTCTCCCCCTGAATCAGCTGCAAGTCAACGAGTCTCACAACCAGCGTTCCTATTGCCAGCACTACTCCCAGCCAAATAAGCCACCCCCGCCGGAAATCCCTCTGTCCCTCCTCCTTAATTCGACTCCTGGCTGCCGCCATATCTTTCACCACAAAATCCCCAAAACTCACCCCCGGACGAAACTTCTTCATAATTAGATCAATTCTATCTCAACCCTCCAACCACCTTCACTCTCCCCAAGAGTTTAGCATCATCCAAGACTCTCCCGCACCCCCGAACCACAGCAGTCATCGGGTCCTCCGTCACAAACACCGGCACCCGTGTCTCCTCGCTCATCATCCGGTCAAACCCTGCGATCAAACTCCCTCCGCCGCACATGACTATTCCCCGCTCCAGTATGTCTCCGACGAGCTCCGGCGGCGTTTCCTCAATCAAGTCTGCCACCATCGAGACAATTTCCCGCAGTACCGGCATTAGCGCCTCCCGTACTTCAGTCGAGGAAATCTTTATGGATTTGGGTAAGCCCGACTCGATATCCCTCCCCCGAATCACCATAAACTTAACCCCTTTACTCCCACTCTCTTCTTCTCCTCCCACGGCCTCAAACGCCTTCATGTGCGCATTCCCCAGCGTAATTTTTATATCTTCAGCCGTTCGTTCCCCCACCAGCACGTTGTATTTCAAGCGCATGTAGTGCACCACCGCCTCATCCAGCTCGTCACCGGCCACCCGAATAGACTTATTGGCCACAATCCCGCCCAAAGAAATTACCGCCATTTCCGTCGTCCCCCCGCCAACATCCACCACCATCACCCCTCCCGCTCCATCGATGGGCAAACCCGCTCCAATCGCCGCCGCCATCGGCTCCTCGATCAAGTAGCACTGTCTCGCTCCTGCAGATAGCGCCGCTTCCTGCACCGCCCGCCGCTCCACCTCTGTCACTCCCGAGGGAATTCCCACCACCACCCGGGGCTTGGGTATCCGCGGGATGGCCTTACCCGACTCATGTACCTGCAAAATATAGTGTTTGAGCATCACCTCGGTAGCGTCAAAATCCGCAATCACCCCGTCTTTCAACGGCCGCACCACCTCAATTGTCGCCGGCGATCTACCCAACATTTTCTTGGCTTCTTCCCCAATCGCCAAAATCTGTCCGGTCTTCCGATGCCTAGCCACCACCGAAGCTTCCCGGATCAATATCCCCTTGCCCTTGACATATACCAATGTGTTCGCAGTCCCCAAATCAATCCCCACGTCATGAGAGAGGAGACTAAATAGATAATCAAGCATCGCTCCCGCAATATAGATCCTTATCCCAATCTATTCAACTACTATCTTCATCCAGCTTCCTCAACAAAACCTCCGCCTCCACTTCACCAACTTCTTCAATCCCCATTTTCTTAAACAAACCCTCAGGAATTAACAAAACTTCCCGTTCATCAACCCCAAACCTTCGCCCCATCGGCTTAATTCCATATCTTATCAGTACATTTTCATCCGGAGCATTACAAGTGTAATGAATCACACCCGATTCAGTTCTTGACGTACCTTGGGGCCGACCATCTTGTCCTCGTCCAAACTCCATTCCCAAATTTTACACTATTTTCTAGCTCCCCTCGCCACCCTCTGTTCCTCAGTCAGACCTCCCTCTTGACCTTCCAATCCATATATCTCTTTATACCTCAACCACTGTCCCATCAGTAACCTAATTTGTTTACCGGTCATCCCCTGCCCATAATCACCTTCTACCCCAAGTTGTCGCCTGGACTCTTCCCAAAGCAAACTCCACAATTCAGCCTCATCCACACGGACATTATAACTTACATGGCTTCGAATACAACCAGATTCATAAAATAGCACCCATAGTATAATTAAAGGTATGATTCCCGAAGCTGGACTTCCCGATTACGTCGCCCGCCAGGGTGGCATGCCCACTGTAGAAACCCGCGGCAAATTGACCATTATTATCCACGATTACCCGAGCGGGGGCGGTCTAGTCGTTACCAGCCATCACTCGGTAGAACATTACGGCACGGCTATTCTCCAGGGCGACAATGCTCTAAGGTTATTTCTAGTCGCTTTGCTCAGAGAATTCCACGGTGATCCGTGCGAGAGACAAAGTTTGACAAATGGCGGCCACCCTTACGATCGTTTCTAAATAACTTGACATATCCTATAGTCTATAGGATAATAGTGACATGGATATCGATCGCTTGGGCCGAATATCAGGAGAAATTGTTGGATGGTTTATAGTCGCGGTCGCAATCTATCGTGCCGCCGCTGTTTATCTCGATCCAAACACCCCCGATAAGGCTCTGGTTGCCTGTACAGCCCTCCCCGTAGCCGCTCTCGGCCTGGCAATTGCCATCGCCGGCCGCACAGTCAACTCCCAGTCCAACTAAAGTCTCCCGTGCTAAACTAGTCTTCATGTCCGCTCCTGCCAAACTCATCAGGTGGACCTTTTACGCGCTCTTCTTCGCCGTCCCTCTCATCTTTCTTCCCAACACCTCCGAGCTCTTCGAATTCAATAAAATCATCCTCACCTATATCCTAACCACAGTCATCGCCGCCGCCTGGGCTATCGACTGCATTCTCCAAAAACGCCTCGTTTTCAAACGCACCCTCCTTGACTGGCCGCTTCTTATATTCTTAATATCTCAATTTCTTAGTCTCTGGTTCTCTATCTCTCCCCATGTCTCCTGGCACGGATACTACTCCCGCTGGAACGGCGGCCTTGTTTCCCTCATCGCCTATTCCATCCTTTACTGGTCTTACGTTACCTATATGGACCATAAGTCTACCCTTCGCACCTTACACATCGCAGTTGGCACGGCCATACTCATTTCACTCTGGGGCATCGCCGAACACTTCGGTATTGACGCCCACAGGTGGGTTCAAGATGTGGCCACCCGCGTCTTCTCTACGCTTGGCCAACCCAACTGGCTCGCGGCATACTTAGTCGCCCTCATCTTCATCCCCACAACCCAAATCTTAACCACCCAGAAACCCTTTAAACTTATACTCTTATACTCTTATACTCTTATACTCTTTCTTACCCTTCTTTACACCAAATCCCGCTCCGGCCTTCTGGCATTCGGCATCTCCTCCGTAGTATTTTGGACGATTTATTTCTTTCGTTTAGGCCAATTAGAAATTAGGTCAATTAGAAATTTTGCCCTAGTCTCTGGGTTAATCATCCTTCTCACTCTAGTTACCTCCAATCCCATCTCCGAAATCATCTTCACAAAAACCGTTGCCCCACCTGCCGATAAAGTCCAAGGTCCCGCTTTGGAAGTCGGCGGCACCGAATCCGCAAATATTAGAAAAATTGTCTGGACGGGTGCCGTTCGCATCTGGCGATCCAGCACCAAGAATTTCTTTTTGGGAACCGGTCCGGAAACCTTCGCCTTCGCCTACTACTCCCACCGCCCCCTCGAGCACAATTCCACTTCTGAGTGGGAACTTCTTTACAACAAAGCCCACAACGAATTCCTCAACTACCTCTCCAATACCGGCTTGCTGGGACTACTTTCCTACCTAGTCCTTCTCGGATTCATGTCTTGGGTCTTCATCAAAAATTTTAGAAATTCGAACTTAGCTCTTGCGTTATTCTGTGGTTGGTTGTCACTTTCAGTGACAAACTTCTGGGGCTTCTCCGTCGTCATCACTCAAATCTTCCTTTTCCTCTTCCCCGCCATGGCCTCCTCCCTAAATCAAGAAAGTTCAAAAACTACCCAGTACAAGCCTAGCAGAATTTCTTCTATCCAATGGCTCCTTCTTTTCATCTCCAGCTCTTCTGCTCTTTTCCTCTTCTACTCTATAATCCGCTACTTTGTAGCGGACGTGAAACTTGCCTCGGGTCAATACAGCATGCGCGCCTTTTCTACCACCCAAGACCCCCAATATCTAATCGATTCTTACCAAAGCCTCTCCCAAGCGTACAATCTAAACTCCTCGGAGCCAGCTATCTCCTCCGACCTCTCTCTAGCCTCTGCCTTCATGGCCGTCTCCCTGCCCGCCTCTGCCTCCGCCGAAGTCAGTCACTTCACCCAAATCGCCCTCGCATCATCCCAGGCTTCCATTCTAGGAAACCCCCGCCATCCCAACTATTTCAAAACCCGCTCCCGCATGTTTCTCATCTTCGCCGCCGCCGACCCCAAATATTATACGTCCGCCGATGAAGCTTTGGCCCAAGCGGCTCTTATCTCTCCCACCGACCCCCGCATCCCCTTCAACCGCGGCCTCATTGCCCTGTATGCCGGCCGGCCCAACGACGCCGACAGGTTTTTTGACCAAACTCTCCGACTTCGTCCTGCCTTCGCCCCCCAAGTCCAGTCCCAGCTTTCCCAATTCGCCTCCTCCTCTGCTAAAATTGGGCCATGACCGCGATCGTCACCGTCCCCAACCCGGTTCTGCGTGCCCCAACTAAGCCCATAACCCATCTCGACAAACGAGTACTAGATATCATCGAACACATGACTTCTGCGCTTAAAAACGCCAAAGATCCAGAGGGCGTCGGCTTGGCCGCTCCCCAAATCGGCATATCCCTGCGCATTTTCCTCATGCGCCCCCTGCCGGACAAAACCATCACCGTTTTTATAAACCCCGAAATCACAAAATTCTCCCAAAGACAGCAATCGCCCACCAAAAACAAAGGCGTCTACGAAGGTTGCCTCTCTCTCCCCAACCACTACGCCCCCGTAACCCGGGCCATGTCGGTAACTGTCAGGTACGAAACACCGGCAAAGCCTGGCCAAAGCGAGACGAAGCTTGTTGAAAAAACCTCAACTTTTTCCGGCTTCCCCGCCCACATCATCCAGCACGAAGTTGACCACCTAAACGGCCTCCTCTTCATCGACCGCGTTCTCCAGCAAAATGTTAAACTATACCGGGTACAAAACAAATCCTGGCACGAAATATCCATATGAGAGACAAAGTTTGGCACGAACAAAGTTGGCAATCCAGGCTTAAAAGTCAGCAGGAAGCCAGGTCTGCCAAATTTGCTTCGCATCAGGAAAAACCGAACCAGCAAGTTGGAATAACTTTCGAAATTAAAGACGACGGCTCCGTCGTCGCTCACGTCCCAGCAGGGACTTCTGTAAACCAGCTTGCCAACGACGTAGCGGACAAATTCTTCCAAAATCCCCAAGCCACCCTGGACCAGCGCGTGGCCTGCGCCCAAGCAACCCTTGCCGAACATCCCGACCTCCCCCAGCTTCCAAATGGCGAAAGAGGATTTGCCAAGGATCAAGACGTCACCCTTTCTCCCCAGGCATGCGTTCTGGGCCTAATGCCAGACATGTCCCAAGCTGTGGCTGCCCTCCAGCCCGCACCCGACCAAACCCTCAACAACCAGCCGCCAGAAAACCGACTCGACTTCTACTTCAACTTGGGGATTGCCGTAGTAGGAATCTTGGTCCTTGGTAAGTTCGCCAAGTGGGTTTACGACATCCGCCACCACCCCGCCTCCTCCCCCGAAGTTCCCGCCCCCAAACCCCTTACCCAACTCCCCACAAATCCAGAACCGGACAGCCTGGCCCAAATGACCCAAACGATGGCCGGCCTGTCCGGCCATCTGAGAAGAGAAAGACGGGCGCAGAAACAAGAAACCGAACACCTGCGGCGTCAGCAAGAACAAGAACAGGCCTCCAAAAGACGACAGGAAGCAGATAGGCAGGCCACTGTCGAACGTGACCGCCAAAAAGCTCCCCCCTTATTTTCCACAGGGCCGGTAATCGACGCAGCCAGTCCATTCGCACTCCAAGAAATAATGGCCTCAGCTGGCGGAGCCGGCAAAAGACCTGTCAACCTACCTGATGATCCCTCGATAGCCTCTAGCACCATTGAAAGCATAGTTGCCGACCTAGGGTTGCAGCCGCTCTCCCCAGAAGAGTTAGATGCTTTGGCCCGCGCGCAAGGCCCTCTTGCCCTCGGTACATTGAATGAGGGGCCCGTTAGGGTGGGTAGGTTAAAACCCGGTCAGCGCTTCCTGCTCAGGGGAGACGCGCAAATCATAGTCGAAGCCGATTTATCAGATCAATCCTAGATCCCTCAGGGTATTTGCCAAAGTTTGCTTCTCTTCCGACGTCATATCTTTGAGCACCTGTTCAATTCCTAAGACAAGGCCCCTCGCCATCCCTTCTACTCCACCCGGGCTCATCGCAATCTCAATCAAGTCCGAATCTTCCCTTAACACCTGACCGCCCGATCTGTGGACTCCTAATTTCACCTGACCCGCCAAACGCTGTTGGCCCTGGAGAAGTAATCCCTCTTCCCTCACCGCTTTCAGCAGTCTAGCTCCCTCCTCCGGACTCAAACTACCCAAGTCTCCAGAAGTCAAGCCTGCCCTCTTCAAGCAGTGGTTAAGTTGACCCTCCACGATCGCTCCCTGCAGCACGGCCGCCGCCGCCTCAACTGGATGTTTCGCCACGAAACCAACTACCTCCAATCTTCTCTCCAACCCTTTCAAACTATCCACCAAATTCATAACAATATTATAGGATACTTTTCCAATTCAGTCAAGGCTGCTTAAACAGCGGGGGCTCTGCCCCTCGCGCCAATTTCTGCTCCTCCAGATTTAACGCGCACACACACCAAGGAGGAAGACTCTCCCCCACGGCCACCGCACACTGCTTCAACACTCTGCATACGGGAAACGAGCAACCCCTCACCCTCCCCGCCAAACCAGCCTTATCCAAAAGCGACTCATTTAATTTTATCCACTGATCGTACATCTCGGCTACAGTTTGAGGATTGTCTTCCTCCATTCGCACATTTTACACTACCTTCCCCAAATTCGCTGACCAAAGCTTAGTTCCTTAGTCGTCCGCATAAATAACTGGCCTCTTAACCCGTCAAACCATTCCTGCCCCATCTCCCCGATAACTTCTTGAGGAATAGAATTTATCACCCTCCCCAGCTCCAAAAACTTTCTATAGTGATCCGCAAACCCCCCCTTCCCGCCAGGAAAAACCGACCGCATTTCGTCAACTATCCTTGTTATCTCTTGCTGACGGTTATCACTAATTCCCGAGTTCTTCCACTCCGCCTCAAAAAAACTTGGGTCTTCACCTCTCTCCACCGCAACCAGCAACAAAAGTGACCTGTCCGCTTCAGTATCCAACCTCCCCCTTAGCCCCAAAACATTAGGCATATCACTCCAATATTCCAAGACAGTAGCAGCAAACGTCATTATATACTCACGAGACGTCCTTCCTAGCGGCTGCCATTTTGGCTCTCTCTCCATCCTCATCACCGCCTCTTCATGATACTTCCACATCGACGAAATTTCTCCACCCACCGCCATGTCCGCCTCTCTCAACCCCTCGATCAAACCCACTAAATACTGCCTATCACCCTTAGCTACTCCACCCACTCCCCGCACACAAAAGTTGTCCACAACCGACCGGTTGTCCAAATAAAACTGGGTCCCGAACATTTTGTAAATTCCCTGTCCTTGATCCAGAATATTCCTCTTGTCCTTCACCGCCATCTTGTAGGGAAATTCTTCATACCCATGGGCAGACACCGCAATCCCGGCAAATCTGGCCACCAAGTCCATTGTGTTTTCCCAACCCTGGCCATAACCTTCGGAGCCAACTATATCCCTTATTCGATTATTGCTAAGAATAGTCGCCATTACTTCCCGCGTCAGCACCCCGCTCATCGTCTCGTGCATTCCCAGCATAAACGTGTCCTTTCCCCCAATTACAGCGTATTTACTGACGTCATGCAAAGCCGCCAGCGCCCGCAAAAAACCCGACGCATTACCTTGTTCGGCTGCTTCCACCACCTCTCTCACGTGCCCCCCTGGTCCAGCCACTGCCCGCTTTACCCGCTCCTCACTTACCCCCAGCTGTCGCAACCTCTCTTCCCCAAACTCATAAGCTGCCTCCACCATTTCATCAGCCACTCCAGCCTCTTCAAAAGCGGTTAAAAATCCCGTCACCTTCGCCGCTTCTCCCCTCCCAAATCTGGTCTGTATCAGTTCCTGCCGCTTTTTCCAGATATGGGTTTCCTTGAGCGTCTTTACTGCCCTCCCCGGGTCTGTGGATATTAACCCTTCCGCTTCCAAGACCACCATTTCCGGATTATTTCCCACCTCCCACAACTTCTCACCCAAAAACCTCCTCCTCAAATCCCCATACACCGCCTGCCCCAGGCTTTCCCCCTGATCCCTCTCCGTAAATCCATCTCGCCCTGCCATGACCCAATTTTACAGCCAAGACCCACGAATTCTCAACCCTCATCCCACCCCGCACCAACCCCAAAGCCAAATACCCCCCTCCATTTATAATATAATTTCCCCATGAACTCTCTCGTCCTTTTCGGCTCCTCACCCTTCTCCGTCATAGTCCTCGAAAAAATCTTAAACTCTTCAACTCTTCAACTCTCCCGCTCTGCAATTGTCACCACTCCAGATCAGCCCGCCGGCCGGCACCTGAAACTCACCCCCAACCCCGTCAAAGCTCTCGCTCAACAGCACAATATTTTAGTCATCGAATCATTGGGCGATTTAATTTCAAATTTTAAATTTCAAACTTCAAATTCATTAGGTTTAGTCGCCGCTTACGGTAAAATCATCCCCCAATCCGTTCTAAACCTCTTTCACGGACGAATCTATAACATCCACCCCTCCCTCCTTCCTAAATATCGCGGCCCCTCACCCCTTCAGCAGCAAATTCTAGATGGAATTACAGACACGGGTGTCACCATCATTCAACTTGACGCATTAATGGATCATGGTCCCATCGTCGCCGTCGCCAAAGACACCATCCATCCCGACGACACCTGGCTCACCCTTGGCAACCGTTTATTCGCCAAAGGCGCAGAGTTGTTCATTGAAAATTATTTGGAATTTAAAAATTGTAAACTAAAGATTCAAGACGACTCTCTCGCCACCTACACCAAAAAACTCACCCGCCAATCCGGGTTCTTACCCTGGAAAGAATTTAACTATCAGCTAAAAGCTGCCAGCAATCAGCTCTATCGAATGCATCGTGGATTCGCAGGTTGGCCGGGAATTTGGTCTATCGACCCGTCCGGCTCCAGAGTCAAACTTGTATCCTTAAATCCAGTTTTGGTACAATACGCAGGCCACAAACCTCAAACATATGTCCCTAGTTGAAGTAAACAAACTCATTGGCAACCTTACTGTAAACCGGCCGCCCTATCCCTCCTTCCGAGCTGATCTCCCAAAACATCTTCCTCCGGGACTCGACCCCAAGGAAACCCAAGCCGTCCAGGACTGTGCCAAATCATCTGAAACACTCGCCGATTTTTCTACCTGCATCGAAGGTAAACTCAAGCCGCCGCAGCCGCCGCAGAAACCCTAACCTCACTTTTGACCCGCCTGCCGACAGGCAGGTTTTTGACCTTCCTTAAGCACTTCGTACACAACTTCACGCCCATGTATTTGTGCAAATTAGGCCGGAACACTCTCTTAGTCTTTGGCGCCCGCTTTTTCCACCTGCCCCCGGCCACTCCCCGACCATGCCGGCCGGTTTGCCCGTACTGGGTCCGCCTCCCGCAATTGTCACACCTATATGCCATATGATGTACAATTCTAACATGCTCGACCTTCTCTTCACCAGCCCCCCGGCTTTTGCCTTAATCTTTGGCGGCATTATCATCGCCATCGGCATTCACGAAGCCGCCCACTGCTTCATGGCAGATAGACTTGGCGACCCCACCCCCAGGGCTTTGGGCCGCCTCACCCTAAATCCCATCGCCCACCTCGATCCCTTAGGCACCCTGGTCATTCTGGTCACCGGAGCTTTCGGCTGGGGCAAACCCGCCCCCTTTGACCCCTACAATCTCCAAAATCCCCGCCGCGACACGGCTTTAATCGCCCTCGCCGGCCCCGCCTCCAATATTCTCCTGGCCGTCCTTCTGTCTTTTCTCTTCCGCCTTGTTCCCCCTCCCTATCAGCTAACAGCTATCAGCTACTCCCTGATCGCCCTAAATATTAACCTAGCTTTATTTAACCTCCTCCCCGTCCCCCCTCTTGACGGCTCCAAAATATTCCTGCGCACCAACCCCTGGAAAAACCGAAACAATCTTCTTCTCTTACTCTTAATCCTGTTCCCCCTCTTTGGCGGCCACTCTATCGCGTCCCTCATCATCTCCCCCCTCTCCCGCCTCTTCCTCTCTTTACTTCTCCCCAACTAACCTGTTACTATCTTTCTATGTTCAACCGCCCTGGCGCCCCAAGCGAACCCCTCCCCCTCGACGAAAATACTGCTAAAATTGCAATAGACCAACTGCGTGGCAGACAAGCCTCGTTACCAAAGGCCGCCGAAGCGGTACAAGCCGAAACTGCACTGGAACAAATTAGATCGACCCTCTTAAGGGGCGGTGGAGACCCCGCCAGACCACCAACAATAGCCGAAGTCGCCTCAGCCCAACTCCATCAGACTGGTCCCGATACCAGAGGTCAATCGACAACAGGCGTCGGCCTGGAAGAAAGAAGAGCGGCTCACGTCCAGGCCTCTCTGGGAACCCAGCCAAAATTATATGTCACACCCTCCGCACATAAGGAAGCAATGGCTCAACATGCGTTACGGAATCTCAAGGGTAAGTAAAGCCAAAAAACCCACTTGACTCCCTGGTATAATTAAAGTGTCCTGCTAAGAAGGATAGCGGAGGACATTTTCCTCGACTATTTTTCCCGAGTCGGGCTTGCGCAATGTTCCGAAAGTTCAAACTTTCGGGAAAGTTCTTGCTTCAGATGTGTTGCAAGGCAGCTTGCCCACCTAACTTGGACTTGGGGAAAACCCCCCGCTTCCTCATTGGCGGGATTTTTGGTGCTAAAATTACATTGACGCCATCCTAGCTCAATGGTAGAGCAACGGTTTTGTAAACCGTAGGTTCGGGGTCCGATCCCCCGGGATGGCTCCAAAATAATGTAAAATCACCCCACGCCGGGATACTCAAGTGGTCTACGAGGTCAGACTGTAAATCTGATGCCTTCGGGCTTCCCAGGTTCGAATCCTGGTCCCGGCACAAAGAGCAGGATTCAGTGTCCGGCTGTGCCGGACCGTCATCCTGGTCCCGGCACCTGCCCCTAATCCCACTTCCCCCCTCTTTCTCCAAACATGCTAAAATCAAGCATCATGTCAGACCTCAACGAGACTAATCCCCAAATCGATATTACAATCCAAGCGGCCGCAAATGAGCACAAAATAACCTTCAATCCCCAACATGCTGATTACATCCCCATAGCTCTTGCCATGGCCGCCTTCAACCGAGCCGGGGTAGCCCCACTCAGTTATATAACCGGATACACAGACTACCGATCAGAAATTACAGCCAGAAAAGCAGAAGAACTAATCGAGCAAACCGCCGACAAACGAAGCGGCCAGTTTTTTTTCCTCGATTACGCACTCGGTAAAGATGTAAAAACCGGAGCCAGAAAAAACCCAGATGGCACTATAACTTTGATCGATCGGAGTGGAAAACCAATATCAGCCGGGAAAGCCCGCTTGATTGTCAAATCGGCCGCTTTTCTGCTGGAAGAACTCCTGGACGAGAGCCAAGTCCAAACCGTTAAGAGTGTCGAAAAAGTGATTGACGCGGTCAACGCTCCTCCCAGTAAAACCGCCCCTCCGGTTGTAGCTGTATATGTAGACACCTACCTTGATCAGATCAATCCAAATTATTTAATTTTCCGTGATCCCCAACGTTTTTCCCGATTCGAAGCCGTCCTTAGCATCTTACGAAAACATGACCCCAAAGACGATCCCCACAGAATGGCCCTGTTCGAAGAATTAAAAGACTTAGCCAAGTCAGACGTAGAGCCCGGGAACCTAGCTTGGGTATTCAAAAATGGCGTCTGGGCCGTCACCCCCGAAGAACTGCTTGAAGATGAGCTGCAGACCAGGCTTCAGGAGGAAGATGCCGACTGGTTCCAGGCGCAACGAGACCACTTCCAATCTTGGGAATAGTGTAAAATTTTCCAAAGCCGCCTGGGTAGTTCAGTGGCAGAACGCATTCTTGGTAAGAATGAAGTCGGGAGTCCAATTCTCCCCCCAGGCTCCAATATTTCTTCCTCTTGACTCAATTATCAATCATAAGGTAGCATTACTGCATGGATCCCAACTCGGCCAATCTCAAATGCGACAACTGCGGCGAAGTAACATTGGCCGACGGCCGCAAAGTTTGGGTTTGCGAACACTGCGGCAATGAGAACCAGCCCCAGACTCTTCCCGTAGACATGACTATGTCGGACATGAACATGGATATGTCTGCTCCAGCCTCACCCGCCACCGCGCCCTCACCTGTCCCCGAACCAGCCGGACCTTCCACCATGCCCAATACGACCCCGCCCATGCCCCCTACAGCCGCTCCAATGGCCGATGTTCCAACAATGCCATCAATGCCCCCCATGCCATCTATGCCCGCTCAGCCAGCCCCGTCTTCCCCCGCTTCCACCTCCCCGCTTCCAGTCAATCCGGATCAAGTCGTTCTGTAATCATTGCGTCGCACCGATATATCCCTTAAAATCAACCTATGGCCAAAAAAGGCGCCCGTCAGGCTTTCGCTCTAATCTGTTCGGTCTGTAAGTCTCAAAACTACATCACCGAAAAAAACAAAGTCAACACTCCGGATAAAATCGAGTTAAAGAAGTACTGCCGCCGCTGTAAAAAGCACACGTTACACAAAGAAACGAGCAAACTGAAATAACTCAACCTGCCCGCAAATGCTAAAGCATCAGCTTTTGCAGGCGGGGGAATCCTCAAAACTTAAGTAACCTTATTGCTTCTTCCCAGCTCAAACATCGCCATCGCCCACACTTTTTCCTCCGGCTCATGCCACTGTCCGTCCGTCCCTTCGACCAAATATTTCCTCTTGCCATATTCCATCACCCGTTTGATCTTAACCAGCCTCCCGCCCCGATCCATCCCCACCACAAACTCGGCACCTTTGTTGAACCGCTCGTCCAGAGCCTTCCTCACCCGATTGGCATCCTGATAACTATTTACCAGAAACGCTACCATTCTATCCAGCTCATCTCCGCCTCCACCTAGATTTGTCACATACCCCAAGGTCTTTTTAAACTTCCCCATCGGCATACTCGCTTCTTTATATCCCAAAAAACGGCACCAGTCAACCCGTACTCGCCAACCAAAACGCCGCCGCCCACAAAGGATGATCCAACTCAAATCTTCCAGACCTATTTTCAATCCACCATTGACCCGTATCATCCCTAACCATTTTTGCTTCTCCCCCGCCTCTATCCTGCACGTCTATTCCCCACGTCCCCACCAAATCTGCTTCAGCGTTCACCATCCCAATTGCTCCTTCGATCGACCTCCTCCCTCCCATCAAAATCTCTCTCAGTTTCTCGTCCACCGGACCCGCCCCTCCATCCAACGTGGCCAAATACTCCCTTATTTCTGCTACAGAAACCGGCACCTTAATTTCTTATACCCCCTTTCTTCCTTCAAAGCAATCCCCACTTCCAGCGTGTTAAAATTAGGCCGTAGGGGCGTCGTTCAACGGCAGGACGACGGTCTCCAAAACCGTTAATGGAGGTCCGATTCCTCCCGCCCCTGCAAAATACCCAAAATAAGAACGTAACCCCACCCTAGCTCTTCTTACAAAACAGATGCAGGAAGGTTGATCCCCACTCAGTCTTAACCGACTCGTTTTCAATAACAGTGAAACCTGCCCCTTCCAGCAGGCCCTCGATCTCATTTTCGCCATAGTCTGAAAAATGTCTCTCAGGCCAATTCAAGGCAACGTTTGGCCGCAAGCCGTCGAAATCCCCTTTCATAACCGAAACATACATTACCCCGCCTGGGTTTAACAATTCGAAAAAACCTTCCAACGTTGCCCGGGCGTCAGATTTCGGAACGTGCAAGAACGATGCAGATACCCACAGTCCGTCATATTTTTCTCCCTTACCCAGCATACGCATATCAGACACAACAAACTCACATCCCGGACAGTTCTCTCTGGCAAGTTGGATAAATTCTTCTGAAATGTCACACCCCGTCACATCCAAGCTATGTTCAAACAGGTATTTTGACTCCCGGCCGTTTGCACACCCAACATCTAATACCTTCTCACCAGAAAGCAACGAGATAAACCGATCTAGCATCCTTCTGACGACTTCATTCAAGTCCGAGTTTCTCGAAGCGTAATTCTGAAAAATCTTAGCGTATGCTTGCTTGGTTACTTCTACATCACCCATTAACTAATTTTACTCCAATGCCAATCTCCAATTTGTTACAAACCACGTTCCCACATAGTCCACCAAGGCCTGCAAAAAGTGTATATTAGAACGATGCCTCCCGAACTAACACTTCAACAGGACTGCCTTATTGGCGCTGGTCGAAACTACCTAAAAATATGGGCGTGCGGTGGCAATACACCTTACAACGAGTTTTTTAATCTTTTACTCTATATACTCCTACCTATAGTTATCGCCGTAAGCTCAGTAGTTTTTTTTAGACGACTAAAAAAGAAGAAGTAGATTCTCACATAATCCACCAGCCCCTTCCAATCAGATTTGTGCGTAATTAGGTTCGTTCTGATATCGCAGATACAGGAGTGGTGAGCTTGCCGAACCACGCACATACCTTCCATCCAGGACTTCTCGGTAAATTTAGCCTCAAAAATCCTCCAAAACTGGCTATGGCTGAACGGAAGTTCGAACCTAAACTAGAAACATAACGGGTTACCCAACCCTTCTCCAAAGATTCTCATCATTCAAGTTCTTCACGCACCAATCATATAATGGCCTTAAATAAAGGTAACTGTCAGATAAAAATAGGCTGTAGTATATCCGGTAAAAGTCAATAAACCATACGATATCCTCTCCATATCTCGACTTTGCAATCTCAGTTAATAACTGCTGGTACTTAACAAACTTCTCACTATGCTCAAGAAAAATTATCGCCCCGCACACGTCCAATCTAAAGTCACCAACAACAGTTGTCCACCCACTAAAATCCAGTATTCCTGTAATTCTAGCCTCACGGTTAGCCATAACGTTGTCATAAAAATAATCCCCATGAACCAGATTTTTCTCCACACCACCGAGTTTTGTATCTACGAGTCTTGTGAACACTCCCAGTTTACCTTCAAAACCCAGCACGTCCTTTTCTAATTGCTCTCTCACTAAATCAGTCTTTTGCTTAACTTTTTTTAATAAAAAAGTCTGCCAGCCATTGGCAGAGACCTTGTCTTTCGTATCCACCATCTGTCCAAACTCAAATCCCTCCACATCTACTTTAGTTAATTCGATAGGCAAGTCAAAATACTGCCGTAAAACGGTTTCTTTCTGTTCGCTGCTATATGTATCAAATATCTTAGACAGATTTTGCCCCTCCATTCTCCTCTCTACCGTATATGTCGTTCCATTTAACTCACCAACATCTGTTATTAAGGAGGTTTTTACTGGCAAATCGCTCCTCGATATTGATTCTTGAAGTTCTCTAAGACTTCGCAGGTATTTGGGGTTACCTTCTTTTAGTATCCTCACTACTTGGTTTTCGCCATAACCGTAAACAAAAGACTCCACTCCCTTCCCCAAAAAATCCTTTTCGCCTATTTCCAACTTACTTAGGATCAATTTTCTGTTTTTTTCAAAGTTCCTCATGTCTCCGTGATCTTCCCTTGGTCAATTAACAAAAACCTCTCTACTCCTATATTATCTAAAAAGTATCGGTCATGGGAAATGACCAAAAGCGTACCTGGATAATTTGCCAACGCCTCCTCAATTGCCTCCCGCGATGGAATATCCAAATGATTGGTAGGCTCATCCAAAATAATAAAATTGGCGCCGGAAGTCATAATCTTGGCCAGGAGTAACTTCGCCTTCTCGCCACTACTCAAAAACCTGACGGGCTGGTTAATCTTCTCAGGTGGCAATAAAAACCGCCGCAGGAGTTTATAGCTCTCGGTTTTGTCAATATATTCACTTGTCAGCTCATCCAATACTATCCTGTCAGACTCCAACTCCTGGTGTTCCTGACTCAGATATCCAATCTGAACACCATTTCCCAAACTTATCTCCCTGCTGTCTGGATTCAACTGGCCTAAAATCAATTTGACCAGGGTCGTCTTACCACTTCCGTTATCCCCAATCAAAGCCACCCGCTGCCCTCTTTGAATAGTCAACGAAACGCTATTGAGAACATTTTTATAACTCACCAACTTAACCTGGACCACCGCCTGGCTACTTTCCCGTTTAGGCTTAAATAATGCTTTTAGCTCCCAATTCGGCTCTGGTTTGTCAATTTTATCCATGTTCCCCAACCTGCTTTCCAAAGCCTGAATCTGCTTCCCAAATTTACGCCCCACACGGTTAGCAAAGAAATAGGCAGCGAATTTATCCTTATCTCTCGTAGGTGCCGCTTTAGTGTTACTTTTTTGAACAGTTTGCCGTTTCTCAACCAAATCTGCTTGCAACTTCTGCATCTGTTTTTGTTGCTTCTCATAACTCCGCAGGTATGATTCTCGCTCGGTCTGTTTTTGTTTTTTGTACAAGGAATAGCTACCGCCGTATACTTTAATCTCGCCATGGTCCAACTCCAAAACTTTGTCCACCACCTTATCCAAAAAATACCTATCATGTGACACTATTAGCACCGGTCCGGGAAACGATTGCACTACCCTTTCCAGCCATTCCATCCCTCGCCAATCCAAATGGTTGGTAGGCTCATCCAAAAGCAGCGCATCCGGTTTGGATGAAAGTATCTCTCGGAGTCTCTTCTTAAGCTTCTGGCCACTTGATAACGGGTCAGCGTCATCTATGACTTGAGGCACGTATCCTATCTGTACAGTCTTTGGACTAATTGCTACATGCCCTAAATCCGGCACCTCTTCGCCCATCAGGATCTTAAACAAAGTAGACTTACCAGAACCATTCTTGCCCAACAAAGCCACCTTCTCGCCTTCGCTTACAGCAAACGAGACATCCTTGAGAACCTCTTGGCCTCCAAATGACTTTGATAGATGAGAAATTTGAATATTCATATACTTATAACCACAAAAAAAGAACAGAAGCACGCAAAACCCGCCTTTTATGGCCACAGGGTTATGGTGTTTAGCTGTTCACTGAGGGAATTATAGCAAGGTTGCCCACCTAGACGCAAACTTATGCTAGAAATACTAGATTTTGAGCGTAATAGGTTCGAATACTTTCCATCCAGGGCTGCAAAATAGCCTCGAATCGAACCCATAAAACAAACTCGAAAATGATATAATGAAACCGTGATTAACTGGTCTACAGA
>MEXP01000026.1 GCA_001773725.1 Candidatus Amesbacteria bacterium RIFCSPLOWO2_01_FULL_49_25
AAATTAAGAAAAGATTACATTCGGGAACATCTCCTTAGTGTAAATAAAGCTATTTCGGAAGGTATCGATGTTCGTGGTTATCTTCACTGGTCACTTATAGACAACTTTGAATGGCATAAGGGCTTCGGACCAAAATTTGGTCTAGTAGAAATCAGCAGAGAAAATAATCTAAAAAGAATTCCTCGGAAAAGCGCTTTATTTTACGCGAAAGTTTGCAAAAGTAATAAAATACATGTCCGATCATGAATATTGTAGTTTTGGCAGATTCCTTTCCTCCATATCTCTCGGGAGTAACTACCATCTGTGTCGAACTCGCCAGAGAACTTCTGAAAAGAGGCAATAAGGTTTTGATTTTTACTCCGGATCACCCAAATAAAATTAGGCCTCCGGGACTAGAAAGTGCAAAAATTCTCTATCTCTCGTCTTTTTCCACTCATGTTCCTGGCCTTCGGATATGCTTTCCAAATACGTTTAAGGTCGTAAAAGAAATCAGAAAATTCCAGGCGGATATCATAGAAACAGAAGCCCCGTCTTTCTTGGGAATAGACGGAATCATTGCGTCTAAGGTTTTGAAAGTTCCCTCTGTCTCTGTCTTCCATACACTTCTTGTCTCGAATGAATATCTTCAAGTTATTTTCAAAACCAAAAGCGATTTAATAGAAAAAATAAGCTGGATTTACCATAGATGGTTTTACAACGCCGGTGACATGATTTTTGTCTGGACAAAGCAAATGGCGGACCTACTGACAAAAAATGGTATTGAAAAAAGAAAAATAGAAATAATGACCCCTCTTTTTGATTACCACAACGTCAAAATACTTAGAAAAGATACGGTAAAAAAGGCAAAGGAGAAATATAGCCTGAATAAAAACGTAGCTGTTTTTTTGGGAAGAGTTAGCCCGGAAAAAAGACTGGATTTCTTAATTCAAGTTTGGTCTCAAGTGGTCAAAGTTAACAAAGATTGCACTCTCTTAATCATTGGCGATGGTTTGTACATGAGTCAGCTTAAAAGACTTGTTAGTTATTACAAGCTTGAGGAATATGTTCGTTTCACAGGGCTCATTGAGCACGAAATGCTGTTATCCAGTGGAATATTGAGCGCCTGTGATCTTTTTGTTAGCGCCAGCATATCGGAAACTTTCGGTCTCACGGGTATCGAAGCCATGGCCCACGGTATTCCTGTTGTGTTAGCCAAATCTCAGGGACTAGCCGAAATGGTCAAAGATGCTGGTTTTGTTTGTCAGGCTGATGACGCCGACTGTTTTAAAGAATCAATACTAGAGATATTTGATAATCTTGACTTGAAAAGAAAAATGGGCAAAAAGGCCAGAGAAACCTCAAAAAACTATAGCACCCCGGTTGTCGTCGGAAAAATCCTCAAAAAATACGAGAACCTTGTCAACTAAGGCGAAACCCCCGTAAGCTTTTCAGCTTCTTTTCAGCCCAATACGTATAATTGCCTCATGCGTATCCTCCTGGTCGAAGACGAGCATCGCATATCTGCTTCCATAAAAAAGGGCCTCGAGCAGGAAAGATACGCCGTAGACGTCGCTTTCGACGGCCAGTCGGGTTACGATCTGGCCTCGACGGAAGACTATGACCTGATTATTTTAGACCTCATGCTGCCGGTTCTGGACGGTCTCACCGTCTGCAAAAAGCTCAGAAACGCAGGCTTTCACACCCCCATCCTCATCCTCACCGCCCGCGGCCAAGTCCAGGATAAGGTTATCGGCCTAAACACCGGCGCCGACGATTATCTTACTAAGCCCTTTTCCTTCGAAGAGCTTTTGGCCAGAATCAGGGCACTATCCCGCCGCCCCAAGCAGTCTCTTCCCTCGACTCTTGAATTCGCCGGATTGACGCTTGACCCCTCCTCTTTTCAAGTCAAAAAAAACGGTCAAAAAATAGACCTTACCAGCCGTGAGTTTTCTCTTCTGGAGTATTTGCTCAAAAATCCCCAAAAAATCCTCACCCGGGATCAGATTATCTCTCACGTCTGGAATTATGACTCCGATATTCTCCCCAACACGGTAGAAGTTTATATTAGAAACCTGCGCCGCAAAATCGGCGGATCTTTAATTCATACCATTCGCGGCTTCGGCTATCGGTTAGGGGATAGCCGATAGCTATAAGCTAAACGTATGTTCAAATCAGCTCGCATCCAGCTCACTCTCTGGTATTTACTCATCATTACCGTCATCGTCGCTATATTTAGCTCGGCTATTTACAGTTTTTTATCCCTCGAAATAGAGCGTTTTGAACACTCTCAGCGCCTTCAGCTATACCGCGGTTTGCCCGTTCCGGTCCCCGTTTTCGACCCCCAGCTCCTGGAAGAAACCCGCCGCCGGGTCCAGCTTCGCATAGTTCTGGTCGACCTCGGGGTGATCGCCCTCTCCGGTGGTTTAGCCGGGTTTTTAGCCGGCCGCACCCTTGCTCCCATCAAAGTCATGCTCGACGAACAAAACCGTTTCATTTCCGACGCTTCCCACGAACTGCGCACTCCTCTCACCGCCCTCAAAAGTTCATTGGAAGTTTATCTCCGGGATAAAAAACCCACTCTCGCTTCCGCCCGTGAGCTCATTTCCGGGAGCTTGTCCGACGTCAATCGCATGCAGTATTTATCAGATTCACTCTTAAAGCTCATCCAATATCAAAAACCAAAAGGTCAGCCCCTTTCTGTCTTTCCCCTCCCCGAGATCATCGCCGCTTCGGTCCGCAAAGTTCAGCCCCAAGCCGACTCCCGGACTATCGCCATCCGCACAGATGCTCCGGACATCAAACTTCGGGGCGATAAATACAGTCTGGAAGAATTGTTAATAATTCTTCTGGACAACGCCGTCAAGTACAGCCCCCCCGACTCCACCGTTACCCTGCTTTCCAAAAAAATCGACGGTCACGTCGAAATTAAAGTCTCCGACTCCGGCATTGGCATCAACCCCAAAGATCTCCCCCATATCTTCGACCGTTTTTATCGGGCCGACTCGGCTCGTACTCAGTCCGGATCCGGCGGTTACGGTCTCGGCCTCTCCATCGCCAAAAAAATCGTCGATCATCACCAAGGTACCATCACCGTCAGAAGTAAGCCCAAGTCAGGCACCACCTTCACCGTCACTTTCCACCTTTAAGCTGGTATAGTTTTTTGTTGTAAGATGAACTTATGAGTAAGTTGATAATAATTCGCGGTCCTTCAGGGGCAGGGAAAAGTGCGGTTGCCAAAGATCTATTCAAACAAGTCACCAGGCCGACAGCTCTCATCGAGCGCGATTATTATATGTTCATGTTTAAGACTGGTTCTGATACTAAAGTCCCCAACAAAGAATTACTTGAGAGTAACATCCTTATTTGTTTAAATCACGACTTTGATGTCATTTTTGAGGGTAATTTCAAAATCGACACTCATAAACAGTTATTGGACAGATTGTTTGCAGCCCATCCTCACGACAATTACATATTTTATCTAGACGTCAGCTTGGCCGAGTCCTTGCGTCGTCATAATACTCGGTCGGAAAAAATAATTTCTGAAGAAAAATGACGGAATTGCATGGTTATACCACTCCCATGCAGCATCCAAATGAAACTATTGTGCCCGAAACCTTCTCACTCGAACAGACCGTTAACTTGATCAGAAAAACCGCCAATATTTAAACAAAGCAACCCCCTTCCGATCGCTAAGGTAAAAAATCTTCAGCCCTTTTTCAGCTTCGGTCTTTATACTGGAGGTTATGAACAAAAACCTCCTCATCACCCGCTCCATTTCACCAGCCGCCAATCAACAATCGCCATCGCTGTAGTGAGGACCCAAAAAGCGCTTCGGCCCATGCGGAGCGCTTTTTGTCAGGTAATATAATGACCTCATGCCGGCCGACTTGCAAAAATCAGTCAAACTCCCCGAAGTAGAAGAAATCATTAGCCTTTGCGCCAGCATGTTTCAAAAATTGGGCTACAAAGGCCCCAAAACTTCACCCTACCCGGGCCGCCAAATCGTCTTCGACAATCAGCTCTTTATCCGTAACAGTTCATTATCCCTCTCGGTGGTCGTCCTGGCAGATCCTCCCTCCCGGACATTCAATTTTGAATTCAGGAACCTCCCCGGCCCGCCCTCCGCCGTTTCCCTTCAGGATAGGGGAGTCAAAAGCACTTCAATCCAGCTGGTAGAAGGCCCGGACTACAAACAACTGTCTCTCCAGGTTTATTTCGAAACCCCTCTAAATTACCAGGGAGAGGACTTAGTCTTTCGCGTCAGGGTAGAAAAGACCCCCACAGGGCCAAACTTAAAAACCGGCTTTCCCTGGATCAGCCCCCAGACCCACATGTCCGGTACCGCCGCCCTGGATCTCACCCGCCAAATCTCCACCCTTTATTCATAAAAACGAGCTATCAAAAATTCTCGAACCACTCGTGATTTATCCCGACTACTTCTTCAAATTTGACCGATACTCCCAACCCCAGTTCCCTTAATTTATCTGCAAATTGCATTCCATTCAGAAATCTATTCCCCTCGACCCAAATCAACCAGTTTCGGGGTTATTTTTGCAATTCCATCATAGTCCCCCTGCTCTTCAAGTATCGAAATTGCTTCCTGGTAATTTCGTCTAGCCGCGTCTTTGGGGTTTCTCAACACAACACTATCAGTACGGGCAATGTCTGCATACACTTCATGAGCCCGAGCCAACTGTCTCTCTGCACCCTTAACCCCCTTCAAAGCGGTAATGGCATCTTGTAAACGGTTATATGCTGAAAAAAATGGACTCTGGACTCTCCTATAGGATTAGTTTATTCTTAAATCTTAAAGAAGTCGGATAAGTCATTTGTCCTTTCATCTCCAGCGGATCCCAAGAGGGGAGACAGCTGAAATATCTCTTGTATCGTCTTGACCAATGACGCATGGGAGTACCCAGTAGAATTAGTGTAGCCTGGTTTTACAAAGGGAGACAAAATAATCATTCCGATAGGATCATTTTCGTTGGCATCCCCGCTACCTTCATCCCAGGTAATAAATATTGCCCCATCCTTTTTATAAGTTGAGGAGTCGCTAATCATTGGCACGATTTTAGCCAGCCATCTGTCGGCTTGACCTATAGACCCATCATGCATATTGTTCATCAAATTTGGGGAGACAAAAGTATAGTTGGCTATGTTTCCGGTGGCTAAATCACTTTCCAGCTCGCTTAGAGGCCGGATATGTCTCTGGCAATAAGCATTGTTACTCGAAGGAGGGTTGCCGGATACGTCTTGAAAAAAGACAAAAGGGTTGTGTTTGGGAGAATAATTGTTGACTTTGTTGATAGGACAATCATCTCCGGATACATCTTCTTGGTAAGATTTCCAGGATAAATTATTTTTGCCGAGTAAATATGTCAAATGATCATGTGAGGAAGTGGAGTTGGCCGCACTTGGCAGATCATTGGTGGTAAATGTCTGGTCGGCAAAATCAGTTTTTCCGGCTTCTGCCAGGATGTAATTAGGTTCGCTGGGGTGCAGAGCTCCCGATTCCACCGGTACATTATGATAGTTCTGGGCAAAGGCGCCTTGCACTAATAAGGACTCGTTTATAAACGCAGCCTTTGGGTTATTGTGAATTTCCTTCCAATTGCGGTTTTCTTCAAAAATTACAAATACATGTTTGACTTGGGACAAAGCGGGCAAGTTTGGGGTACTTTTTGTTGCGAACAGGGAGTTGGTATTCTGGTTAGTCCCGAACTTTGTCAACCCGGCCACCGCCACCAGCCCCAAAAGAACGATTTTCAAATAACGTTTTGGAATCAATTTCATACAAGCATCCCTCTCTATTTCTTTTTTGGATATCCGTAGTTCACCATCCACTGCACGCCAAATTTATCTTTAAGACTGCCGTAGTAGTCACCCCAAATTTGGTCAGCCATTGGCATTTCTACTTCGCCTCCTGCAGAAAGCGCCTTAAATATCCTATCCGCCTCTTCTTTGCTTTCTGGATGGACTGAAATATAGACGTTATTGCCCTTCACCAGTTTTTGTCCCATCGACTCTAGCGTATCGGTCGCCATTAACACTTGATCGCGGCCTATAGGCAAGCCGACATGCATAATTTTGTTTTCTTCCTCTTTGGGAATAGTAACGCCCTCCATCGGCATATCTTTGAAACGGACAACTTGCGTCAGCTCTCCACCAAAAACTGATTTATAAAAGTTGAACGCTTCTTCAGTGTTTCCAGCAAAGTTTAAATATACATTTACTACTGTCATCTATCTCACCCCTCTTCATACGCCTGCTTTAATTTGGCAATATCAAACTTTTTCATTTTAAGAAACGCTTCGGTTACACGCGCCATCTTCTCCTTATCACCACTTCCCATAACTTTCTCCATATCAGAGGGGACGATTTGCCACGAGACACCGTACTCATCCTTTAACCACCCGCATTGTTCGGCTTCCGGAACTGCCGAGAGTTTCTCCCAGAAGAAATCAATTTCTTCCTGGGTATCGCAACTCACTATGAGTGAAACGGCTTCGTTAAAGGAAAAGTCATGCATCCGCGCACTGTCTATCGCCGCAAACCACTGGCCCTCAAGCTTAAAATCAGTGAAAGTGACAGTTCCTGCTTTGTCTGGCGCTTGATCTGCGCCGTAGCGGGCAATCGCGCCGCGCTTGGATCGCTTGAATATGGAAAGGTAAAAGTCAGTGGCTTCTTCTGCTTTTCCACACACTTCCCCTACAAACATTAGAGACGGAATGACAATTGGCCTTTCCTCGCCCTCGGGGTTTGTGAGGATCAACTGCCACGAAAGACCATATTTATCCTGCACCCAGCCGTATCGCTCACTAAAAGGGTACTTATCAAGGGGCATCAATACCTCTCCCCCTTTCGCCAGCTTGTCCCACACTGCATCGATCCGCATC
>MEXP01000027.1 GCA_001773725.1 Candidatus Amesbacteria bacterium RIFCSPLOWO2_01_FULL_49_25
ATCGCGGCTTACTTAATTTTGATAATTTGATATGCAAAATAATTTGCAGATATTAGTTTGGTGGGGATTGGCAATTGGCTGGCTGATCGTGTTATTTGCGTATTTAATACTGGAAAGGGAGCGAAAAGACATGGAAAAACAAAAGAAAGAAATAGAAAAGGCGATGCGGGAGCGAGTTGGAGAACTGCAAGATAAAGTTATCTGAAATTGAGGGTGTAATTGGCGAGATTACTGAAAAAGCGATCAGAAAGATTATCGCGGAAGAGATTTCGGAGGAGAAACATAAGCAAATGGTGTTAGGGGGACTGGAGGAAGTGAGGAAAAACTATGGCATGTAATTTGTATGAAAAGTTATTAACCGTAGAGGATGCGGTTAACGCTGTCAGTGTAATTGATATATTACGCAATAGTTTGTACAGAACAGACAGCGGATCGTTTGATGGAGAAATGGAAAAACTGGCGACCTCGGAAATAGAACAATGTATAAGGGCAAATGTGGTTATTGCGGTAAATAAAGAAGGCGTGTTGAGAAAACTATATAATTCGGTGAAATCTATGAAAACAATTATATTGTCTGTTGCGATTAGTTTTTCGAGGGAGCTAAGAGTGAAATTGGAGAATGGGTTAAAGAGCACTTCGGAGAAGACTATTTGGTAGCAATTGATGTTGATGAATGCATATTGGCAGGAGTCTCTGTCGCGCACGGTTTACCAAGAGGGCGGCTGATGGCAATTGATCTTTTGACTTCGACCTCTTCGGTACTTAGTCCCGGTGTGTGGGAGAGAGGCATTGCAAGGCGGCGGTGGCGGCTCAGGCGATGTTGAAGCGGGCTGAGTCACTGGAGCGAATGGTTAGGCTGGTGGGGGAATCTGAACTGTCGGCGGAGAACCAGTCACTTTATAAGCGGTCAAAGAAACTGCGAAATTATATGACGCAAAACTTTTTTGTAGCTGAGGCTCGGACTGGCAGGAAAGGCCAGTATGTGCCAATTGCTTCAGTGGTGTCTGATGTAGAGGAGATATTGGCTGGCAGATATGGTCAAATCCCGGATGATAAGTTTTTATATATTGCCCCAACATGCCAATTTTGTATCCACGGCTTACGGGAAACTGGTATTGTACAGAGCCCGGGGGGTGTAGGAGTGATGGGGTTTTTACTCCCAAAAACTGCATAAAGACTTTATTGACGCTTTTTGACGGGTTTAGAAAAGGGTGCAAGGGTGTTAGTTACTATGAGGGTAAAAAACTTGAACTGAAGTATTCGAAGGTGTTGTTTGTGGGAAAGAGTTTGGGAGGAGCGTATGTTCCGTTGTTGCCTAAGTTTGATAAGAATATTAATGAGTTAGCTGTTTTTTGTCCGGCAGTGGATCAAAGTGAACAGGGTGTAGTTTCTGACGAGGAGACGAATGGGGGTTTTATGCGGGAGATGGAGAGTGGGGGATATTACCATTTATATCGGGGGGTTTTAGGAAAGAGGACGTGGTGGAAACATCTGGAGGATAAGGATGGATTATCGCCGATGGATAACATAGCCTGTTTGGGCGAAGCAAAGATGTTTATTGCTCATGGAAAGAAAGATAAATGTATCCATTATTCAAAGTCCGTGAAGTATTACGAGAGAATTATGAAGATATACCCCGGAAAAGGAGGACAATTTGTCCTGAGGTTGTATCCTGGTGGCGATCATGGTCCATCGATGACCAATCTGGCAATCCAAGATTTTTTGGATTGGATTCTTTAGCAAATTGGGGGATAATCGTGTGTATATGAAAGCAGCGAAGGTCAAACCAACAATAAAATTTGCGGATTTGGAGAAGATTGATATGAGGGTGGGGAGGATTGTTTCGGTTGAGGATATGGAGAAGTCGGACAAATTGGTAAGGCTGACGGTGGATTTTGGGGATTTTAAGCGAAAGATTTTGGTGGGGTTAAGGAAAGAGAGAGAAAACCCCAAAGAAATTGAAGGGAAGCAGGCGTTGTTTGTGGTGAATTTGGAGCCAAAGGAGATGATGAGTGAAGTATCTGGAGGGATGCTGTTTGATATAGGATATGCGAACGGAATTACACCCGTGTTGGCAATACCAGAAAAGGAGGTGCCGAATGGCGCAACGGCCGGTTAGGGAATATCTATTGGAAAAGATTGGAAAGGTGGTAAAGCTGGAGCATCCGGAGATAGAGAAGCGGGGAGATTACTCTTTTTACACGACCGATAAAGACGTAATGATAAAAGAAGACGAAGTGATTGAAAAAGTAGAGCGAGTGGGCGGTTTTGTCAATATATGGCTCAAAAATGATGTACTTGTCAATCAAATAGATGAAGTGATAAGACGAGGCCAGCAGTATGGAGGATCAACTGGCGGATCGGGAAAGAGAGTGATAATTGATTATTCCGCACCCAATATAGCCAAACCTTTCGGAATTGGGCATTTGCGATCGACGATTATCGGACAAGCTTTGTATAACCTGTATAAATTTTGCGGCTGGGATGTAGTGGGTGACAACCATTTGGGTGACTGGGGTACCCAATTCGGGAAACTGATATTTATGATTAAAAACACTGACACCGCGGATTATTCGATAGATAATTTGGAAAAATTATATGTCGAGTTTCATAAACATGCGGAGTGGGAGGATGAGGGGAGAAAATGGTTTAAGAAACTGGAAGAAGGGGACGCCGAGGCAAAGGAGATATGGGAAAAGTGTGTAAAAGTGTCAATGGCTGAATTTGATAGGATTTATGAGTTGCTGGGAGTGAAAATTGACGCAGCTTTTGGAGAGAGTTTTTATGAAGATATGATGATCGGGGTGATCGAGGAAGCCAAAAGAAAAGGGGTAATGCATGAGAGTGAGGGAGCGGGGGTGATCGAAATTCCGGGCATAAAGACTCCGCTCATGTTACTTAAGAGTGACGGCGGGACAACGTATGCTACTCGTGATTTGGCGACACTCAAGTTTAGGCGTGAGAAGTGGGATCCGGATATGGTGATTTATGAAGTTGGGGCGGAACAAGGATTGCATTTTGAACAGGTGTTTGCGGCGGCGAATATGCTGGGATATATAAAAGAGGGAGAAAGACTGGTGCATACGAAGCATGGGTTGTATCTGGATATGGATGGGAAGAAGTTTGCGACCCGAAAAGGAAAGACTATAAAGCTGGAGGAAGTGCTGGAAGAGGCGATTGAGCGAGCCAGAAAGTTGGGAAACACTGACCAGGCGCAAGCCGTGGGAATCGGCGCGATTAAGTATTTTGACTTGATGCATTCGGTACAAAGTAACATCGTTTTTGATTGGGAAAAGATGATGAATTTGCAGGGAAACTCTGGGCCGTACTTACAATATACACATGCGAGAATTGAGAGTGTAATCAGGCAGGGCGGGAAATTAATGGAAAGGTATAATCTTAGTAACTATAGGGTTAATAAAGAAGAGGAGAGGGTAGTCAAAATGATATATAGATTTGGCGAAGTTGTGGAGGAGAGTGCCAGCAGGCTGGCGCCGAATTTGCTATGCGGTTATTTGTTTGAATTGGCGCAGAGGTTCAATACTTTTTATAATAAGCATTCAATTTTGACTCCCACAGGGGCAGCTGAAGAGGAGCGGGGGAGAACCAGGGAGTTTAGGTTGGCGATGACGAAGGCCACGGGTATAATTATTAGAAACGGATTGACATTACTGGGAATAGAGGCGCCGGGGAGAATGTAAATCTCAATTTTCAATGACCAATTTTCAAATAAATTCCAATTTTCAATTTTACAAACTCAGGAATGGAGTGAGAGTGGTTTTGGTGCCGATGGAGGGAGTGGAGAGCACGGCCGTGGGGGTGTTTGTGGAGACAGGCAGCAGGTACGAGACGGCGAAAATTAACGGAATATCGCATTTTTTGGAGCACATGGTATTTAAGGGGACGAAGAAGTTCCCGACACACAGAGATACGAGTTATTTGGAAGGGCTGGGGGCGATACAGAATGCCTGGACAGATGTGGACGCTACGGCCTATTGGTGCAAAATACCGGCGGATAAGTGGAAAGAGGGACTGGATTTGGTCAAAGACCTGGTTTTGTATCCGACGTTTCCGCCTAAAGATTTGGAGATAGAGCGGGGAGTGATTTTGGAGGAGATCAATCGGAGGGAGGATAGACCGGATGAGATAGTGGAAGAAGAGGTGTTAGCTTTGATGTACGGAGATAATTCCCTGGCTATGACGGTATTGGGGGAGTCTGGAGTAATCAAGTCTGTTCGAAGGGATGATTTTGCGGCATACCATGACAGCCAATACGTGGCCGGAAGGATTGTAGTTGCTTTGGCGGGCAAATTGGAAAGCGCTGAGTGCAAAAAACAAATTGAGGAGTGGTTTGGGGGGTTGCAGGCAGATCGGGGGCGTGAGTTTGTGAGGTGGGAGGGTTTGCAAAAAGAACCACGGGTGAGAATCAGACACAAGGATTTGGCGGCCCAGGCTCATGTGGACCTGTCTGTGTTTGGGTATACCCTGAGTGACCCGAGGAGATTTGCTCTGGCCTTGCTGACGACTTATCTGGGTCAAGGGTTGTCTTCCCGGCTTTTTTTGGAATTGAGAGAAAAGAGGGGTTTGTGTTATGCTGTATCTGCCGGAACAATGAAGCTTCCCGATACGGGGACGTTTGGAGTGTATGCGGGATTGAATGTCGGCAAGCTGGAGGAAGCAATAAAGGCCATATTGGAAGAGCTGGTTCGGGTAAAGCTACAAAGGTTGAATGATGAGGAACTGGCGGCGGCGAAAGAAAAAGTCCGGGGGCCGACGCTGTTTTCGGCGGAAAATCCCGTAAATGTGATGAACTATTACGCCAAGCAGGCGCTGGATCGGCCGGAGGAGATATTGTCCTATGAGCAGGCGATTGAGCGAGTGATGCAGATTGATGCTGAAGAGGTGCAGAAAGTAGCACAGAGTATCTTTTTGACGCAGGGGTTGAATTTGGCCATTGTGGGTCCGGTGGAAGAAAATCGGAAAGAGGAGCTTCTCAATTTGATGAAGTTTTAGTAGAATCGGAGCATGCTAAGTCGAGGGCTGGAGAAGTACAATGAAAAGACCTTGGTTTTGTTGAAGCCGGACGTGGTGCAAAGAGGTTTGATGGGCGAGATTATCTCCCGATTTGAGAAAAAGGGATTGAAGATTGCGGCCATGAAGATGGTTTGGGCGTCGGAGGAGATGGCCCTTAAGCACTACACCTGGCCGGAGCATGCCATGATAGCTTTGGGTGAACGAACGATTGCCGTTTATAAGGATAGAGGAATTGAGGAAAATAGGACGGCCAAGGAAATTGCTTTGGATATCCAGAAGAAGTTGGTGAGGTATTTGTCGGCAGGCCCATTGGTGGCGATAGTTTTGGAGGGGGCACACGCTATCGCTTATGTGAGAAAAATGAGAGGAAGCGTGAATACGCTTGGTGCCGATTTGGGGTCGATAACTGCGGACTACACAGTTGACTCTTATTTCATTTCCGATGAGGATGACAGATCGGCGAGGACTTTGGTGCATGCTTCGGGATCGGTTGAAGAGGCGGGTATGGAAATTCCGATTTGGTTTGGCGAGGAAGAGATATATTCTTACAACTTGGCGATTGATGAGATCCTGTATTCCAGACAGTGGGAGGATACATACAGGCATTTGATTAGTAAAAAGTAACTTGTAGTATTTGTGTAATTTGAATGTGGAGTTCGAACACAATTTGTGTTTTGGTGATTGACAATGAATGGTAAAAGTGGTTCTATATATTCATGTCTGCCTTGAAAATTAAGAGTGTGAGAGTTGAGGAGCTGAGGAGTAAAAGTGATAAGAATGCTAAAGCAAAAGTAGTAAAGAATCCTGTAGTTCTGGAAGGGTTAAAAGAGAAGTGGACAAGCTTGATGCAGTTTGTGGCGGTGGGGGGAGATTTCGTTTAGATTAAGAGACTGGTCAATAGAGAGCGATAGTGGAGTAAAATATGGTGGCGGGGTGTAGTGAATCGGTATCACGCTACGTTCGGGACGTAGAAACAGAGGGTTCAATTCCCTCCACCCCGACATTGACCCCGTAGCTCAATGGATAGAGCAAGGGTTTCCTAAACCTTAGATGCAGGTTCGATTCCTGCCGGGGTCACCAAGTGAAATCGATGAACTAGTGGAGGAAGACTTCGAAGTGGCTGGGGCCGATGATATATCCCGGGCCGGGGGAACGCTCGGTGATAATTTCGCCGCTGGGGGTAAGTCTGGTGCAGTTGAGTTCTAAAGTTGCTCCTCGGCCCGAAGTACTCAAGACTTCTATGACGGTGATGGGATAGCAGGATTCTTTGAGGGGGTTGCAGGCGGCCAGGGTGAACGAGGCGATGACTAGGAGTGATGCGGCACGGTGGGGGAGCATGTTATCTGAGGCTGACGGCGTAGAGGTTGGGTTGGGAGGAGAGAGAGGGATTTAAGTTGGAGAGGATGAGTACCTGCTTGCCGGAAGGGTAAGGGAAGGCGTAGCTGTTTTCCATTGGACCGGAGTAGACCACGGTAGGGTTGGTGGAGTCGTATTCCATAATGGTAACTTGCTTGTCGTTGACCTTGATGAGGTGGCCGGAGTCGGGAAACCAAGACCAACCGGCGTTGGCAGTAGTAGGGAGCAAGGGTGACGCGGCGAGGGTTTTTGATTTTTTGGGGAGGCTGAGGCCGAGGCTGGGGCTGGGAGTGGGGACAGTACCTTCGTCTATGGAGAAGTTGCGGTCTTCCTCGAGATCATAGACATAGACGCGGCTGGGGATGAGGTATCTTTGTTGAGGTTGAGAATTGGAGCCGGGAAGGGGTTTTTTGAGGATGTCGGGGATATAGGCTGAGGCGGTGGCGGTGTACAGGAGTTTGTTTTCTTTGGGTGACCAGACGAGGCTGGCGGAAGAAGTGGCCAAAGTTTCGACTAAAATGGGAGACAGAGTGGACAGTTTTTGGAAATCGAGCAGGGTTTGGCGCTGGAGCCAGTTGGCGAGGGTGGTGGAGGTGACGGTCAGGGTGGAAGTGGTTGAGGAAGTGTCGACTAAATACGCTGAAGAAGAAGCGGTGTCTACGAGGATTTGGCGGGAGTTCGGGGACCAGATTAAATTTGCAACCCGCCAGTTGGCGGGGAGGTTGGAAATTAACTTTGGTTCGCGGTTGATGAGGCCCAAGGGTGATTCGGTGAGGTCAAGAAGATAGAGACGGGGTGAAGTCGGTTGAGTGGATTGGATAAAGGCCACATGGGTGCCATCCGGTGAGAGCGACGGAATAGCGGCACCGGAGGAGGTGATGGCTTTGAGGGAGGGGACGGAAGGAAAGAGAGTGGCGGAGGCGCGAGTGACGATTTCCGGTTCTAAGGTCAAAGTTTTTTTCCAGGGTTGGAAACCGTCTTTTTTGATTTCGACTTCGTAATGCCCGGGTGAGAGATTCGTGGTGGTGTTGGTGGCGGAGAGAAGCGTGCCATTGATGTAAATTTGGGCGCCGTCCGGATTGGATGTGGCGACCAGAAGGCCGGTGGGGCTGATGGTTTTGGTGGACGGGTCGGGGCGATAGCCGCGGGCGAAAAGTATAACTAAATATGTCAAACTGGGGACTAGTATGAGACCGGCGACAAAGAGTAGAATCCGGAGTGTCACGGTTTTTTGCATAGACTGATTATATATGTTCTCTTTGTCTAAAAGGATAGGAATTGATTTGGGGACGGCGAATAGCCTGGTGTGGCTGGCCGGGCGGGGGATTGTGGCGAATGAGCCGACGGTGGTGGCGGTGAAGATTGATGATGGACAGGTGATTGAGGTGGGAAATGCGGCCAAGGAGATGCTGGGGAAAACTCCGGGCAATATCCGGGCGTCCCGGCCGATGCGGGACGGGGTGATTGCTGATTACCGGGTGACTGAGGCGATGTTGAGGTACTTTATCCAGAGAGTATGCGGGAGGGTGTTTTTGTTTAAACCGGAGGTGATGATTTGTGTGCCGGCGGGTGTGACTCAAGTGGAGCGGCGGGCGGTGTTGGATGCGACCTTGGCATCCGGGGCGAAGACGGCGTATCTGATTGACGAACCATTGGCGGCGGCGATTGGGGCGAAACTACCAATTGCGGCGGCGTCGGGGAACATGATTATTGATATCGGCGGGGGATCGGCCGAGGCGGCGGTGATTTCACTGGGAGGAGTGGTGGTGCATAAAAGTGTGCGGGTGGCGGGCAACAAACTGGACGAGGCGATAATAAATTACATGAAGCGCCGGCACAATCTGATAATCGGGGAGACCACGGCCGAGGAGGTAAAAAAGAGAATCGGTTCGGCGACTGTCTTGCCGGTGGAGGAAACTATGGAGGTGAAGGGGCGGGACAGTGTGACTGGGCTGCCGCGGGCGGTGGTGGTAAGCAGTACCGAGATCACCGAGGCGATTCGGGCGGTACTGACGCAAATTGTGGGGGCGGCCAAAGGAGTGTTGGAACAGACGCCGCCGGAGTTGGCGTCCGACATCATCGACAAAGGGATTGTGATGAGCGGGGGGACTTCAGTCCTTCGAAACTTTGACCGGTTTATGACTGAGTTGACGGGGGTGCCGTGTCATGTGGCCGAGGAGCCGCTGTTGTGTGTGGTGCGGGGGACGGGAGTGGCTATTGAGAATTTGGACTTGTATAAGAAGAGTGTTAGTCGGAGGTGATGACTCGGGACGCGCGTTGTTTTGCAGATTTTTCTAAGACGTCTAGATGTTGAAAAAGAAGATTTTTTTCTAGGATTGAAATAGTCAAGGCGGCGTCTTTGTAGTATACACTTTGATCCAATAGGTGTGCAATTAGACTGGAGTCAGGGGCCGATTGGGAGGCGAGGGCTTCAGCTTCATTTTTAAGTTCAACCGCGGGTGCTTCGGCTAATTGGGCAGCTTGATGTAGTAACTGTAGAGGGTTCGGGGTTTCGCTTTCTTGACTCCCGTTAGCTTTTGGTTCCACGGCCATATGAGGTTATCTTAGCAGAAAGGTTCGTGGATTGCAATATTATGGGCTATGGACGTCTTATTTGAGTTCAACTGTGGCGCTGGCGGCTGTGAGTTTGCCTTTAGCTTCTTCGGCGGCGGCCTTGTTGACGTTTTCGGTGACAACTGCTCCTGGTTTTTCGGAAAGATCCTTGGCTTCTTTCAGACCCAAATTGGGATTGATTTCGCGAAGGGCTTTGATGACTGCGATCTTATTGGTGCCGGCGTCTTTTAAGACGACGGTAAATGAAGATTGCTCTTCGGCAGGTTCAGAGCCTGCGGATCCTCCGGCTGGTGCGGCGGCTACTGCTGCAACTGGGGCCGCACTGACACCAAACTTTTCTTCCAGAGCTTTGACGAGGTCGTTGAGTTCAAGGACGCTGAGCGCCCCGATGTTTTCGATGATCTTGGTGACTTTATCAGACATGGGTAAGACTCACCTCCTTTAGGGTTCTGACTAATTTAGTAATGTTCCAGTTGAGGTTGTATGCCAGATTGAAGAGGGGAGAGTTGAGGGAGCCGACGAGTTTGGCGGCTAAAGTCGGTTTGTCGGGGATGCTTGAGAGCTGGGATACTTCGGCGGCCGAAAGTACCCGGTCGGCAAGAATTCCTGATTTGAAAGAAAGCCCCGCGGCGGCCGGATTTTTCTTGGCGAATTCGGCGATAGTTTTTAGGGGTGCGACCTCATCGGAAAGGGAAAAGACGAAGGCGTTTGTGCCTGAGAGATCTATTTTTTTGCCTAAGGCTATCTTGAAGAGAGTGTTTTTGGCGATGACCATTTGGCCGCCGGCTTTTTTGATTTGTTGACGGAGGAGCGTGGCTTGGGATACTTTGAGGCCCCTGTAATCGACGATAGCTACGGACTTAGCTTGGGAAAGAAGATTTTTGAGGGCGGCAACAACGGATGTTTTTTTAGGACTAATCATACACCTCGGCGCGGCTTATGCTTCTGCTGGCTCAGCACGGGTTTACTGCGCGCTGTCTTTGGAGTAACCGCGGAATTATAGCATTTGGTTAGGAGGAAGGGAAGAGGGTGTCTTTAGCTTTGGTTAGAAGTTTTAATTTGTTAGTAACTCCCTGTCTATTTCTTTCTTGTGCTGTTGATAATTCTTCTTGAAGGGCATCGATATTGTGGGTTAATAGTTTTGAGGCGATTTCTTTTTGTGGCTCATCTAATGAGCTGCCAGGTTCTGCAAGAGTGGACGATAGTTCTCTGTAAGTTCTGACCAGGGCCGAGGGATATCCTTCTTGTGAACTTGACTCTTGCTCATTTCTGGCGATTCCTACTTGTTGGCAGAGAGCTTGGGCTGCTGGGGCACTTCCATGGCCCACTCTTTTTTCCCAATTCGCCGCCTCTTGGGAAAATTGAGAAGCAACGACGAGTTTAGACTTTCCTTCACTTGATAAAATCATGGTATCTTTTGGGGTTGGTGATCCGTCGGGCATAGTTAGATTTGGAGTTTAATGGCTGGGGACATGGTGGATTTTAGCACAACCTTTTGGATATGAGCAAGCGAGGAGAGGATGGCGGAGGCATTATCTGTAAGCTGGGAATCGGAGAGTGAGAGTTTACCAATAATGGTGTGAATGACTGGGGCGGATTTCTCGGTTTTGAGAGTCAGACGATTGGCGGAGGAGAACTTGGGGACTGCAGCCGAGGGGTCGTCCATCAAGGTGCCGTTTTTCGGGTTGGGCATGAGGCCTTTGGGTCCCAGGACTTTGGCGAGTTTGACAAGCTTGGACATTTGGGAGGGTTGGGCGAGCAGGACATCAAAGTTTATTTTGCCAGATTCGATTTCGGCAATAAGGCGATCATCGGCTACGGCTACCCTTAGAGATTTTCCTGAAGCGTGAGGGAGGGTAATTTCTCCTAGAGTTTTGGGCGACTCTTTGAGATTGATGTGCAGTTCGACGGTGGGATCGAAGCGGGTAAGTGAAACCTGACGCAAGAGCTTGAGGGCATTGGCGGGGGAGTAGGTTTTGTGGGAGTCAATTTTGGCTTTGGCGACTGTGTATGCCTGGGATCTGATATGGGAGACTTTTGATTTTTTGGGGGGTGATCCGGCGGAAGCGGGAAGGGCCTGGGACCGTTTTTGGATTTCTTCGAGCTCGCGGAGGGATTCCTCGGAAGTGTCGACAACGCGTTGTCCGCCTCCAAGGCCGGGAGCTTTGGCGGTTTTGCCTTGCAGACCGGCGCGCAGCTTTTTTTGCTCCAGTTGGCGCTGGTGTTTGGCTTTGACTTCGGCTTCGTTTTCGGAGCCTAAAACTGAGATGCGCTTTTTACCCATAGTGACTTCGGGAAGATTATACAAGAAGAGGCAGGGGGAGGGAAGGGGTCAAGCCAGGGAATATGAGGTGGAGCGGCCGTGACCGTGGGGGATGACAAAATTTAGGGTGGAAAGTTTGGCCAGGTCTCGTGAGGCGGTGACTTGGGAGACGCGGAAGTGGGATTGGACCTTTTGATTGGTTATGGTGGACCCGGGGATTTCGATGAGGGAAAGGATGGACTTTTGGCGATCGGATAGTTGCCAGCCGGAGAGGGGGTGGTTTGAGGGTGCCGGTTGCGACAGACGGGAGAGAAGGGAATCCATTTGATTGACCAAGGCGGTGCAGTAAAATTCGAGCCAGAGGGTGATTTGGCCCAAGCGGGTGGCCGATTGGAGAACCTTGAGATAGTCGGTTTTGTGCTCGTTCCAATAGTTTTCCATGGCCAGAAGCCGATTGAGATCAAAGCCGGATTTGTAGAGGATAAGCAGGGATGCCAGGTAGGCCAAGCGGCTGGGATAAAAGTAGAGGTGCAGAATTGCAGATTGGATAGCGGGGTGAACCGGGCCGGTTTGAACGTAGCCCAAAAGAGAAGTGACTTCCTCTTCGTGGTGGAAACTGACCCCAAGGATATTGGCCAACTGTTTGAGATCGAGTGTAGTAGGGGACTTGGGGTTGGCGGTCCATTCATACCAGATGTGGTCTAATGCCCGGCGGTAATCGAGGGCTTTTTTTATGAAGGGAGTGGAGGTGCGATTGTCACCCGGGCCGAGAAGAATTTGTTCTATGGCTTGAGGAGAGAGGGGTTGATTGGAAAGCTGGGCCCAGCCGGAAAGATGAGAAAGCGTCGCCGACCAAACCAAGCGGTGATAATTTAAGGGGGAGAGGGGAACGAGGAGAATTTGGCTCTTGAGCTTGTCGATTTTTTTGAGGGAGATTTCCAGGGTAGGGGAGAGGTTGTACGAGAAAATTATCATATAGTTATTCTTATCATTATCTTATCAGTGTGTCAAGAGACAATAAAATTCTAGATTTTGAAGCTAAATTAGATACTTAAGATAAGTAAATGACAAGATTATCTTATCTGTAATCTGCAGGTTGACAGTTGATATCTAACTGACCATACTGGAATAAGTTAATGAAAGGAGGTGATTGTGCATGTTCCAAAATTTAGGTACTACTGAACTGTTGATTATCGCGGCGGTGCTTTTGGTTCTGTTTGGCGGAAAGAAGCTTCCCGAACTTTCTCGGGGAGTGGCTGACTCAATCCGCGAATTCCGAAAAGCGACCAGAGAAGATGCCTAAGCGATATGACAGCGACTGTCCAGATCGCTATTGTAAAAAAAGCAATTTTGGCGTCGACAGTGATAACAGCTGCGGCCCTGGTATCCCCTTTGATTACCAGGGCTTCGGCTGGATCACCGCAAATTTGCGCTGCGGAGTCGAGCTGCAGTATCGGCGAATTTTTGTTTGATGACGAATACACTCCAATAACGAGCGGAACTTGTACTATCACCAGCCGTTACCCCGACGGAAGTTTATTTTTGAATTCCCAAGCCATGACGGGTTCCTCTGATGGCTGGTATGCTTATTCTTTTACCACGCCTTCGACAACCGGGTATTACCGAACACAAGTCTGCTGTACGGTGGGGACAGATTATTTGTGTGTGGATAAGGCTTTTGAGTCGTCCGAGAGTTCGGGATTGACTGCAAGCAGTATAGCCGCGGCTGTGTGGGGATACAGCAGTCGGACGATGACGGGGTTTGGCACTTTGGTATCTGACATATGGGGTTATTCTTCCAGATCGATGACTGGATTTGGGACACTAGCTCAGGACGTTTGGAATCACAATCCCCGAAAATTGACGGAGAGTGGAAGTAACCTTTCTGAGATAGAAAGAATTGTTAAAGAAAACCGGATAATGCTGGAAAGACTGGTAAATAAGCCAATCGTGCAAAATTTTATAGAAGAGGATGGACCTGAGCTGTCGCAGATACTGCCTCAGTCCCGCACAACACTTGATGAATTGTATCTGGATACCCAGGTGGTGGCCAGCAAAATGGGGGTAGTGATGCTGTCCTGGGAAGATTTGACGGGAGAGGAAATAGAAGGGACACTGGGTGAGCTGCAAGCCACGGTGGGAAACGAGGAAGACAAGGCGGGGTCGGATTCGGTGATTGGTCAACTGGATTGGGTAGTGGATACCTGGGATTGGGAAATTGCTCGGACAGCCCGGGCGCAAGCGGTTGAATTGTCCCGGAGGCTGGTTGGAGCCGAACGGTCATTAAAGGGCGTAGGGGGCTTTAAGGCGGCTTACCAAGAGGCAAAGTCGGCGCTGGCTCAGGTTGAAGTATTGGAGAAGACGGTTGGTAGCGGGGAAGACGGGACAGAAGGCAAAACGGTTTATTCCCAGCTAGCGGAAGTTATAGATCTGGCACAAAAATGGGATCAGCACCAAGCCCGGGTGGATAAACTGTTGACGGGATGGAATGTCCAAAAGGCCGTCGAATTACAGGGGGAGATCGAGATGGTAAAAAGTGACGTTCTGGCGGTTAACCGGGTTCCCAAGGGAAGTATCGCGATAAACGAAGCTTTTGGAGCCAACGAGGTCGATAAAAAGTTGAAGAATAAGCTGTTGGCCCTGCGGGGGCTGATTGATTTGAACCGGAGGTACATAGTTTCGGGAGCGGGGGACGGGATGGCTTACACGTGGCTGGAGGAAGGCAGTGTGATTTTTAAGTCGGTGGTGACAAACCCTTCAAAGATTATCGGGCAGGAAGTGGAAGTGAAATATTACTTGCCGCCGGAAGTGCGGGAAGAGGATATTTTAGACAAGGACGAGGGATTGGAAGTTAAGTATGACTCGGAGAAAGATCAATACTACGTGGAAGGTAAATTTTTGCTTAAGGCTAGTGAAAGTCGCACGCTGGCGGTGCGGGTGGAGGATATTTGGGTGATAACAGACGAAGAAATTAACAGTTTGAAAAACCAGGCTGAAGAGTTGGCTAGACCTTTGGAGAAAACGGCGTTTTTTGCCCAGGGCGTGACTTTGAAAAGCGATATCGACGTGGCTTTGGACAAAATCACGGTTTTGATCAAAACGGCGATAACCCCGGAGCAGAAGATCCGATCTTATCGGGAGGCTCAGATTGAGATGGGCGGAGTAAAGATTAAGATGGAGAAACTGAAAGACTTGGTGGTTCAGGCTAGTGCCACCGGGGGCCTGTTGGGGTTTGTGGGCGGAGCCCAGGCATTGGCGGTGTGGGGACTGATCATAATTTTACTGGCGGGTTTCGTGTTTTTGGCGGTATACATGAAGATGATATCCGGGCACGGGGTAAAGGTGAGAGTAGAGTCGGATGAGGACGATGAGGAGGAAAAGAGAGAGCCTGTAAAACAGCACCATCGCTCCGGCGGTCACGGGACGGGGTGGAGGATCGTAACTACGGCGATCGTGGCGGCGCTAATATCGGGGACGACGTCCGGAGTGGTGATGCGGCAAATGGTGCTGTCTCAGGTTGAGGCCAAGGTGGTGGAGGAGAAACCGGAGCAAAAGATCGTTGAGCAGGTTGAACCTATATTGGAAACCGAAGTGATGGGGGAGAATACGGAGCAACCAGCTGTCGGCGGGCCGGATGTAGTCAGGATCGTGGTGGAAGAAGGGGGTTATGTTAATTTCCGAGTCGGGCCGGGCTTGGGCGAAGAGGTAGTTGCTAAGTTATTGAAGGATGAGGAAGTGGTTAGGGTTTCGGAGAAGGGGGATTGGGTGGAGGTGGAGAGAGAAGACGGGACGGTCGGGTGGGTGGCGGCCAAGTTTGTAGTAGCTGGGTCAGAGTGATCCTTGGAGGTAGCGGTTGTAGAGATAATGGATAAGGATGGCGGGCGGGAGGCCTAAGATAACCAGGTGCCGGTATTTGAGCCCCGGGAGAAGAATGATAATGCTGGTGAAAGCGTGGAGGGGGAGAGTGACGGCGAGGCGGAGAAAGTACTGGGCCATGTTGCCCCAGGCCAAAAAGTTGAAGAGATACAAAACGCTTTCGGAAAATCCAAACAGCAGTCCGGTAAGAGCGGCGAAGAGCAGTTTTGTCCTGACGGGGGCGGATGGCCAACCGATGTAGATGACGGCGGCTTTAACGAGTTCTTCGACTAGGAAGGGAAGGGGCAGGAGGAGTTCTAGCGGCCAAATGAGGAAGGGGGCGATCAGGGCCAAAAGCGGCGCGATGAGGCTACTTGTCGTCATTTTTCAGGCCCTTTTTGAGTTCCCTGACGGCCTCACCGAAACCCTTGCCCAGTTCCGGGAGTTTCTTGCCGCCAAAAAGGACCAGCAAAATGACTAAGATGATGATTAATTCGGTAGTACCCAAATTTTGAAACATTAATGTTCACCCCCTTTTTATTTCGAAGCTTTTTTATATTCTTTTATAGCTTCGCCGATGCCCTTGATAAACTCGGGGATTTTTTTACCCCCGAAAAGAAAGATTAAAATGGCAATAATTATTATTAATTCGGTAGTACCGAGGTTCCGCAACAAGATAATCACCGTCCTTTCTTAATTAAGAATCGGTTTAATAGTAACGTAAGTTCGAATAAAAAAACAAGGGGGACAACTAGAAGAATGTCGGACATAATATCGGTGGGCGGCAGAAGCATGACGAACATCAGGGAGACGGCGTAAGCTATGGGACGCTGGCGGGAGAGAACTTTGATGGTGATGACTTTGAGATGTATTAATATGCTCATCAAAATGGGGAATTGGAAGGCCAAACCCAAGGCCAGGCCGGTGAGGACAATTTTGGTGAGTAAGAGTTCGATGTCTAAGATATTGCCTATATGGAGCTCCAGAGATTTTTGGTAAAAGATGGCCACGACGTATTTCATGACGGTTATGCCATAGAGAAATCCGCAGACTAGGAGGAGAAGTGAGAGAGGGAGGGGGAGGGTCACCAGTTTGAGCTCTTTTTTGGACAAGGCCGGTTTTAGAAACGACACCACTTGATAGATGATGAAGGGAAAGATGGCAATCAGGCCTACAAACATGCCGGAGTTGATGGCCAGGGTGAAGAACTGGAAAGGCGACGTAAAGACGACGTTGATTCCCTCGAGGTTGAGAAAACCCAGGACAAAAGTGACAAGTTTTTCGTAGTAGAAGAAACCTATCGAGGCGGTGATAAGAAAGAGGGAGGCCAAAAAAAGGAGGCGCTTTCTGATCTCGAGCAGGAAGGGAAAGTATTTGTTGATGGTGGTTTGGAGTTCGGGGGTGAGGACAGCGGTGTCGGGCATGACTAGATGTTACTCTTTTTTCTTGAGAGTTTCACCCTCGGCGGCGCCTTTTTTGTACTCTTTGATCGCTTCGCCGATACCTCTTATGAACTCGGGGATTTTCTTACCGCCGAAAAACAGAAGCAAAAGTGCGAGAATGATGATGAGTTCGGTGGCGCCTAGGTTGAACATAAGATTTAGCTGTCGTCTGAGTCGGCGGCAATTTCTGATTTGATCTTTTTAACTTCTTTGGCCGCTTCGCCCATCCCGCGGGCCAGTTCGGATAGCTTTTTGGAGCCAAAGAATAGGAGGAGAAGGACGAGGATGATGACCAGCTCCGCGGTGCCGATATTGGAAAACATATACTTTAGGATTCTTGGGGTTTATCTGATTTATCGGTAACGGCGCTCTCGAACTCGGCCTTGACCTTCTTGAGTTCCTTGGAAGACTCGCCCAGGCCGTGTGACAGCTCTTTGACTTTTTTGCCGCCGAAGAGGATCAAAAGTATGGCGGCGATGATAAGGAGTTCGGTGAGACCGATATTTTTTATAAAGTCGAACATAACCTAAGTATATAGAACCTTAATGAACTATTGTCAATGGTCGCATGCCCGATCAGACTGCAAATTCATGTGTGACCGGTATAGTCGGTATTGTTTTCCTGGAAGTTGGCTTTGGGGTCGAATTCGAGCTGGGGAGGGGCGGGGGGCGGGGGAGGAGATTTCTTCTTGCCGCCGAGCTTGAGGGCGCCGCCAAAGAGGACTAGGGCCAGAAAGCCCAAGATGCCGAGTTCGGTGCCGGAAAGCTGCATGTGGTTTTACTATAATAAGTCGGATAAAATTTGTCAATTATTATGGCGAAAAGTATCGATTATGTTTTGTTTGATTGGGACGGGTGTCTGGCTCGGACAATGCATTTGCTGCTTCGGGCACTCAAGACGGAGCTGGGCAAGCAGGATTTGCGGCTAACCGATAAACAGGTAATCAGGTATATGTTTGGGAATTGGCTGGGAGGCTTGCGGTATTGGGGAGTGGCCGATGCGGAAGAGACGGTAGTCAAGATAAAAGAGGAATATGATAAGAAGAAAGGTGAGGTGAAGCTCTACGCCGGGGTGAAGGAGACACTGAGGAGACTTGTGAAGCGGGGCAAGCGGCTGGGGGTAATTAAGCTGGAGGGAGATGGAAATGAGATTCGACCTCTATTGGGGATAGAATCCGTACAGATCTTTACCGGCCGGGACTTGGCGGGGGAGAAGCCGGAGGCCAAGGTTTTGGAGCGGGCGGTGGAATTGCTGGGAGGTCGGAAGGCGGAGACGTTGTGGGTGGGTAATTCAGTGAATGATTTGGAAATGGGACGGGGGGCCGGGGTGGAGACGGTGATTTTTTGTCCGGCTGAAAATGAGAAGTTTGGGAACAGTAAAATATTGGAGGCGGAAGGGGTGCGGGTAATAGGGGAGTTTAGGGAGCTGTTAAAAATAGTTTGATATGATTTAGGGGTGGTTGTTGAAGTAGACCAGAGTGGAAGATTAGAGCACCTGGATACAGATACGGTTATAGCGTTTGCCAATGGGGAAAGCGGGGCGGTGTTGATCAAAGTTTCGGTTAAGAGACAAATTGTTCAGAGTTTGAAGCGAACTATAATTCCACATGATCAGTTGATGCCGTTGTTGTTTGCTGTAGTAGTGTCTTTGCTGGTGAAGGGGTTGAATAGGCAAATGATTTTGGAGATTGATGAGGAGTATACGGGAAAAAACAAATTTATCGAGCAAGCACTGATTAAGATGCTGGGGGCAAGGTGGGAGGGAGAGGTCAGATTTAGGCTCATTGGGAAAGAAAGCCCGGCACATAAGTTGGCCTGGGAGGTACACCGCTCGGACTTGAAGAAACGGGGAGTGAGAAAACTAAAGTTGGAAGAGATAATGAAGTATTTCGTCGGGAAATGAAAAAGTCGGGATTTGGCACACCTCTCGCTTTTACGAGGGGGGTCCAAACTCACCCCGACTTTGTATGTGTATTATACTAAGTTTTGCAAGTGTTCGCAGTTGATAGGTGGATTACTTAAGGGAAGCAAGCGTGGCTTTGGTTTTGGCGTCTTTGAGTGTCCGGCCGGTGGTGCCGGCGGTGGTGTGACCGGAGATGACTTCGTCCCAGACGGCGTCGGCGATTTCGGAAGCGGAGGCGCCGCCGGCTTGGGATTCAATAAAGGTGCCGGTACCGAGGTCACGGGTGCTGCCGGCAGTGTTGCCGGAGAAGGTGTGGTGGAGACGGACGCCGGTGCGGGTGACTCCGGTGCCGACGTCGATGCCATAACCGGTATTGTTGTAGATAAGATTGTTTTCGAAAATATTGTCGGAGATGGAAGTGCCGCCTAAGTTGGCTCCATCGGCGCCCGAGCCGGAAATGATGCAGGTACTGATGATTGATTGCGATACAGAGTTGCCTATATTGATACCGTTTGATGTGGAACTTTCGATGGCACAGGTTTGAATGCTGGTGCGAGTGGAAGAGGATAAATCGATGCCGTTGGCGGTAGCGGTATTTATCCAGCAGTCTTTGACGAGGGCATTGTCTCCGGTAATGGTGATGCCATTGACTGAGCCGCCGGCGGTGGGTTGGACATAAAGACCGGAGACCTCGACATTATCGGCGGTGACGGTAATCGGGACGGTGGAACTTAAAGTGGGTTTGATTTGGAAGGGGTAACCTGGGCCGCGGACTTTGAGGTTGTTTTTGGTGATAGTCAGGCTTTCGGGGACCGTGGTTATGCCGCCGCTGGCTGTGGAGAGGCAAAAGATAATGTCGTTGTTGCCGGCGGTGGCAAGTGTTTGGGCCTTGGCGAAGGTGAGGACGGCGGTGGATGGCTGGAGGCCATCGTTGGTATCAAGGCCGCCGGCAGGGTCCCAGTACCATATGTTACCAAGAGTCTGATGTTTACCGCGCAGGGACTCGATGAGGTAGAGCATATTGAGATCTTCGGGGGGAGTAATAATAGTAGGGGAGGAGGATTGGGCGATGATCACCGTGACGTAGTCGGATGGTTTGATGGGGTTGTTGCTGAAGGTGTTGGTAGCCACGAGGTTTCCACCCCGGACATAAACCGTGATGGTAGGGGGCGCTCCGGGTGATTCAAACTGGATACGCCAGTCGTTGATAAGGACCATGGTGATACCGACCTGGGCTCCGCCGCCCAGATCCTGCTTGCCAAAGGCATTGCAAATGTGGCCGTAGTCCAGAAAATCCAGCTCGTCTTCGTAGTCCCTGATTGCATTAACCAGTTCCTGAATAGTGACAGAAGTGCCTTCCACCGGATCGTCGACTTGAATAACCCGGTCGAACTTAAAAAAAGTCAGCGTGGCCATAGGTTACGGCTATATCTGTTCTAAAAATATAGAGACCGATAGTCTGGGGACGAGCTCGGCACCTGAATCGGGAACGAAGGTGATATCAGTAGGGATTTTGGCGGCCAGGTAATCGGTAGTGCCCAGGGAGGCGGCTAAAATGCTTTTGATAGCGTGATCAAACGAGCTGCCCTGACTGAGGGCGGTTTTGAACGGGGCCTGGGGTAGTTCCCTTTGCCTGAATGTCTGGTTTGGTTTGTCCAGCTCGAAGAAGACGGGAGTAATGAATAGGTTCGTTTCCACTCGATGGCTATTAAAACCGGAAAGATTGGTTATTTGATCAGTTTTTGACCAGCTGTGATAAAAGTTTGTGGAGATCAGTCCCCGGTCAAACAAAGCTATAAAATGGCTTAAATCCGCGGCCACGGCGACGCTGAAGTTGGGGACTTTGGTCAATTTACCCTGGCGGTGGGTCAGGTATTCCAAGAGGTGTCTGTTGACCAAATGAACGCGGTCGGAGGCGAGTTCTCGGGCATAATAGACCAGACTGTTTCTGTAGTTGAACAGAGGTTCTAAGCCTTGGATTGAAAATACCGCCCTAAGCATGGGTTCGACCTCGATGGTGGTCAGATCCAGCAAATTTGGCTCGTTGACCAGGAAGCAGCCGAGTACGGGGTTGTAAACACGAAACTCGTGCCGGGGGGCAACATTTCTTAGAAGGTTTATCGATGTGTTATCGATTTTCTCACAGGTGAGGATTATTCGGTCCGGGGGCGCGATCGAGAGGTGAGAAACTACCGGAGAATCGGGGTAGGTAATAGTAGTGTCGGAGTCTGATTGTTTGAGCAGACCAATGTCCCCGAATGTGGCTAGATAGTCCAGGATTGATTTGTAGTCCTGGAGCAGGTTGGCCGGAGGGGTGCTTTTTACCAAATGAAAGAAGACCGGGCGGGCGAAGGAACTACTGGGGAGTTCCAGCAGAATTTTCAGCTTTGAGCTGGAGCCGCTGGAGCTCGGCTGTGAGCGTGGCTTTGAGGACAATTTGTTTTTGGACTTCATCAGAAAATATTTTAATATTATTTTCGGCGCGGGCAATGCCTTCTTTTACTGCTTGGATTTGGTGGGTTAGATCGGTAGCGTCAATCGGCGGTGCATCTGACATGGTTAGTCGACGATAGAGTCAAAGGTACGAATAGCGGCGACTGAAGCTCCCGATGAGGTGAATGTACCAGCAACCTCGAACGGCAGGATGCCCTTGCGGCGGACACGGGAAAGAATGGGGATGTCGCTGACGTAAACGATGGTGTTGGAAACGCTGGTGGTGGTAGCCTGCTGTTCGATGAGGACCACAAAGGCGTTATCACCGGTACTTAGATTTAGACCCCCGGTGGTATCTCCGATATCTCCCGAGGTCAGGGTGAACCTGTTTGAATTTCTGTCTACTGCCGAGTATGCGAAGGAAAGGTATAGTCCGGTATCGGCGGGAGAGAGGACCCGCAGGGTGGCACTGGTGGGAACATCGGAGGGAAGGGGAGAGGCGGTGCGGGTGTTTTGGGATACTTCGATAAGGGTGGAAATGGAGCTGTTAACCGTGGTGTTAATCGCATTGCTAATTTTGAATTCGGTGGTGAGAATATTGCCTCCGGAAGTTCGAAACACAGCCACCCGGTCTCCGGATACCAGACCCGTGACCTGGAGGGTCTGCTGGTTGGGCGGATTGCGGACTGTGCCGTTGGAGTCAATGAGCTGGAAAGCCCGGACATCGGCGGTAGCCATGTCTTCCACAAATACACCCCGGGCGCCGAAGAAAGTACCTCCGGCGAAGGTGCCCAAGGGGGAAGCTTTCACCAGGGCAAAAGCGGTATCTTGAGTAATATAGAGGCGGCCCTGTTTGCCTGATTCGGAGCCTTTGCCGCCTAAGAGACTGTAAGCTGGTTCTCCGGTTCTTTCCAAGCTCCTGGTGCGGTACTTTACCCACTCGTACATCCGGGCCAGAGTGTCTCCATCCGCTTGATTATCCCGATTGAGGTAGACGACGGCGTTGTAGGGCTGGTTGCCATTGCCGTCTTGGATGTCTCTTTGAATTTGGGTGGCGACGGTAATGGTGGCGGTGAAAGTGGCGGTGGCGCCAGAGGTCGCCCCAGTGACACTTTCGCCCGAGGCGAAGGCGGTTGACTGGGTAATGTTTCCTACGGTGATGACGCTGGCCCCGTCATCGGCCATAAAGATGCCGGAAGCCGAGGAGGTGCCGCCGGTGATTTGTTCACCATCAATGAAGTTGGTGGTTCTATCTGAGTAAGTAAACGTGCCTTCGACTGTGGCGACGATAATTCTGGAACCGTAACCGGCGACCAGGTTTGAAGGAGAACCGTTGACCGAGGAGACTTGAGTTGAAATCTGACCAACAATATGGTCGTTGTCGGCAAAATTGGTGGAGGGGGTGAGTAAAATATAGTCCAAGGTTCCGGTACTGGTTCCGGATACGGCGGTAATGATGCCTCTTTTGGAAGCATTGGTGGTGCGAATTTCCTCGCCGGAGGTATAGGCTCCGCCCGCGTCATAATTTAGTCTGCTGGTTCCGGTAGTATTGTTGAGGTCGCTGGCGGTAGCTAAAGGGATAGGAGCGACACCGGCGATAGTGGTCGTTTCGAAGTGGTCGTAGGTGTCGCCATAGTTTCTATTAAAGATGGTGACGGTACCGCTGTTGATCAGGGCTCCGGTGCTGGAAACGGTTTTGGAGGTATCGGTATTGGTTTTGACTTTGACCAGGGCGTCAATGTGCCCGGTGAGCCAGAAAGTGTCTATGACCGAACCATTTTGTTCGATGTAGAACTGGGGCAGGGGAGTAGTGGCGGCGTAGACGGTGTTGCCGATTCCTTCCACGGATCCCAGGGTCTGGTAATTGGTCCAAATGTTGTCCAGACCTGAGTCCTGAATGGATCCAGATTCAATGAAACGGAACGATAAATCGGGAATTTTCCAACCGTTGACCAAAGTAAACTGCTGTAAGGCGACTTGGGCGGTCATGGGGACGTCGTCGTCCAAAGCTCCCAGCTCGTCAAAAGTGTCCTGGAGGTAGGTATATAAAGCGTTTGAATCCCGGACAATGTTTAAGCTGCCGCCGTTGTAGATCCCGCCTTGAGAAAGGAGCTGTTCGACAATCGGAGAGCCGTTGACGTCGGCAACTTTGTCCAAGAAGTCACTGGCTGCATTGGGGGCATTGATATCGGCGGCATAGGTATCGGAAGTGGTCCTAATAACAATGGCGTCGTTGTCAAACAACGATTGGCCGGCGGTTAGACCTTGAACGGTGAGTTTACTATTGGTGGTGTCGACAGTGATGATTTTGCCGGTAGCGTGGGTATTGGTTCCCCCTGAGGTCCGGGTGATTAATTTATCGCCAATTTTGAAGGTGACGCCGGATTGAAGATTGTCATAAGGGATTTTGAGGACATAAATTTCATCATTGTTGGCCCAAGTATCGTCGGTATCGACTAATTTGAGTGATCCGGTCAGGGTTACGCCGTAGACGCGCTGGACCACGGCCGATTTGCCGGCGGAAAAGTTATCGGTGCTTCTGATGGTAGCAAAGCGGGGTATTGCTTCCGTACCGCCGTCGAAATTGATAATGGCAGAGATATCTGACGAGGGAGGGGAGATGGTTCCGCCAGAGGCCTCGTTGACAACTGACCCGGTCCAGGCGTCACCCGGAACTTCCGCTCCCGAGACGACGGCTACTTGCGTACCTGATTTTTGGATGATTTCGGCATCGGCAAAAGTAGTTTGACCCTGTCGGCCATAAACGTTGCCGGCGCTGTTGGCAGTTTGGAGGGCCTGCGTATAGTGATATTCAATGGCCTTGACAGAAAAATTGGCTCCGTTGGTGGTGGTTAAGGTGTCGCCGACCACAAAGCCGCCATTTGTTACAGTGGCAAAATAGATCGAGTCCAGGGTCTCCAGAGTCTCGGCATGAGTGAAGCGGTTTTGAACATTGGTTAGGGCTATGGTGCCATTGGAAGTAGTATCAGTGATGTCCTGGCCTACGGTTCCCAATATTTTTCCCAGGGCCGTGCTGGTTACACCGTAGACGTAGTCGCCGGCTTGGGGCGGGTCGCCGGTAGTTACGCCGGTGTAGTCGAGTACACCGTCGACGTGGCTGATAATTTTGTTGACAAAATCGACGCTCCAATCGTTGGTAATTGCCATAGCAGGTTTATCTTAATCTGTCCCAGAAACTGGTTTTGGGGGTGTTTAACTCCTCTTTTCTTTCGACGACGGCTTGTTTTAATTTATTGGTGATTAATTTCTTGCCGGGTTTGACTGGTTGGGGTGGAGTTTGGGGAGTTTCGGGAGCGGTGGCCGATCCGGCGTCCGGTTGGGCGTGGGGTTGGGACATGTCGATGACATTTGATTTATCCGGGCCAATGTTTATAGGTACGCTGTAATGAATGTCGCTGAAGGTTCTAGCGGGAACGCGGATGTTGACCTTAATTTTTCCATTACCAGAGTACTGGGCGGGGATTTGGACTTCGACTTCATTTGAACTGGCGGTTCCTCCCACAATATGGCCGTTTATCTCGTTAATATAAATCAGATATCCGGCCCCAACGGGAAGGTTAATAAGCTTTATGGGGTAGGTTTCGGGCATGTTTTAGTAACCAGCATTACTATACCTATCTTTTTGAATAAAATGCAAGACGATGTTTAGGCTAGCGAAAGAAATGCTTGTTCTAGATTCCGGGTGTAGCTTTTAGTATCAAATAATGGCCTTGATTTTCGATTCAGGATTAATGATTTACGAATAGCGGCTAACTTTGGGGGGTGGGTGGCAAGGTCGACGGCCAATTCCTCATACTCCTTTTTGTTTTTGGCGATTAATTGGGGTAGTCCGGCGGCCGTTAATGCAGAGGCGGAGACTCGAGAGGCGAAGTGGTGCCCTAGGATGGTAATTACGGGCACACCTGCCCACAGACAATCAACAGTGGTAGTGTGGCCGTTGACGATATGCGTGTCTAAGACCAGATTGGCCAGACCAATCCGGGCTAAGTGATTCGCCTTGGGCATTTTGGCGGCGACGATAATTTTATCTTTTGGCAAGCCCCTGGCTGCGGCTTCGTCAAGCAGGGTGCGGGTGATGACCGGATGGGGGGAGTACAACCAGAGGACGCTGTCTGGCACTTGGTGGAGAATCCTTGCCCAGGCGTCGAACATATCGGGCTCGATTTTGTAGGGGGTATTGAATGAGGCGAAGACGAATTTGTCTTGGGGCAGACCAAAGTCCTGTCTACTAAATTTTAAACTGGGAATTTTGAGTTTGTTGTCCGTGGGTCGGTAGCTGTGGGGGAGATAAATGACTTTTTCGCTATAGTATTTTTGGGAAGAAGGCGGGAGGACTACACGATCGGCAATCAGATAGTCTATAAATGCGGCGCCGGTGGTGCCTGGAAAGCCTAAGTAGGCTACTTGGATGGGGGCGGGCCGGTAGGCAAATATTTTTAACCTCGAGTCGTGGGTATGACCTTTTAAATCGACCAGGACATCGATCCCAAGCCGATTGATGAGCTTGGCGGCGCTTAAGTCGGAAAGTTTTCTAATGTCAATGAAATGGTCGACCGCGCTGGAAATTCTTTTTTGCCAAGCGCTTCGGTCATTGATGCCGTGGGAGAAAGCAAAGATTTCAAATAGCTGTTTATTGTGGTTTTCTAAAACTCCGACTATATTCTGGCCGGTGGGAAAATCTCTAAATCCATTCGAAATATAGCCAATTTTTAACTTTGGCCCCCTAGTTTTTTTATAGTGAGATTTGACATTTTTTTGTATTTGTTTGAGGAGGTTGTCGCTGACGGCTTTGGCAATCTTGAGGTTTTGAGCTTCGTCGTCTGAGCGGAGAATATTATTGAAAGCGGACTCGATTGGCTGGTCGGTTTTGGCTATCAGTTGGTCTAATTCTTGTGATGTTTTTTGTAAATCTTTCCAGAGGCTGAGTTTTTTCTGGACGTAAATAAGCGGAGCCCGGGGTTCGGCATACTGGACTTTTACGTCCAGTTTGACGGCCTGGGACAATAGCTTGTAGGCCTTGACCAAATCTCCTCCTTCCAAGTAGGCGTTGCCCAAGTTGTTGCAATAAATAATGTTCTCCGGTTCGGCCTTGTGGGCCAGGGATAGATACTTAATGGCCAGTTTGGGTTTTTTTAATGTGAGGCAGGCGTTGCCGATGTTGTTGTAGATAGCCGAATTTTGGGGATCCAAATTGAGGGCTTTTTGATAGGCTTTGAGCGCCAGCTCATACTTGCCGATCTCGAAGTAAGCGACTCCCAAATTGACCAGGTACGTGGCCGATGAGGGGCCATATTCAACGGCTTGGAGGTAGTTTTTTATAGACTCGTCGAGATGGCCGGTTTCCTTGAAGGCTAGCCCCAGGTTGTAATAGGCATTGGCCAAGCCAGGGTTTACAGAAATGGCAAGCTGAAAGTATTCGATGGCCTCGGTCAGTTGACCGGAATTGGCTAGGCGGATGCCCAGACTATTGTAATAATCGGCTTTGGTTGACATTGATGGACCAGATGGTGGAATAAGCTTTTTCTAAATCCCTGGTATAGGTGCGGGTATCGAATAAGGGTTTGGTTTTAATGTTTTTTTGAAGTTTGATTTTGAGCCGGCGCAATTTTTGCGGGTGAGTTGCCAGGTCAGTTGCCAATTTGGCGTAGTCTTTTAAATTTGGGGTAACTAACTCGCTGAGTCCAACGGCCGTTAGAACACTTTGGGATACCCGGGAAGCAAAATGACTGCCTTCGGTTGTGATTACGGGTACGCCGGCCCAGAGACAATCGACGGTGGTGGTGTGGCCATTGACGGGGGTTGTGTCCAAGGCAATGTCGCCAAGACCAACCCGGGCTAAATGAAATTCTTTTGGCAGTCGGGTGGCAAAAATAATCCGATCGGGGAGGATACCCAGATCTTTTGCCTGGGCATGAAGGTTGGTATTTGTGTCGGAATTGGTACTAAACAACCACAGGACGCTTTTGGGAACTGCTTTGAGAATTTTCATCCAAGCCAGAAATACTTCTTCCTCAATTTTGTAGGGCATATTAAATGATGAAAAAACTATGGCGGTTGCAGGGAGTCCAAAGTCCCGGCGAGAGTATTTGGCAGAGGACACATGCGGGTGGGCGTCGGCGGGCCTGTAGGAGAAGGGCAGATAGATGATTCTTTCGCTATAAAATTTCTTCTGGGAGGGGGGGATGACGATTTGGTCGGCAATTAAATAGTCTATAAATGGAGCGCCGGTTGTGCCGGGAAAACCGAGGTATGAGATTTGGACTGGGGCTGGCCGGAGGGCAAATATTTCCAGTTTGTTGGCCTCGGTGTGACCTTTAAGATCGATGAGGATGTCAATCTTTTCTTCATGAATCTTTTTAGCGGCCTCGACAAATGAAAGACTGGACAGGTCTGAGAGATGGTCTACAGCCTGGCTGATTCTTTGTCTCCAATTGGTTTCGTCGCTGGCTCCGAAGCTGAAGGCGGTAACGTGGAACTGGCGGCGGTCGTGATTTTCCAATACCCCGATGAGATTGTGGGAGGTAGGGAAGTCCCGAAACCCGTTGGACAGATAGCCGATTTTGATTTGGCGGGGCGAGGGCTCTTGGGAAAATTTGAACCTGAGTTCTTGCTTGGCTTTGGCCATGGTGTGGTCAATAAATTGCCCCCATGACTTAGCTACGTGGTAATTAATTTTCGGGTCGGCCACTCGGACAATATTTAAAAAGGGAGGTTCAATTGACTTTTCACCCCTTTTTAATTCATCGTTGATTATTTGATTTAGTTTGATGCCGGCTTGCCTGGCTTCCCGCCAGAGACATAAATATCTGAGAGTGTGGTAGAGGAGGTGGTGGGCTTTGTCGTAATTGGGATTTTTTTCGAGGGCTTTATTTAATTGGGCCAGGGCTTGGGTGTAGTCACCTTTTTTGGAAAATACCGTGGCTAGGGTGTATAGAGCTTGTTCAAAACCGGGATCCAGGGAGAGAGCGTGGTTTAGATAGCCTTGAGCTAGGTCTAATTTTTCGAGTCGGGCATAGGCGACGCCCATGTTGTTGAATATGGCCGGGTGGTTGAAGAACTTACCGATGAGCCCGTTATAGTGGTCGATTGCCTGGGTGAATTGACCCCTGGCAATCATTATTACTCCCAGGTTAATTTGGGAGAGCAAGTTTAGCTGGGCCAGAGTGAGCAGGGGATCGTCGGAAATCGCATCTTGATACATTTGTTCCGCCTCATCCAATCGACCGGCGTTTTGCAAGATGACTCCCTGGTTGTATTTGCTGGTAATTTTAGAAATTTTATTTTGCATATTCCCGCCAGATCTGAAAATATACCTTTTCTAAATGTTTAGTAAAGCCTGGAGTGTCAAATAGGGGATATGATTTTTTATTAATTTTTAATTTCGAATTTCTAATTTCTAATTCGTCTGGGTGTGTGGCTAGCCTGACAGCTAAGTCTTCATATTCTTTTAGAGAATGGGTGATGAGTTTGGGGAGGCCGATGGCTGACAGTGCGCTGGCGGACACGCGCGAGGCGAAATGGCGGCCTAAGATGGTAATTACTGGTACTCCTGCCCAGAGGGCGTCGACCGTAGTCGTATGTCCGCCTACTGGGTGGGTATCCAACATTAAATTCGCCATTTTCATCCGGGCCAAATGTTGGGGCTTGGGAAGATTTTTGGTAAATATGATACGACTCGGATTTATTCCAAGTTTTTTGGCCCAGGCTCGCAAATTTTTATTGGCCGAAGCGCTTGCATGCAGCTGCCAGAGAATACTGTTTGGTACCCGTTTTAATATGTTCATCCAGCTGGTGAAGACTTGAGGAGTTATTTTGTAGGGTAAATTGAATGAGCCAAAAACAATGCCATCTTTTCGGGGAGGAGTAAATTTTTGTGTGGAAATGGGCGCTTTATTATCTGTGGCCCGGTAACAATCGGGTAGGTAGATGACCTTTTCTGAATAGTATTTTCGGGCAGACGCAGGGATAACTGTCTTATCGGCGATTAAATAATCCATAAAACCCGCTCCGGTGGTTCCGGGAAAGCCTAAATAAGAAACTTGAATTGGGGCAGGCCGCAAGGTGAAAATCTCTATCCGATTGTCGGCAGTGTAGCCCTTTAAGTCTACCAGAATATCAATGTTCTGGTCGTAAATCATCTGGGAGGCTTGGACATGACTGGCTTGGGTGATGTCGATAAATTTGCGGCAGGCTTTGATAATTCTTTTGCGATACAAACTGTGATCGTCGGGCCCATATGAAAAGGCAAAGGCTTGGACGCGGGGGGAGTGGTTTTCTAAAACTCCGACCAGGTTGTGTCCGGTGGGGAAGTCGCAAAATCCGTTTGAGACATAGCCTATCCGCAGGGGATGGGTAAGGGCCGCTTTTTTGAATACAAAGGCCGGTTTTTGGAAGGACTGCCTTTTTTCGATCTTATCACTCCAACTTTTAGCCACCTGGAAGTTTATTTTGGGGTCTTCGCACCTGACGATATTGGTGAAAGGAGTATCAGCGGAGGGGGTATCTAAATTGTCCCAATCGCATATTTCTCTTTTTAATCCGTATAAAAAACTTTGGGTTTGCTGATCCCGGGGGTTTATCTTAAGCGCTTTTTGGTAATAATCCTTAGCCTGGGTTAGTTTTCCTTGATCGTGATAAAGAGTCCCGAGGCTGCTTAAGGCTTTGGCGTATTGGGGGTTAATTTTTAAAGCGGCCAGAAAATGTTTTTCCGAATCCGGATATCTTTTGGTAATTTTGTAAATGGCGGCTAGGTTGACATGAGCTTCGGCTATATTGGGGTTTAATTTGATGGCATTCAGAAATTCGTCTCGGGCAGGAAGATATCTGCCCAAATTTAAATACATGGTGCCCAAGTTGTTGTGGGCGGGGGCGAAATCGGGGTCAAGACTGAGAGCATGACTAAAGCGCCTGATGGCCTCGGGGTAGTTGCCCAAGGAGTAATATTTCAAACCTAAATTATTTAGTGTTTGCGGGTTGTCCATATCTTTATGTACGCTTTTTCCAATTCCCGGGTGTATTTTTCGGTGTCAAACAAGGGTGATGATTTTATGTTTTGTTTAAGTCTATCTTTGAGTTTGCACAGTTTGTCGGGGTGGGCGGCTAAGTCAACAGCCACGCGCTGGTATTCTTTTAAATTTTTAGTTATAAGTTGAGGCAGGTTGATGGCGGTAAGCACACTCGCAGACACCCGCGAGGAAAAGTTTTTACCCAGCAGGGTAACCACGGGCAGTCCCGCCCATAACGCGTCGACCGTAGTGGTATGACCATTGCAGGGGAATGTATCAAGAGCCAAATCTGCCAGTCTAAGGCGGGCTAAATGGTCCTCTTTTTTGGCATTTCCGGCAAACAAAATTCTTTGAGGGCTGATACCGCGGCGAACGGCTTCGTGTTTCAAATTAGTTTTAGCCAGATCGGTGGTACACCATTGCCAAAGTATAGAGCGCGGAACTGTTTTTAAAACTTTCATCCATACTCCAAACAGCTCTTTGGTGATCTTGTAAGTTTGATTAAATGAAGCGATGACCAGTGAGTCCGGGGGTAAATTGAAATCGGACCGTTTAAATTTGTGAACACTTGCCCCTACTTGGTTATCGGTGGCTCGATAACTGATAGGTAAGTAAACAATTTTTTCAGTAAAGAATTTTTGTGATTTTTCCGGGATAACTATGCGGTCAGCTATCATATAGTCTAAAAAGCCGGCTCCGGTTGTGCCGGGGAAGCCCAAGTAGGCTACTTGAATGGGGGCCGGCCGGTAGGCAAATATTTCCAGTCGATTCCCCCTGGTATAGCCTTTGAGATCGACTAAAATATTGATCTTGTCGGTTAAAATTCTTTTGGCGGCGGCGGCAAACTCTAAGTGGGAAATGTCAATAAATTTATCGGCAGTTTTTATAATTCTATCCCGATACACGCTTTTATCGTCCGGCCCGTGGGAATAAAGATAAATCTCAAATTGGCTGCGGTCGTGCAGTTCAAAGACGCGGGTAATGTTGTGGGCGGTGGGAAATTCGCGAAATCCGTCTGATACATATCCGATCCTGATTTTCTTATGCTTAATCCAGATTTTTGGGAAAATTAATTTGACGGGTGAAACTTCTATTTCATTACTCCAAGCTTTGGCTACTTGGAGATTTTTGGCCGGGTCGTCATCGTTGATGACGGAAAAAAAGGGAGTTTCCCCGGGGCGTCTATTTTGTTTGAGAGAGGCATTGGTATGGTTTTTCAGGTTTTTTTGGACATTTGTAAGCTCGTCCCACTGACAAGCCTGCTTGAGGGCGTAAGCAAAGTTGCCCTCGCTCTGGCCAAAATCGGGATTGACTTGTAAGGATTTTCTAAAGCAGTTGAGTGCTTCCTGAAGATTTCCCTGCGACTCATAGATGATGCCCATATTGTTGTGCACTTGGGCCAGGTCGGGCTTGATTTCCAGACTTTTCTTGTACGATTCCAGGGCTTTTTCAGAGTCTCCTTTCATGCGCAGTACCAAGCCCAGATTGCCCATGGCTTCGGCAAACTCGGGCTTGATTTGCAAAAGCTTTTGATAGACCTGAATTGCCTCGGAGAGCAGTTGGGAATTGTTGGTACTTGATCCCATGTTGGTCAAAAGAGTGGCTAAGTTGAAGTAAGCCTGACTGGATGTGGGATCAAGACTAATCGTTTGGGTAAAAAACTTTCGAGCTTTTTCCCAGCTGCCAATTTTTTTGTACAAGTTCCCCAGGGCCAGACAAGCTTCACTGTCTTTTGGGTTCAGATTAATGGTCTGCCGGTAGGACGCGGCGGCTTGGGGATATTGTCTTAAAGATTCATAAAGACTGCCTAAATTGAAGTGGGCTGCCGTTTGGCGGGGATTTATTTTTAAAGCTTGTTTATATGCGGTGATTGCCGCTTGGGATTGGCCACGGCTTTGATAGGCGGCTCCCAAATTGACATACACCTCGCCATAACCGGGATCGACTTGCAACGCTTTTTTGTAATTGGCAATTGCTTGCTGGTAGTCGCCTTTTAGGAAATAACCATACCCAGACGAGAAATAATCTTTGGCGTTCATTTTTTTCCTAAGTAATTTTCCCACATTTCCAAAAATTCCTTCTCTAGATTTCTGACAAAGTGGGGAGTGTCAAACAGGGGATATGATTTTTTATTAATTTTTAATTTCGAATTTCTAATTTCTAATTCGTCTGGGTGTGTGGCTAGCCTGACAGCTAAGTCTTCATATTCTTTTAGAGAATGGGTGATGAGTTCGGGGAGGCCGATGGCGGTAAGCAAGCTGGCTCCCATACGTGAAACATAGTGGTTTCCCAAGATGGTGATAATTGGCACACCAGACCACAGTAATTGGCTGGTAGTGGCGCCACCATTATAGGTTTGGGTGTCTAGGGCCAGATCGGCGTACTTAACTGCCGACATAAATTTGTCAAAAGGAAGCTGTCTGAAGAAGATCAATCTTTTGGGATTTATCCCAGATTGCAGGGTAAAGTCAGACAGATTTTTTTCGGCCACCTCGTTGTCGGCAAAGATCCATAAAACGCTATTGGGGACTCGGCCCAGAATTCTCATCCAGGTTACGAAGAGCGCCTGGTTGATACGGGAACTTCTATTAAACGAAGCAAAAGTAAATTTCGTGCCGGGCAGTTCCAGTTCTTTTTTGGTGACCTGTTGAGGAGTAAATTGCGGTGGAGTGTTTATCTGGTAACAATCGGGCATGAAAACTAGTTTTTCCTGGTAATACTTGGAAAATTGAGGGGGAACGAGTGTATGGTCTACTATTAGGTAATCAAAAAAGTTGGCTCCGGTGGTGCCAGGGAAACCTAGGTATGAAACTTGGATTGGAGCTGGTCGGTAAGAAAAAATTTCGACACGATTGGCTTTGGTAAAACCTTTTAGATCAATTAGGATGTCAATCTGGTCGGAGTTGATTTTTTGGGCTGATGCGGGGTGGTCTAAGGTGGTGATATCTACAAATTTGTCGCTGTACTTTTTGACTTGATTGGTATGAAAAGGATTGTTGGACCTGCCAAAATGGTAGGCGGAGACCTGGAATTTTTTCTTGTTGTGGAGTTTGAATAAATCCGTGATTAACGAGGCCACGGGCATATCCTCAAAATTGTTGACGTAGCCAATTTTGAGAAGGGATTTGGGTTTGCGATTACTAAAAGTGAACCTGACCGGCGATGAATCGGCGGCCGCTTCTATATCTTTGAACCAAAGTTTGGCCACTCTCAAATTGAAGCCTGGGTCGTCTACGCGAGATATAGACAAGAAAGGGTCTTCTCCCGACTTTTTGCCAATTTTTAGAGCGGCATCAACTTGGACTTGGAGTCGGTGTTCAATCTCTTTCAATTTGGGCCAGTCACAAGTTAGGCGCAGTAAATCTGCCAAGTGAGCCAGGATGTAACTGTTTTGGGGATCGAGAGCTAAAACCTCATTAAAATTATCTATGGCCTTGATAAATTTCCTTTGATCTTGGTACGTGGTGGCTAAATTTAGCAGGGCTTCTACATATTGAGGGTTGTTTTTTATGGCCTGCTTGTAGTAGTCTTCGGCGTCGTCCAGTCGCCCCAGCTGCTGATAGACACTGCCCAAATTGTTTTGGGCGTTAGCGTAATTGGGATTATTTTCTAAAGCTTTTTTGAAGTAGGGGACGGATTTGAACAGCTGACCCTTTTTACTTAGGGCGACCCCCAAATTATTATTGGCACTAATATTCTCCGGATCCATCAGGGTGGCTTTGTAGAACAGTTCAATTGCTTCGTCGATCCGATTTTGGTATTGCAAAGTCACGCCTAAGTTGAGCAAGGCATTAATTTGGTTGGGATTGAGTTGAAGCGATTGATTGAAAGCCTTTTCCGCTTTTTGATAATCCTCCAAACTTAGGTACAGGGTGCCTAAATTAAAATGGGTTTCAAAATCTTTCGGGTTTAACTTAAGGGATTGATCGAAAGTGTTTAACGCGGCTTTTAGATCCCCCTGAATTTGATATGCAACCCCCAGATTGTAATATCCATCTACGTTGGCAGGGTTGGCTTTGACAGCTTTTTTGAATTCGCTAATTGCGCCTTCCAGGTCCCCTGTGGAATATAGATTTGCTCCTCTATCTATATGAATGTCGGCTTTGGCTTTGTTCATGAGTGATTCATTATATATATGTTCCAAATTTTGTGGTAAGCATTTTCCAGATTTTGGGTATATTGTTGGATATTAAACAAAGGGCTAGTAAGGACTATTGGGGGGATCTTTTCGGGGCGTAAGGCCAGGTTTAGGGCCAGGTTTTCATACTCGGAGAGTGAGTGAGTGATAAGTTGGGGCAGGGCCGCGGCAGTGAGAATACTGGCGGAGACTCGGGAAGCGAAGTGATTGCCCATGAGAGTAATTACAGGAACTTTGGACATTAGAGCATCGACGGTTGTTGTATGGCCATTAACCGGGTAAGAATCCAGAACGATATTGGCTTGGGCCACACGGTCTAAATGCTGGCGCTTGGGAAGTATGGGGACGAAGACGATTCTGGCCGGATCGATTCCCCGGAGTTTGGCTTCGGCTTTTAAATTATCTACTGCTTCTGATGTGCTTTCCAACTGCCAAAGGACACTGCGGGGAAGTTTTTTCAGGATCCTCATCCACACCAAAAACAACGGGGGACGTATTTTATAAGTGTGATTAAAAGACGCGAATACAAATGGCTGGTGGGATTTGGGAGAGGGGAGCGGAGCTTTGAATCCGGTGTCAGCCGGGCGGTAACAGTGGGGCAGGTAGACAACTTTTTCGGTGTAATATTTTTGGGCAGATGGGGGAATAACAATTTTGTCGGCAATAATGTAGTCTATAAAGTCCGCTCCGGTAGTACCCGGATAGCCTAAGTAATTGACTTGGACGGGGGCGGGCCTTCTGGCAAAAATGCCCAGCCGGTTGTTTTTGGTGTGACCTTTGAGGTCGACTAGAATGTTGATCTTTTCTTTGTTTATGAGAACGGCGGCTTCTGTGTCGCTTTGTGTTTCAATGTTTATAAATTTGTCCACGGAGTTTACAACTCGGCGTCTCCAGTCGCTTCGGTCTCTGGCTCCATAGCTAATCGCGTAAATTTCAAATTGATCTTTGTCATGATGTTCCAAAACAGGGGCCAGATTGTGGGCGGTAGGAAAGTCGCGGAATCCATCCGAGAGATAAGCGATCTTAATTTTTTTGGCTGGGCGCAGATAGTGAAAGTTAATATTTGCGGTTGTAAATTTTTGAGACCAGCTGAGGGCTGTTTGATAGTTTTTGGCATCGCTTGAGTGCATAGTTAAGTCGAAGAACGGGGGCTGTTGAACCTTGAGTTTTATTAAGCGCTGGTAAAGTTTACCGGCTTCTTTCCAAGCGCAGATTCTAAAAAGCTCAAAAACAAGGTGGGGGGTGGGATTGGGAACGTGGCGCAGGGACTCGATGCCGCGCTGGGATTGCCCGTTGTTTATGCACACCAGACCCAAATTGTGGTAAGCATCATAAAAATCGGGAGAGAGTTGAATTGCCTTTTGATATGAATTAATGGCGAGCGATGAATGTCCTAGATCGCTGTAGACATTACCAAGGTTGAAATAAACTTGGGGAAAGTCGGGATTGACTTGTAAGGCTTTAAAAAAACATTGCAGGCTTTGGTGATACTTGCGGTTGATGTGATATAAAATTCCTTGCTGGACGTATAGTATTGCCAAGTTGTGTTTTGCGGTTTGATAGCTAGGGTCGATACTGACGGCTTTTTTCAAAAGTTTGACAGCCTTTTCAATTTGACCGGTTTTTTCCAAGACTAGGGCGTAATTGACATAAGTATTTACCAGCGTTGGGTCAATTTCCAATGCTTTTTCGAAATTTTCACTGGCTTTCTGATATTCCCCGTTTTTTTGATAGAGGCTTCCTAGGTTGAAGCAGGCTATGGCATTAAGATAATTTTGTGAGGGCATATTCCAGGTTTTGAGTATACTCGCGGATATTAAATATGGGGGCAGTTTTGTTAATTTGGGGAAGAGAGGCGGGATGCAAACCAAAATTTACGGCCAATTTTTCGTATTCATTCAGGGTACGAGTAATCAATTGCGGCAGATTTGCGGCCGCAAGGACGCTGGCTGAAACCCGGGATGCGAAATGTCGGCCGATGAGTGTAATAACAGGTACTCCGGCTAGCAGACAATCGACCGTGGTGGTATGACCATTGGTAGGGAAAGTGTCAAGAGCGATATCGGCAAGCTGGAGTCGAGACAAATGGCTGGATTTTTCCAGTTTGGGAGCAAAAATGATTCTTCGGAAGTCGATACCGTTTTTGACAGCCTCTTTGTGAAGGTTGGATGCCGCCAAGCCGCTGCTTTGAAGCTGCCAGAGAATACTGCCGGGGACACTTTTTAGTATTTTCATCCAGATTGTAAATATTTGCGGAGTGATTTTATAAGTATGGTTAAATGAGGCAAATACTATTCCCTTGGACGGTAATCCTACTTGGGCCCGGGAGACTTTTTTTAGCTGGCTGGCTATTTGATTGTCGGTGGGTCTGTAACAGTGGGGGAGATAGATGACTTTTTCGGTATAGTGGTTCTTCTGGGCGGGGGGGATAGTTATTTTATCGGCAATGACATAGTCCAAAAAAGCGGCGCCAGTGGTACCGGGATATCCCAAGTAAGAAATTTGGATTGGAGCGGGCCGGTAAGCCAATATTTCCAGGCGGTTTCCCGAACTGTGGCCTTTGAGGTCGATCAGAATATCAATTTTGTCTGCATGAATTTGATTGGCGGCTGCGAAATTGCTGGCTCGGTTTATGTCGCGGATAGTATCAAACGCGGCCGCGGATCTTTTTTGCCACGGGCTGTCGTCTGTTGTTCCCCAGGTATAGCCGTGGACAATAAACTTAGTTTTGTCATGACTTTCAAGTAAGCCGACAATGTTATGGCCGGTGGGAAAATTTTTGAGTCCATCTGATAAATAACCGAGCCTGATCTTTTTGCCCCTTTTTGAATAATTAAATGTACTTTTTTTGGAAAAAACGGCGCTTTGCTTTTGGGCCAGAATTTTGTTTTGAGCCGGGTTATCGGTAAAAATTAAATGCAGAAAAGGACTTAAGTTTTCCAACTCGAGAAGTTTAGCTAAATCTGACTTTCTGGATTTCCAATCACAGGCTTTATCCAATTCATGCCGGAGAATGCTTAACAAATGTAGATTGCCGGGGTTGTTGATTAACCCCTTTTTTAAAATACCAACCGCTTTTGAGTTGCGGCCGTAAGCGCTAAGCAATAGCCCAAGGTTTTTGTAGGCCGAGGCGTTATGCGGGTCTATTTGAAATGCTTTGGTATATGCGCTAGTGGCTAAATTGATTTTTCTTAAGCCTTCGTACGCCAACCCCAAATTGTAATAAACTCTGGCCAGTCCGGTAATTTTGGCTTTTTGAAGATAGTGTACGGCCTGGGAAAAGTTGTTTTTTTTCAAATGACATACACCGATATCGTTGTAGACAAAATGAGCGCTAGGATTGGACTTTAAATGTCGAGAAAATAAAGTCAGAGATTTATCCCAATCCCCCTGGTGCAGGCAGGATAGCCCTTGGTTGTATAGGTCATCCATTGATTGACAGGTAGGCTTGTTCTAGATCGAGGGTAAACTGTTTAGTATCAAATAGGGCTGAGGATTTGGACACTTGAGGTAGCTTTTGAGGATGAGTGGCTAGATTGACGGCCAAATCTTCATAACTTTTTAAGTTTTTGGTGATCAGCTGGGGGAGGCCCGCGGAGGTTAATATGCTGGCCGACACACGAGAGGCAAAATGTGTCCCCAAAGTTGTGACCACCGGAACGCCGGCCCATAAACATTCGAGTGTAGTAGTGTGACCATTGACAGGGGTTGTGTCCAAGGCCAAATCGGCCCGGCTGAGCCGAGCCAGGTGTTGATCCGGGGGAAGTTTGCCAGCGAATAGGATGCGACTGGGATTGACTCCCAGCTGAAGCGACTGCAGCCGGAGGTTTTTTGGGGCATGGCCTTCGGCCCATAACCAGAGGCGACTTTCGGGAACGCGTTTTAAAATATTCATCCACACTTTAAACACTGGCGGTTCGGTTTTGTAACTTTGGTTGAATGAGCAGAAGGTGAAAGTTTTATTGATTTTTTTCTTGAGGGGAACTTTTGATCCAAAGTCGTAAATTTGGTACGTGTGGGGCATATAGATGGGCCTTTCGGTGTAATACTTTAGTTCATGCCGGGGGGTAACGATTTTGTCTGTCACAATGTAATCTATGAAAGAAGCTCCGGTGGTACCGGGAAAGCCCAGCCAAGCGATTTGAACTGGTGCGGGCCGGAGGCTAAAGACGTCGAGTTTGCCGTGTTGGGTATGGCCCTTGAGGTCGACGAGAATATCCACCCTTTCATTGGCAATTGTCTGGGCGAACTGTAAGGAGTTGACGCCCTGTAAGTCAATAAATTCATCGGAGTAATTTTGGGCTAGGCGCCGGTAGATTGAATGATCGTCGGTTCCGTAGGAAAACAAGATAATTTTGAATAGCTGCTTGTTGTGGTGGCGCAAAAGTCCGGTTATTTTGTGGCCGGTGGGGAAGTCGCGAAACCCATCGGAAACGTAGCCGATGGTTATGCGATTATTTTTAATTCGAGGAGGAAGTTTAACTGACAGGCCAGCAGTTTCTTTTTGAATAGAGCGGCTCCAATTCCTGGCCACTTGAAAGTTGTGAGCCGGATTGGGGTCCGTAATGATATTGAAGAAGGGGGTTTGGTCACAGAGGGGGGGCGTCAGAGTGCGATCTAACTCCTGCCAGGCGCAAATGCTTTTTAAATAAAAAATGTGTCTAAGGCGGGCCGCTGTATTGTGCGGATTAATTTCCAGTGCTTCTTTTAGCCGGCCCAAATTACTCAAGGCTGAACTCAAATTAACGCGAGCTTTTTGATAGTCGGGCTTTAGGGCGACGGCCCGACGGTACCATTTGATGGCGGCCAGGTATTTTTGCTGGCGGGCGAAGGCGTTTCCCAGATTGAAGTTGAGGATAGAATTGTCCGGGTCAAGTTTTAAGGCTTGGGAAAAGAGTTTTCCAGCTATCTGGAAATGTCCTTGTTTCTGGGCCAGATTGCCTTGCTCGTTTAACAGGTTTACCGCATCGTCCATAGTTTTTGAAATGCCTTTTCGAGATCTCTGGTATAGCTTTTGGTGTCAAAAAGGATCGATTGTTTGTCTACCGGGGGGAGCCGGTCGGGGTGGGCGGCTAATTCCACGGCCAGGTCCGCATAACTTTTTAGGTTTTTGGTGATGAGCTGGGGGAGACCGGCGGCTGTTAATGCGCTGGAGGAAACACGGGAGGCGAAATTTCTACCCGCCATGGTGATGACGGGGACGCCAGCCCATAGACAGTCGACCGTGGTAGTGTGACCGTTGGTGGGATAAGTATCCAGGGCCAAGTTGGCTCGGCTAAGCCGGGCCAGGTGCTGGGGTTTGTCCATTTCATGAATATATGTGATTCTTGCGGGGTCGACTCCGTATTTTTTGGTGTAAGCGGTTAATTTTTGGCGCACCGGATTGTCTTCTACCCATATCCAGAGAACGGTTTTGGCGGTTCTTTTGAGGATATTCAGCCAAGCTTTAAACATTGCCTCTTCTATTTTGTAGGATGAGTTAAACGAGGCAAAGATAAAGGATCGGGATGGTTGGAGTGGGGGAGGGTGGATCTTAAATCTGGTATCGGTCGGGCGATAACAATGAGGCAAGTAAATGACTTTCTCGGTGTAGTATTTTTGGGCGGAGGGGGGAATTACTATTTTGTCAGCAACGATATAGTCCATGAATTTGGCTCCGGTAGTACCCGGATAGCCTAAGTAATTGACTTGGACGGGGGCGGGTCTTGCGGCAAAAATTCCCAGCCGATTGTTTTGAGTGTGACCTTTGAGGTCGACCAAAATATCTATTTGAAGCTGGTTGATTAACTTGGCGGTCTCCGGATCCGAAAGGCTGTCGATTTCTATAAAATGATCCACGGCTTCGATGACTTTCTTTCTCCAAATGCTTTTGTCGTTGGGTCCCCACGAAAAGGCAAAAATCTCGTACTTATCCTTATTGTGGCTGCGGAGTACTTCAAGCAAGTTGTGGGTGGTGGGAAAGTCTCTGAAGCCGTCTGTGGCATAGCCAATTTTCAAACGAGAATGGTGGTTGGGATAATTAAATTTAACAGGTTCGTAATATAGGGAATTACTCCACACTCTTGCTATAACCAGATTATCTTGGGGGTTGTCACTGCGGGTGATATTAATAAACGGAGTTTCACCCGGGTCGGGACTGTTCAGACTATTTAGTATTTGAGAAAACTCCTTGGTTTTGGCCCAGTCGCATCTATTGCGATAGTATTCGTAGAGGCTGGTGATAGCGCGGGCGTGGCGGGGATTTTTATCGACGGCTAGTTGGTAATATTTGACTGCAAGCGAGGTTTTGCCTTGTTTGCTGTGAGTCAGTCCCAGATTATATAGGGCGTCGGCGGAGGGGTTTTTGACGATAGTCTGTTTAAATAAAAGTTTGGCTTTATCCAGTTGGCCCTGTTGGGATAAGACAACTCCCAGATCATTGGCGGCTTGTGAGTTATTAGGGTTTATCAGGAGGAGTCTTTCCAGAGTTTTTTTGGCGGCTGGCAATTTGCCCAAATGAAGTTGTGTTAACCCCAGATTGTAAAGAACTATTTCATTTTCTGGTTCCAATTCGAGAGCTTTGGTGAAGGTTGACTCGGCCGCTGATAATTTTCCTAAATCGGACAGGCTGGCTCCCAAGTTGATATAGGCGTTTAATAAATTGGGATCGGCCCGGATGGCTTTTTGGAAATATTCGACCGCCCGGTTGAACTGCCGGCGCTGGTAGAAGTGAAAACCTTTTTGAAAAAAAGTCAGTGCATCATCCATAAATAGGCTGCCTCCAGTCTTTTTGTGTACGCCTGGGTGTCGAAGAGGGGAGTCTTTTGGGAGACTCGGGGAAGTTTGGATGGTTGAAGGCCAAAATCGATAGCTAATTTAGCGTAGTGTTTTAAATCGCGGGCTACGAGTTGGGGTAGGCCGGCTGCGGAGAGGACGGTGGCGGAGACTCGAGAGGCAAAATGTGTCCCCAGGGTAGTAATTACGGGCACGCCTGCCCACAAACAGTCGACAGTAGTGGTGTGGCCGTTGACGGGGGTGGTATCTAACGCCAGGTCGGCGTGACTTATGCGGGCGAGGTGGTCGGCTTTGGAGAGTCGGCCTGCCAAAATTATTTTGGAAGGATTTACGCGATGCTTTTTGGCTTCTCTAATCAAGTTTTGGATTGCCGCTGCGTTGGTGACGTATAACCATAAAACACTTCCGGGAACGCGGTTGAGTGCGGCCATCCAGACTGCAAAAACTTCGGGCGTGATTTTGTAATGACCGTTGAAAGAAGAATAGATAAAGCCTTTTTCGGGTAGCCCCAGACTGGATCTGGTGAATTTTGATTTGTGGATTTTGAATTTGTTTTCGGTGGGTCGATAACAGTGGGGAAGACGGATAATTTCTTCGGTAAAATATTCGTTTTCATTGGGGGGATTGACTATTTTATCGCCGATAAAATAGTCTATGAAGGAGGCTCCCGACGTGCCTGGGAAGCCGAGGTAATTGACCTGAATCGGTGCGGGGCGGCGGGCAAAGATGCCTAGCCGGCCGCCGCTGGTATGACTTTTTAGGTCGACCAGGATATCTACCTGGTCCTGGTAAATTTTGGCAGCGGCGGCTTGATCTGCAGCTGGGCTTAAATCGATAAATTCGTCGGCCAGGGAGGCGATTTCTCTTCTAATTTGACTCTGGTCATCGGGGCTAAAGGAATAAGCCAGTATTCGGAATTTATCGCGGTTGTGGCAGCGAAACAAGCCGGTGATGGTATAGGCTGTGGGAAAATCACGGAATCCGTCTGAAGCATAACCTACGGTGATAACTTTTCCCGGCTTTTTTTTGCAAATAAAGGGTGTAATTTGTTGAAGAGCCGCTTGGCTGTAGGCCCTGGCAATTTGTAAGTTGCGCTGGGGATCGGCCGACCGAATAACGCTCATAAACGGCTGTTCACCAGGTTTTTTTCCCAAGGCAAGCTCTTGCGATGTAATTTTATCCAGCTGACGTGCCAACTGGGGGCGGGTCCAATCACATATGAATGGCAGGCGATTGACTAAGTGGGCGAGAGCCTGGGAGTTATGGGAGTTAATGGCATAAGCTTTTAAGTACTGGTCTATGGCTTCGGAATATTTATCCTGACGGGCATAGGCAATCCCTAGGTTGAAGTAGGCGAAATCAGACTTAGAATCCAATTTGATGGCTTGTTGATATGCTTCAATGGCCTGGGTAAACTTCCCCAGCCGGGAAAGAGTTACCCCTAGATTGCTGAAGGCAAACTTGTTGGTGGGATATGCCCGGGTTTGCTTTTGATAAACTTCGCTAGCTGCTTTTATCTGTCCAGAATCTAGCAGCTGGCTGCCCAATTTTTCGAACTCTTCAATGGTGGTCATAAGGCATGGTGCATCTGAAAAAATGCCATTTCTAAATTCCTAGTATATTGTTTGGTGTCAAACAAGGGACAGGATTTGATTTGCTGTCTAAGTCTACTTTTGAGTCTAAGCAGCTTCTGGGGATGGGTGGCCAAGTCGACTGCCAGATTTTCATATTGAGATAGGTTGGAGGTGATTAGCTGGGGGAGACCTACGGCTTTTAGACAGCTGGCGGAGACTCTAGAGGCAAAATGTGTCCCAATGGTAGTAATTACGGGCACGCCGGCCCACAAACAGTCGACAGTAGTGGTGTGGCCGTTGACGGGGGTGGTATCCAGGGCCAAATCACTCTTGGATAGTCTTTGCAGATGCTCTCGTTTGGGAAGAGTGGGGACGAAGATAATTCTGGTCTTGTCGACCCCGCTTTTTTTGGCTTGAAGAACTAAATTGTTTTCGGTGTACTGGTGAGTATGTAGTAACCAAAGGACACTTTCGGGGACTCTGGTTAATGTTCTCATCCAAGCGGTGAATACATCGGCCTCGATTTTGTAGGCGGAATTAAGACAGGAAAAAACCATTATCAGTTGGGCGGTAGCTGTCGGGTAAATAGAGAACTTTTTCAGAGTAGTACTTGTGTTCCGTTTCGGGAATGACGGTTTTATCGGCAATAATGTAGTCCAAAAAACCGGCGCCCGTTGTGCCGGGGAAACCCAGATAAGAGATCTGAATGGGGGCAGGGCGGCGGGCAAAGATACCAATTCTGTTGCCCAGCAAATAGCCTTTCAAATCGACCAGTATTTCAATTTTATCCCGGATTATTATTTGGGCGGCCTGGTGGTCATCCAGGGACGTAAGATCGGTTTGTCGGGGGACAGCTTTGTTTATCCGCCGGGCCCAGATACTGTTGTCGCTTGGCCCCAGGTGATAAAGAAAAACTTTGAACTTACTTTTGTCTAGATTCTCCAGTACACCTACCAAATTATGGGCGGTGGGAAAATCGCGGAATCCATCCGAGACAAATCCGATAGATATTTTTTTCGATGGTGTTAGCCGATGCCCAGCTTTTTGGGGCGGCTTAAATTTTTCGCTCCACCATTTGGCAATGCGGAAGTTTTCCCGGGGGTCAGCATGCCTGATAATGGACATCATTGGCTCTTCGAAAACTTGTGTTTTTTGGAGCGAATCCAGCTGCTTTTCTATTTGAGGAAGATCTTCCCATTGGCAAGCGTGCTTTAATTGATAGGCATAGTGGGCCAGAGTTGGCCCAAATAGGGGATTGACCTGCAAAGCCTGGCGAAACAATTTAAACGCGGCGGGGAAATGACCTGATTGGGCATACCAGATGGCCAAGTTATTCAGAGCCTCCAGGTGGCGGGGATTTGATTGTAAAGTTTTTTCGTAATAGTAGCGGGCATTATCTAATTTGTGACTGTGGCAATAAACTCCCATGTAGAAGTTGGCTTCTTCATCCTGGGGATTTAATTTGAGAGCCAGATTCAGGTGATGGAGGGCTGATTTTGGCTTACCAAGTTTGAGAAGTATAGTTCCCAGGTTTGATTGGGTGATAGGGTTACTTGGATTTAATCGGGCTGATTTTTTGAAAAGTGCCAACGCTTTGTCTTCCCGGCGGGTGGCGTTGTAAACAGCGGCCAGATTGTTAATTACGTCTGCGCTGTGGGGATGTGTTTTTAGGATTTGTTTATAAGCGGCTTCTGCTACAAAGTAGTCTTGGTTTGTAAAAGCCTGACTGGCGATTATTAGCTGTTCGTTTACATCCGCCATTTTCATTGACCGATTTTATCAGAATGTTATACCCATCATAAGGAAATTTACATGCGCAGACACGCATTTCGATGGGTATATATCCGTCATACTTTTGCAAATTCGAGTATGACGGTTATAGAATGGCTTTTGGAATATGGCAAGCCCTCTGAAAGTAATTGTATTCGGGCCGTGGGTGGGGGAGTTCAGCTACGAAATATCCTGGTGGACTTCTGAAATCAGAAAAGTCAGAAAAACCAATTTTTCCGACTACTGGGCGGTCCATGTGGGGTATAAAGGGAGGGAGGTTCTTTATAAAGATTTTATTGATGAATATATAGCTTTTCCGGATACTCTTAAGAAACAACTTACATACCCCAGCATGCATGGGATGTTTGTTGGCGGTCAGCACATCATCCCTGTGGAATGTATTGCTTTCTTCAAGGATGTAATTAACCAAAAAGCGGCCTTGTTTTCCGAAGTGAAATATTATTTACCCGGACCATCGCTGGTTGAAAAACGGTTTCAGCCGCGTCCCGATGGTGAATGGGCGTATCTGGAAGCGGGTCCTAAGGCGCATAGGGCCGTGCGGGAAAAATTGTCCCAGTTTAAAGATCGATCTCGGGAGGTGGTGGCGGTGAGTGCCAATTTTCGCTTTCGGGATGGAAAACTTGAGTCTAAAAGTTGGAATCCTGACTCCTGGCAGAAGTTTATTATCAGATTGATTGATGATTTGAATCTGAATGTAGTTTTGATGGGGCCCAGAACAATAGGGAATTATCCGGGAACACTGCATTTGAAAGAGAGTAATTTGTTGAGGGGGTACGAGGGCAGAATTTTGGATTTTGTATTGGAAGAGGAGGGGACGGTGGAGGACCAAGTTGCTCTTCTAAAAAATACTAAATGCAGTATTTGGGGATCCACAGGTGCGGTGACTTTAACTTATTTTACGCAGACGCCGATGTTTGCCCATCAGGCTAAGGAGTATGGCTGGAGACACCAACTAGAGTGGCATAAAATGTTGACCCACGGACATCAATACGTAAAAATTTTTGACAAATATCCTGCTGCGCAGATGTTTGACTCGCCGGTTGATGAGGTATTTGAGGAATTCAAAAGCTTTTATGCTACACTCCCTTAAGTGACAAACAAAAATTGGCCAAAGATCTACGTTTCGACTTACGACGCGTCGGTGTTTATCGTCCCCACTTTTGCATACCTTTTTAATAAATATTGGGGTGAAGACCAGGAAATTATATTGTTGTGCTATTCCAAACCCAAAGTAAAGTTGCCTAAGAATTTTCAGATTGTATCGATGGGTAAAGACCCCGGAGCTGATAATTGGACTGGGCCGCAGTATAAGATTTTGAAGAAGTTGGTGAAAGACGATTACTTGATCTATATGCTGGATGACGAATTGCCGATCGATTTTTTGAAGCCTAATATTTTTGATGACCTGTTTGGAAAAATGAAGGCCGATCCGACTGTAGGCAGGGTGGGGATGGGGTTTGGGCCGTCTTTGAACACTGGAAATTTCAAATTAATTGAACGTAAACAAAACTACGATATTTTCGAGCTGAATCAAGACGCGCCTTATCGGATTACCAGTCAATGCTCGCTTTGGCGAAGTGATTATTTTTTTAAGCATATGGTTGAGCCAAAAGATGCTTGGACGTTTGAATTGCGAGGGTCGGAAGCGGCAAAAAATGACGGCCGAAGAGTCCTGGGTACGGCTAGACAACACCCTTTCCGGTGGATTGAACATGGAGCCATATCGAGGAGAAATAACGGAAAGATAAATTTGTTGGGATTGAGACTTGACGATGTTAAAGAAATTGTTGTTAAAAAGTTACTTGATAAAGATTTGATCCAGTTCGGTCAGGATAGGGGGCCGCTGTATTCTAAGGCGGGTCTCAATTTTAAGTTTGACGATGTAAGAGAATTCAAAAATGCTCGGCAGTTTCACGATTTGAAGAGCGAGTATGGGGATTTGTATGGAGAAAGACAATCGCCGCCAATGCTGCCGCCCACTGAGTTAATTGATTCTTTCTCGTTGGGGAGAAGGGCGGCAATAGTTGTAAATTATTTTGACAGTTGTTATAAAGACCCTATTTTTTATGAAAAAGGTGAGATAGAGCAAAACGTTAAGAAAGTGAAAAAAAGAGAGTTGGGGCGATATGGAGAGACGGATAAGTGGCTCTATCAAGCTTTGGACAAATATCCCATCGATGGAAAAACCGTGGCCAACATGGGCTCAACAAGCGGCTTTTATGAAGCAGTTTGTCTGGCATATGGGAGTAAACCCATTACCATTGAGTACAATGTCCGCGGGTCGAATCATCCTAAATTAAAATTTTTAACGCCCCAAGAATATGATAAAAACCCTATTATTTTTGATGCCGCGATGTCCATTTCCTCTTTTGAGCACGATGGCTTGGGCCGATATGGAGACGCCATTGATCCTTTTGCCGATTTCAAGGCCATGGATAAGATGAGGAAAATGATCAAAAAGGGAGGGTGGTTGTTTTTGGCTGTGCCTATTGGAGTGGACAAAGTAATCTGGAATGCACATCGGGTCTATGGAGGGGCGAGGCTGCCGCTACTTTTGGCCGGGTGGCGGGTCTTGGACACGGTGGGATTTGATAGGTCGCTTCTGACTGTGGATTTGCCGGGTTTGGATGTGATTCAGCCTGTCTTTGTCCTGGAGAATACCTGAATGCCTTTACAGCAGTACCATATACCTGGGTCGGTTAATGTCAATCCGCACGAGTGCTTTAACGATCCCAAGACGTATCCCAATTTTCAACGAGAATTGGAAAAGTTTAAGGAGCTGCTGGTTGACTTGGTAGACAGACGGGCGAATAAAACATTTTATAAGTTCGGGGACGGGGACTATTATTTCTTGACAAAGAACCCGGTGGGCAGTGCCACGCCGGGGAGCGGCGCCCTCTTTAAGAAAGGTTATGATGACATTGACCATGAAGAGTTTGTAAAAAATACGATTAAGAACGACTTCGTTCTGTGCGAGATCTACCCTGAAAACAGAAGAATGTGGGCTGAGTTGTATCCGAAGAGAAAAATTGATTTTCCGGCCGAGTTTGCATACGGATTGTTTTACAATCGCTGGCTGTTTAAAACTTTTAAGGGAAGAATAGGGCTGATCGGAGCCAAAGAAAAACTTGAACTAATCCAGGAACTTTTCAAGTTTAAACAGTACCGAGACTATATTCAAATGGACGGATTTGTGGATTATATTTACTTTCCGCAAAAAGGCTCGGCAGATGACTACAATGCGACTTTGAAATATGTGGCAAAACAATTAAAGACAGCTAAAGCTGATATCTACTTGATGGGACTAGGTCATGCAAAAAGCGCAATTCTGCACCGGTTTAAAGATTACAAGAAGGCGGTGTACTTGGATGTAGGGAGCGGGATTGATGGCCTGGCGGGGATGATTCGGCAGGTAAAGCCGTATGCCGGGGACTGGATAAATTTCAGAATAGAAGGATACGACTACTCCCAAACCCATCAAGATTATGTTTATTATACCGGCTCAGGGCAGCACGTGTTTTTAAGGAGAGGTAAAAAGGACGATTTACTGGACGCGGCTTTGAACAAAGCTCGGGGAGGAATGCTCAAGCATCCGCAGTATTTTGACGTTTATCATCATCATTTCCAGTCTCTGCGGGACAAAAAAATTAAACTTTTGGAAATCGGGGTGAGAAAAGGGGGGTCATTGTGGATGTGGAAAAAGTATTTCCCGCTGGGCAAAATAACGGGTATTGATAACCAGCCTCAAGCCAAACAGTGGGAAGGGCCGAATATTGAAATTTTTATCGGTGACCAGGCGGACGCGGCTTTCTTGAGACGAGTTAGTCAAGAGGCCGGACCATTTGACATTGTTATTGACGATGGGGGCCACATGATGCATCAGGTGCGAATTTCTTTTTTGACCTTGTTTCCTTTGCTGAAGGAGACGGGCATATACGTGATTGAGGACACTCACACTTCGTACTGGCCAAATTGGGGGGGGAAACTGTACGGTGCGGAAACGACGGTGGAAATGCTCAAATCGCTGGTAGACCGGCTGCAGTGGTGGGCCTATCGCTGGCCGCATGCCGGAGAGTTTAAAATAAATAAGCCGTTAGATTATTTGGAAGCCAATCTGAAATCACTTCATTTTTATGACGGGATGTGTTTGATTTACAAAGGCCGGGTGTCCGACCCCAAGGTTTGGGAGGACGGGGTGGTGAGAGATTATGATATTTGAATTAGTTTCATATAGTTTACATTGGGCTTAATTTTGATTTTTTCTTTTGAATAGGCGATATACTCTCCACGGCTGGCGATGGATTTTCTGACGTCATCGGGAATTCGCAGTAAGCCGAAGCCGTAGTAGGCAAAGAGATTTTGCCAAAAAGTCAGCGGCTGTTCGTTGGGGTGGTGGTAATGGGCATTATCGCTTCCGGGTTGTTGAAAAGAAAACCAGATTAAATTTGAATGGGTTACCAAATTGAGTATCAACTGGCTGGAAAACGGCGGTTCGATGTGCTCGGCTACCTCGGTGCATAACACTATATCGAACTTCTTATTCAACTTGAGGGGGTCTCTGAGGTCGTGATGAATGATTTTTTTCTTCGGTATGCCCCGTTTAATGCACAGTTCAATTCCTGCCTGGGCTCCCTCGATGCCTGTAATATCGATACCTTTATCCAAGAAGCCTTTGGTGAACCATCCGGCCGCACTGCCGGCTTCCAGAACCTTAGTAAGATTCTTTCCTGTGATAATTTTGTAATACTTTTTGATGGCATTGACATAATTTCTAATTTCATTTGCATTTACATGATCTTCTTTAAAATATGCTTGAGGATAAAAATTGTCTAAGTTGAAAATATTGTAAGCCCCGGGAATATTTTGGTTAAACCACCACTTTTGGTTATTTCCAAGATACCCTTGTTCGATATCGGTTGTAAAACACGTACATTTAGTTAGTTTCTTTTTCATCATTTAATTTACGTTAAATTCTTCACTTTATTATATGAATTTTGTGCCTCTAAATTATCAGGAATGAATTTTAAAATGTTTTTGTAATTTGAGAGAGCCTCTGCGTAGTTTTTTAACTTAGTGTTGATTTTTCCTAAGTATAAATGGGCGTCTAATAAGTCTTTATTCAGAAGTAGGGTGCTTTTTAAATACTTTTTTGCCGACTCGAGATTTCCGGACTGATATTTAATTACCCCGAGCCAAAAATGGGCTAGTTCGTGTTTGGGATCAAGCTGCAAAACTTTTTGAAAGTTTGTTTCGGCTGCGGCGTAATCCTTTGCGATCAGGTGAGTTAAGCCGAGGTTGAGAAAATCGGAAGTGTTTTTGGGAGAATAGACAAACTTGCCCGTATCAGTGACGGTAATGTTTTTGGGCTTTTGACTTTGGAGGTAGCTTTTCCAGATAGTTAAATATGCCTCTTCGAGGTTTTTTACGAAGCGGGGGGTGTCAAATAAAGGATACGATTTACGGTTTCTGATGAGCACGCTGCGAATTTGCTGGAGCTTGTCCGGGTGAGTGGCCAGATCGACAGCCAGAGCCTCGTACTGGGAGAGATCACGGGTAATTAGCTGGGGCAGGCCGATGGCGGTCAAGATGCTGGCAGATACTCGGGAAGCAAAGTGATTACCCAGCAGACAAACTACCGGTACCCCCGCCCACAGGCAGTCAGACGTGGTGGTATGGCCGTTGACGATGTGGGTATCCAGGCACAGGTCGGCTAATTTGATTCTGGTTAAATGATTTTCTTTGGTGACCTTGGGGGAAAAAATAATTCGCCGGGGGTCCACGCCGTGAGATTTGGTGTATTTTTTCAAGTTTTGGGTGGAGATAGGGTTGTCTGCTAACTGCCAGAGGACGGAGTGGGGGATTCGGGTTAAGATATTCATCCAAGTTTTAAATACAGGCGGCTCGAGTTTGTATGGAGAGTTGAAGGAGCCGAAGATAAAAGCTTGATCCGGGAGCTGGAAATCCCGGCGGTCGAGTTTTTTTTGACCTGTGTATTGGGTGAAGTCATTTATCTGGTAGGTGTGGGGCATGATGACCAGCTTTTCTTGGAAATCGGCGGAATTGGGAGCCACGATGTTATCGACGACAATGTAATCGAAAAAGTCGGCGCCGGTGGTACCGGGAAAGCCCAAATAAGAGACTTGAATCGGGGCTGGGCGCATGGCGGCGGCTTTGATCATGTTGCCGCGGGTGATGCCTTTGAGATCTATTAAGATATCTACGCCGCGTTTGTTGATTTCGGATGCAACTTGAGAATATGATTTGCCCTGCAAATCTATAAATTGATCGCTTTCTTTTTTGATGCGAGCCAAAATCAAACTGCCATCTTGGGGTCCATAAGAAAATACAAGGACTTTAAACCGGCTGCGGTCATGCAGACCAAACAGGCTGGCTACTTTGTGACCAGTGGGGAAGTCGCGGAAGCCGTCTGAAAGATAGCCTAAAGTGATTCGGTTTACAGAATTGTGTTTGAAGGTAAAGCTGGTTTTTTTCACCTCTATTTGTGAACTCCAAGCCTTGGCTACCTGGAGATTTGTAGCCATATCTGCTTTGCGGATGAGATTGTTGAAGGGATCTTCCCCGACCAAATTTGAGTCGATTTTGCGACTGAGCCTGTCCAGACCGGTCCAGTCGCATGTCTGGCGTTTTAGATGGTAGTACCAAGAAAGAATCGAGGTAATCCGCTGATGTTTGGGAAATTTGCGCAGAGCGTTTTCAAGGAGCTGCATCGACTCGGGAATTTGCTGCCGGTCGAACAAGGCGATACTTAGGTCGTAATAAGGCCCGGGTTCTTGGGGATTGGTTTTTATGGCCTTTTTAAAGTAAATTTGGGCCTTTTTATAATTTCCCTGTCGGTAATATACGGCTCCCAAGTGGTGGTAAATGTTGGCCGCGTCGGCAGGCGCCGCGTCTGTTTTTAGGGCCCGGTGATAGTATTTGACTGCTTGAGTAAAGTTTTCCTGGCTTTGGTAAGCAAATCCCAGTGAGTGCAGGGCGGTAAAAAATTGGGGATCGAGCTGGAGAGCTTTTTGGAAGCACCAGATGGCATCTTCGGGTCGGTCCAGCCGGGCCAGGGTGTTGCCCAGATTGAGATAGGCGGCCGGATTTTGGGAGTTGAGAAGAAGTGACTTGCGGAAAAATATTAAGGCATCTTCGAGTTTGCCCTGCTGGGTCAACCATGCCCCCAAATCATTGAAATCTTGGTCACTTTTAGGAATTGCGTCTGACATTCTTAGTGCTATATTATAGGTGCTCAATGAAAAAAGCACTGATTACCGGAATAACCGGACAGGATGGGAGCTACTTGGCCGAATTACTTTTGAAGAAGGGCTATAAAGTCTACGGGCTGCATCGCCGGTCTAGCAATCCCAACACGGCCCGGATTGACCATTTGTATGACAACCCCCGCTATCCCTATTTTTACACCGTTTACGGGGATTTATCAGAAAGCTCCAGCGTGGCCAGAGTTATTGAGGAGGTAGAGCCGGACGAAATATACAATTTGGCCGCTCAGAGCCAAGTCCATGTTTCCTTTGAGCTGCCAGAATACACTGCCAATGTAACGGGCTTGGGGGCATTGCGGGTTTTGGAAACGCTGCGCAAGCTGAAGGCTAAAACCAGATATTACCAGGCTAGCTCTTCGGAAATGTTTGGTCGGGTTTTGGAAACTCCCCAGAGAGAGACCACGCCGTTTAATCCCTTGTCTCCCTACGGGGCTTCAAAAGCGTTTGCTTATTATGTGACCAGGCTGTATCGCGACAGCTATAAATTGTTTGCCGCCAACGGAATACTTTTTAATCATGAATCTCCCCGGCGAGGAGAGAACTTCGTATCCCGGAAAATTTCCCTGGGATTGTCTAAAATCAGGGTGGGACTGATGGATAAATTGCGCTTGGGTAATTTGGACTCGCGGCGGGACTGGGGTTTTTCCAAAGATTATGTGGAGGCAATGCACAAGATTATCGGGCACAAACAGCCTGATGACTTTGTGATTGCCACGGGCCAGACGCACAGTATCAGGGAATTTGTGGAGGAAGCGGGTCGGGTGTTGGGGATGAGGATTGTTTGGCAGGGCAAGGGAATGGGGGAAAAAGGCGTTAACGACAAAAACGGCAAAGTAGTAGTGGAAGTGGCAAGTGAGTTTTTCCGACCCAGCGACGTGGTGTTTTTGAAAGGGGACAGCACCAAGGCCAAAAGAGAGCTGGGCTGGAAGCCCAAAACCACCTTTAAAGAGCTGGTGGAAATAATGGTGAGTGCTGATTATAATCTGGCCAAAAGAATGTCCAGGATAGCAGCTTTCTGATGGAAGAAATTTATTATAAAAAGAAATTGATGGGTATTAAGATCAGGGGAGTGCCCAAGGGATCGATCCCGAGGACGCCGAAGGATTGGGCTCTGCAATTGGTAACGCTTAAGCACCCCAAGGGTACCCGCCTGGCCGCTCACTACCACCAGCCCAAAAAAAGACAAACTGCTAGGCTTCAGGAGTTCTTGTTTGTCAAAAGGGGTAAGGTGAGGCTGGATCTGTACGGGCCGGACATTGAGTATTTTAAGAAAATTTATTTGACTGCCGGACAAGGGTATCTGACGGTGGACGGGGGGTTTGGAATACAGTTCTTGCTCAATTCGGAGTTATTTGAGCTAAAGAACGGTCCGTTTGTGGAAGACAAGGTGACAATCGATGAAAAAAAGTAGTGTAGCGCAGATGGAGCCGTGGTTTGATAAGAAGGAGGCGCGGGCGGTGTTTGATTATATGAAATCAGGGGGGTGGATTATGGAGTTTAGACAGACGCAAGAGCTGGAAAAGAGGCTGGCGGAACTTACAGATTCCAAGTACGCGATTATGACTGTCAACGGGACGGTGGCGCTTCTATTGGCCCTTAAGGCTTTGGGAGTCGGGCCGGGGGATGAGGTGGTGGTGCCAAATTTGACCATGATTGCTACCCCAAATGCCTGTGTGCTGGCGGGAGCCAGTCCGGTATTAGTTGACGTGGACCCGCAAAATTTGTGTCTGGATCTGACCGCGGCCCGAAAGCGGATTGGCTCTAAAACAAAAGCCATGATTTACGTGCCGCTCAACGGCCGAAGTCACGATATGAGGAAAGTTAAAAAGTTTTGTAAAGAGAATAAGTTGTTTTTGATCGAGGACGCGGCTCAAGCATTGGGGTCTTTCTGCCGGGGCCAGCATTTGGGTACCTGGGGGGATATCGGGACGCTATCTTTTTCCACCCAGAAAATAATTACTACCGGCCAAGGAGGGGCAATGCTGACAAACCGTAAGCGATTGGCTAATCGACTGTTGAAGATTAAAAACTTCGGCCGCCTTGGCGGTGGGAATGATACTCATGATGAGTGGGGCTGGAATTTTCGATTTACGGATCTTCAGGCGGTGGTGGGGCTGGAGCAGATGAAGAAACTACCCGAGAGGATAAGAAGGAAAAAAGAAATTTACAAAAGATATCTTGATGAACTTAAGCACATATCGCGCATCAGGTTTATAGAGACTAATCTGGACGAAACTACCCCGTGGTTTGTGGATATTTATGTAGATGAACCCGATGCGCTGGCTAAATACCTGCAAAATAAAGGGATTGGCACCAGAAGAATTTACCCGGCGGTGAGCTCTCAAAAGATATACAAAAGCAATCTAAAGTTTCCGATAGCGGAAAGATTTGCCGGCTTGGGTTTGTGGCTGCCTTCTTCGTCGCAGTTGACCAATCGCCAGATCGACCATGTAACCGGTCATATAAGAGCTTTTTTCAATAGCGTTTCTTGATCTGCTCGATGATCCAGGAGGTGGAGATGGGGAAGTCTACGTTTAAAGGCTTGCGGCGGGCTTGAGTGACTACCTTGAAGCCCAATTTTTCACCCAGCTTTTGGTGAGATCGAAGCAGGGGATCTTTTTGCAGGAGGACTACTTTGTTTGGGCGAATGGCGCTTAGGATTTTTTGGACATCGAGTTCTTCGGTAATTTCTTCGTCGAGAAGAACTACATGATCTACCATGGCTAGTCCGGCCGCTAACCTGGCCCGCAATTTTTCGGGAATGACCGGCCGCTTGGGGCCTTTGTAAAACTTGATGTTTTGGTCGGTGGCGATGCCGACCACTAAAATGTCGCCTTGCCTCTTGGCAAAATCAAAAAAGATCAGGTGGCCGGTGTGGAGCAAGTCGAACGTACCTGAGAGAAAGACTACGTGTTTGCCTTTCCTGACGGCGTTTAATTTTCGGGCGAGATGGGCATAGTTTTTGGCGATTTTTTTATCCGTGAGCATGACTTAGGTATTATGCGCTAACGAACAATAATTATACTCTAAAAATCTAGTAATTCCGATTTGATGTAACTATCTATTACTTCGGGGAGATTGAGATAGGGAATATTTAGGAGAGAGGCGAATTTTTTTTCGATCAAGTGGCCGACCCGGCACATGGAAGTGAAGGCCGAACTGTCCAGTATCTGGTAAACTTTTTTTCTGGAGAGGAGAACTGCCCGGCGGTCGATGTCGTTTTCCTTGACGGTTGAGGGGATTGCCCAATCAGCCTCGGTGGTGACGAAATCACAATAAGCCACAATGAGCATCGCCAATTGGTCAAGGCTGATTTCGCCCAGAGTCGCGTATGTAGTTAATAAGGGGTGGTTGCTAATTTCCGAGCTACTGGCCAGCTGGGCGATGGTGCTGTCAAAGCCTGCCTCAAGTAAATGTTGGCTGGACTGGCTGATTGACTGAGAGTAACCGGGCAGCCCATTTTGAGTGATCAGTTCTATTTGTTTTCTTTTGTAAAAATCGTGGACCAGTGCGGCCGAGACAATTTGTGTGCGTAGTTTTGGGGGGATGTTGAGGAGTCTGGATAAAGCGTCCACTCGGGCCGCTACGGCTAGACAGTGATCGATTACCCGGTCCCAACTGTCATATTTTTGGTGGAGAGCCAGTTCTTTGGCAAACTTCTGTCTTAATTTTTTAAAATACTTGTTCGAGAGGGGCATTTGCATGGTCCAATTATATATAATGCCTTACTGTGGCTAGGTCGAAACTACTTAAACTCCATTTGGGATGCTGGAAGAGATACATTCCCGGATTTGTCCATGTG
>MEXP01000028.1 GCA_001773725.1 Candidatus Amesbacteria bacterium RIFCSPLOWO2_01_FULL_49_25
TTTGGCGCGGGGGAAAGTTGACTACACCCAGGACTAACTTTCCCTTAAGTTCTTCTTTGGAATAATGCTTAACGAGCTGGGCACTGGAGTGTTTTATGCCGATTTGGGGACCGAAATCGATGGTTAATTTATATGAGGGTTTGCGAGCTTGCGGAAAATCCTCGACTTCGATGATTTTGCCGACACGGATATCTAGGTTATTAAAATCATCTATCGCGGCCATAATTTGCTGGTGTTAGTTTGGATAATGACACTTCTTGAAGTTCCAGCAAACAGGGGGCCAAATGTAACACCTATGGCCAATTCTACTTATTATGTGTACTAGCTTTTCTGTTCTGTCTATCAAAATCAAAAATTGGGTAAGTTATTATAAGCTTATTGTCTAGTTAGTGGCTATATATAGCTCTAATTAGGGAAATGGCAACGTTTGTATTTTTTTCCTGACCCGCACCAGCAGGGGTCGTTGCGGCCGAGGCTTTTGTGAGTGTTTTTGACGGCGGTTTTGGTAAGGCCTGCCAAAGCAGACATAAAATTTCCAGCGTCTTGGCCGCTGACGCGAGGAAGCTGGGATGTGGCTGTGGATGCGGGAGCAGGCATATCCAAACTTGGTTTGATTTCTATCATTTGAGGCGCAGGAGCGACTGGTTGTATGCCGATTTGAATTCGGAAGAGACGTTTGGAAAATTCGGAGTCGATTTGAGTAACCAGACGCTCGAACATGGAGAAAGCCTCGGACTTGTATTCTACCAACGGGTCACGCTGACCATAACCGCGAAGCCCTATGCCGGAGCGCAAGTCGTCCACGGCATCCAGGTGGTCCACCCAGAGGTTGTCAATACTGGAGAGATAGGCAAACTTGATGACGTCTTTCCATTTGTCCTCTCCTAATTGGAGTTTTCGCTGAGAAACCGTGTCGGTGATAATATTTTTAATGAGAGTAATTATTTCACTGGCTGTACCGAGACTTGTAAATTGCGCGGTGAGATTTTTTTGGGAAGCGTCATCGAAGGGGACAACGTCCACCAGAGCATTAACTATAGGAGCGACCTCGGATTCGACTATTCCGTGGGGGGCGTAAGAGTTGACTACATTGGAGAGTTGATTTTGAATGTTGGAAATTATTTCTGCTTCAGTGACTTCACTGTTTAGCACCCGATGGCGTAAGCCGTAGATGATTTCCCGCTGTTTGTTCATAACGTCATCATATTCGACCACGTGTTTTCGGGCATCGAAGTTGAAGCCTTCGACTTTGACTTGGGCCTGCTCGATCGCATGGCTGACCATGGAGTGTTCGATGGGCTCGTTTTCAGGAATTTTCAAAAAACCCATGATTTTGGCGACCTGCTCGCCGCCAAAAATCCGCATTATGTCGTCGTCCAGGGCTAAATAAAAGCGGGAGGCACCGGGGTCACCTTGGCGGCCTGAGCGACCGCGCAGCTGATTGTCGATACGGCGAGATTCGTGGCGCTCGGTACCAGTAACGAATAAACCACCGGCGGCTAAAACTTCATCATGAGCTTTCTGCCAGTCCTTGAGGGAGGCGGCATATTGTTTGTCGGTGAGCTTGTCTGAACCCAAAACAAACTTGGGATTGGGAGGCGGAGTGCCGCCTAAAATAATGTCCACGCCGCGGCCGGCAATATTGGTGGCGATAGTCACGGCGCCCCGACGGCCGGCTTCGGAAATAATGGTAGCTTCTTTTTCGTGATTTTTGGCATTTAGGATCTGGTGGGGGACACCTTTTTTTTTGAGAAGTTCGGAGACGGTCTCATTTTTTTCTATCGAGGTAGTGCCAACCAGAACCGGCTGACCTGCAGAATGCTGACGGGCAATTTCTTCAGCGAGAGCGGTGTACTTGGCCCGGGTAGTTTTGTAAATAATATCGGAATGGTCGATTCTGATCATCGGGCGGTGGGTGGGAATAGACAAAACTTCCAGATTGTAGATTTTCTTGAACTCTTCAGCCTCAGTAGTGGCGGTTCCGGTCATGCCGGCGAGTTTTTGGTACATGCGGAAGTAATTTTGGAAGGAGATAGTGGCCATGGTTTTTGATTCCTGCTGGATAGTGACGTTTTCTTTGGCCTCGACTGCCTGATGCATGCCTTCTGACCAACGGCGGCCGGGCATGAGCCGACCGGTAAATTCGTCCACAATTACCACTTGGTTGTCCCGAATGATGTAATCTTTGTCCCTAATGAACAGAGTTCTGGATTTGAGGGCATTTTCCAAATGATGGATGGTATCAAAGTCTTTTTCGTAGAGGTTGTCCAGACCCATCATTTTTTCAACTTTTTGCAAGCCATGTTCGGTTAAGGTGGCGGTGCGATGTTTTTCGTCTATCGTGTAATCCGTATCTGAAGACAGGCGGTCGACAAGTTTGGCAAATTCATAATATTTTTGAGTTGGTTCAGTATCCGGGGCGGAAATAATCAGGGGGGTTCTGGCTTCGTCGATCAAAATAGAGTCGACCTCGTCTACAATGGCAAAATGATGGCCGCGCTGAGACATGTCGGATGTATCCGTAACCATGTTGTCGCGCAGATAGTCAAATCCAAATTCGTTGTTGGTACCATAAGTAATATCGGTGGCGTAGGCCTCTTTTCTGGATACGGGGCGGAGATGGGCCAGACGGTCGTCGCCGTGACTGGGGTCAAAATAATCGGGATCATATAGAAAAGAATTGTCGTGAATGATTACGCCGACAGATAGACCTAAAAGATGAAATGTGGGGCCGTTCCAACCGGCGTCCCTTCGGGCTAAATAGTCGTTGACCGTGACCAGATGGACGCCTTTGCCTGATAAGGCGTTGAGGTAAAGGGCGGGGACGGCGGAGAGGGTTTTGCCCTCGCCGGTTTTTTGCTCGGAGACTTTGCCCTGATGAAAAGCAATGGCGGCTATGAGCTGGACGTCGAAAGGGCGAAGGCCAATGGCTTGGGAACTGGCTTCACGTACGGCGGCAAAAGCTTGGGGCAGAAGGGAATCCAAGGTTTGACCGTCGGCAAGCCGGTTTTTGAGTCCGGCAGTGATGGCGGCAAAATCTTTGGGAGTTTTTAGACGGGAAAAGTCATCTGTAAAACCGTTGATTTGGCCAACTTTAACTTTGAGAATGTCGATCTCCTTCTGGTTGAGATCAAGAAATTTGGTGAGGAATTTAAACATGAGCTCTAATTATACTTGTACTAGTCACAAATATGAAAGGATACCTACCTCTCGCCTGGGTTCGAGGATCTTTTCATATATCATCGGGCTTTGCCCTCGCTATTATCAGGAGGTTGGCGAGACTGCGAATGAGGCGAATGTGAGAAAAATAAGCTGACAAAGATTTGGTGAATTCTTGTGCTGATCTGCGCATGGCCGGAGTGTAAAAAAGACGGTTGAAGACTACATAACTGCCCAACCGGCTTAATTTATTTAAAAATTGAGGGTCTGAGATGAAGTTGGGAATTTTGTCTCCCAGATACAGGTCCACTAAAATGTAGTCGAAATGATGTTTTGAATTCATAACAAAGCGGTTGGCGTCCGACTCGACTATTTCCAAATTGGGAACTTGGTCCAAAGCGAAATACTTTTTGCCTATTTCGATCATGACCGGATCGATTTCCACGCCAACCATGCGAGAGGGCGAGTAGTGAGTGGAGATTTGTTTGGCAAGTGTACCTCCGGCTAAACCTAAAATCAGCCAGGATTTGCGGGGGAGGGCAATTTTTTTCAAAACCGGCGGCCAAAGATTTTGAGTAATTCCCCCGCTCTGGGTAACCTCGGATACTTCGGTGTGAATATAGCGGGAGCCGTAACCATCTTTGACAAAAATCGTGCCATTGTACTTGGACTGCAATTTGGCGATAATCTCGGGGACAAATTGTTTTTTTAACTGAGATATGATGGACATAGTGGGATTTTGGCCTTTTGCAAAGAAAGAATCAAGCTGGCAGAGCGGAAAAAACGCGGTCGGTTTGGAAATTGGCGAAGATATGAGGCAAAGCGAAGCTTATGCCCAATATATGAAGTGCATTGGCTGGGAGGTGGAGAAAATTCCCGGGACAAGGTGTCAGATTTTTGTCAGAAGGCTGGGAGTATTGGGGGCGGTGGCCAAACTGCAGCGGACCAGATTACCACTGCCTTGGACAGTTATTGATAAGATTCTAAGGAAAAATCGGGTTATCCTGATGCGGGTAGAACCGTTGAATTGCAATTTTTCGGCCGAGGAATTTGAAAAAGCGGGATACAAATCAGAGCGGGAACCGTTGAGAGCGACTAAAACTATTAGGATTAATTTAAACAAAAACCCGCAAGAATTATTATTTAGTTTTAAAAGGGCCAGATCGTGGATAAATAAACTGGTAAAAAATAAACACAAGGTCGAAATAGGAAATTTTGACAAGTTTTTTGAAGTTTGGAAAAAAGCTACCAGGATCCAAAATATTTGGTCATCCAGCAAGAAAGATTTCGACAATTTGTGGGGAAGTTTTGGGGAGAACGCGTTTTCGATAACTATTGATGATATTTGCGGGTGCCTGATATTGATGCATGACAAGGTGGCTTACTATTACTACGGGGCGGCTCTTCCCGCAGCTAAAGGGCAAAACTTGCCTTATTTGACCATTTGGGAAGCGATGCGCGAAGCTAGGAAAAGAGGGGCAAAGGTTTGGGACTGGGAGGGAGTATACGATCCCAGATTTCCCAACCCGAAGTGGAAAGGATTTACACAATTTAAAAACACATTTGGAGGGGAGGAAGTGTGGTTCCCGGGAAGTTTTGGGAAAATGACATTAAGAAATTTGTTTCCCACAACTTAACGATCGTTAATTCGTGGAAAAGTTTTCGATAATTAATCGACTGCTTACTTATAGCTTTTGGCTTGAAGGTGGAAAAGGCGGGAGTAGGTACCCTGGCGAGCCATGAGCTGGTCGTGACTCCCCTCCTCCGTGATAAGACCTTGATCGATGACGAGGATCCTGTCTGCACGACGGACAGTACTAAAACGATGAGAGATGAAAATGATTATTTTCTTCCGGCCGATGTCTAGTATCTCATTGAATATCTGCTCTTCGGCTTCGGGATCGACGTTACTGGTCGGCTCATCTAGAACTAAAACTTCCGGGTCTTTGAAGAGGGCCCGAGCGATACCAATCCTTTGCCACTGGCCCGAAGAAGGGCTGACACCGTCTTTGAAATCTCGACCGATGGGATTGGCGTATTTGTGAGGGAGTGATTCGATCCAGGAGTCGATTTGGGAGACGCGGGTGTATTCTTTGATTTTGTCTAAGTTTTCGGATTTGGCAATATCGCTGGCTGAGACTATCTCTTTGACGGTAATGCCGAATGCGTCCGAGTCCTGGAAGAGAACGGATAGATACTTCCAGTACTGGGGCTTGTTGAGCTGTTGAACGGGAGTGTTATTGACTAAAATCTGCCCTTTGTCAGGTTTATAAAAGCCGCATAGGAGTTTGACGAGCGTGGTTTTGCCGGCGCCGTTTTTGCCGACGAGGGCTATATTTTCCCGAGGAGAAATTTGGAAAGTCACGCCTTTTAAAATCCAATTTTCGGTATCCGGGTATTTGAACCAGACGTCTTTAAAGGTAATTCCCCCCTTGAACGGGGGCGTCAGTTTACGGCCTTGAGTGTTGTAGTAAGGGTTGTCTAGCTCCAAAAACCAGACTAGATCGGTGAGGTACAGGTAGTTTTCGTAAAGCTCAAGGATGGCCCCAGTGAGAGCAGTGAAGCTTTGTTTGAAATTGGAAATGGCCCTAATATAGGCCTGGGCAGAACCGATGGAAATTTTGCCAACGATGGCCTGGAAAGCAAACAAACCGTCGAAAGAATAGGAAACGGCGTCGTCTACCAGGCCAGCCAGATATGTCCAAGTCCGCCGGCCTTGACTGAAAGCTTTGCGTTTATCGATTATTTTTTGCCAGTATTTTTTGATCTGGAGACCCAGGTGTTCATGAATGTGCAAGAGGCGAAGTTCCAAGTAAGACCGGGTGCGGCCCAGATAGTAATAGTACATGCCACGGAAGCGGTGAAGAAGGGATATCTGCGATTCGAGTTCGTAGTTTTTTTTGACAAATACGCGTTCGACGATAATTGCGGGAACGAGAGAAACAAGAGCGGTGAGGACAACAAAAGGCTGAGTGACAATAAAGAAAGACAGAGAAGAAATCACACCGGTAAGGTGACGAGGAAGGCTAATAAAATTGTTGGCAACGCCCTGGAGGCGGTTTAAACTTTCGCGTTCTATTTTTTGATAGCGGTCTTTGAAGTCCGGATCCTCCAAAGTGGGGACAGCGATGGTGGCGTATTTGGTACCGATCATAACTTCCGCCCTTTGGTTCTGTTCCCAGGAGAGGACGCGAGAATAATAGCCGGCGAAGCGGTTGGCTAGGGACCGAAGAGCCTGGAGGGCAAAGCGAGCGGCTACAATCCAGAGAATGGCGCGAAAGGCTGAAAGGGGCTGGGGACTTTTGATATTGGAGACTAAGATATCCAAAAAGGCTTTGTCCAGAAGCAGGTTGGGGATGATGAACAAGCTTACAAGAGCGTTGAGGAAAACGACTATGAGGAAGGTCTTTTTATTGGTCTCCCACAAAAACTTGGCCGCGAACTTGAGGATGAAGATGATCTGGGCCAAAGCGGAAAAATTCTTTTTCATACTTTTATTCTACCGCGTGAATTATTGATTCAATAGATGGATTGGAGTAGCCGGACCAGAGTGGATCCACCAGTTTTCGTCCAAAGATGCGTCGATATTTCTAGAAATGTCGCCAAAGTTTAATTTGAGTTCATCATAACTTTTCATTTCCGATGTGAGTTTTTTCAGGCTGAAGTTATAAAACTGACCCGCTAGATACTTTATTCCAATCCTGACAATTTTTTTACTGGTGACCTGCTCAACTACGCCCGATTGAGGTAGGATGTCATGGTCGTTTATCCTTTGAAGCCTCTTTTGGGAATGGAATCCGCCTGAAATGACAAGAGTTTTCTCTTTATGAAATAGTGACATTAAATTTTGGGCCATGAGGTACTCACGATTTTGCTGGTCGGCCGGTGATGATATGTCGAAACATCCCCGGTTAATTTCTTGTAAATCTAACCACCGAAAAAAATCTAAAGATTCTTGGCTGAAACGGCCATCTTGAATGTTTTGATACTTGGAAAACTTGTTTTCATTAAACTCACCGTTTAGGTCTGAGGGATATTCGAGTGCGACAGAGGTGTATCCAATCTTTCGAAGTATTGGTATCAGATGGCGATACACTTGATAATTTTGAGAAACCCCGTGGATCTCGCTGACCCAGACGATGTCAGAAAACCTGGCTTCGTTTTGAAACTGGTTTCGACTATCCATTCTTCGGGACTATTTTGTCTTTACCCAGGTAAGGGCGGAGGACTTCGGGGACTGTGACCGAGCCGTCGGGGTTTTGGTAGTTGTCCAGTATTGTAATGATCATTCTACCCATGGGAATGCCCGTGTCATTTACTGTATGGGCCAGTTTTTTCTGTTTGTCTTTGGATAAATAGCGGATGTTCATGCGGCGGGCTTGATAGTCCCAGGCATCGGTATTGGAACCCAGCTCTATAAATTCTCCCTGGGTCGGCAGCCAGCCTTCCAGGTCGTACTGTAAATATGTGGCATTGTAGCCGCAATCCCGAGAAGATTTGTTGATTACCCGGTATGGAAGCTTTAACTTCTGCATTAACCACTCATTAATTCCCCGTAAATACTCCATCATCTCTCGCGACCCTTCTTCCGTCGTCAGGGCATCAATTTCCAACTTGTCGAACTGATGGACACGTTTGATTCCCCTGACGTCTTTACCCCAGGAGCCTACTTCTGAGCGGAAGCATTGGGTGTAAGCGAAGAATTTTTTGGGAAGGTTTTCTTCCTTGAGTGTTTTGTTCATGTAGTATGCAAAAAGGGGAGGTTCGGAGGATCCGACCAAAAAGAGCCGTTGTTGGTTTTCCACATTGTGGGTCTCGATTTCGTAAACCTGATCACGACCTTCAGGAAAATGGCTTGTTCCAAACAATACTTCCTCTCTTACTAAAACCGGAACTATCATGGGTTCAAAACCCTCGGCTATTAATTTATTTTTCAAAAGTTCAAACAAGGCAAACTGAAGTAAGGCCGCATCCCCCTTCATGTAAGTAAAGCGGGAACCAGAAGTCAGAGCACTTTGTTCTGTATCAATAATGTCCAGTTTTTTGCCCAGGTCAACGTGATGCAACCCAGTTTTTTTGGGCATATATTGGGCACTGTTTAGACCTTTACCTAATTTGGATTTGGGTAAATAGCCCTCGTTTGGCAGCCAGACGGCCAGTTCGACGTGGTCAGGGTCACCATTGCCTTCCGGCATATCTGAGGAGGACATGTTGGGAAGTCGGGCGAGCTTGCCCATAAAAGTTTTCTCGGAATTAGTTAATTCTGCCTCTACTTTTTTCAACTCGTCCCGGAGAGCTCGCATTCGGGAAATCTCTTCCGGGGAGGGTTTGGTCGAAGAGACCTTATTTCTTTCCGCGCGAAGATTTTCTGCTTTTTGAATGAGAGCGCGATGAGTAGAATCTGCTTCCAAAACTTCCTTGACTGTGACTTTGCCGCCGCGAAAGTCGACGTTTTTTTGGACCTCGTCTGGTTTTTCGCGAACAAATTTGGTATCGAGCATAGTATCAGTATATCAAAGGGCGTGTAGAGCGAGATTCGATTGGAGGTTTTGTAAATGATCTGTGGAATTTATGTCCACCTTTATAATTTGGCCCAATTCGTGCTCGATGGTCGTAATGGCGGCGGGTTGGAGCTTAAATAACCATAATTTGTCCAGCGGATAGTCGAGAATATGGGTGAGAATTATGCGGATTATATTGTCATGAGTGACGACTAAAGTATGACCTTCCAGTAAAATTATTTCCTTCCACCACGACAAGACCCGCTCGCAAGTGGCCAAAAAGGGTTCGCCTTGGGGAAATACGGTGTCGGAGGGCTGGGTTTGCCAGGAGTGATAAACATCCGGCCAGGCGGAGGCAACTTCTTCTTTGGTTAGGCTTTCCCACAAGCCGTGGTTGCTTTCGATGAGACGCGGTTCTTTGATAGTAAACAGGCCATGGTGGACGGCCGAGGTGTGGGCGGTCTGGAAGGTACGGCGGAGAGGGCTGGTAATAACCCTGTCCAAACTAAGCCGGCGCAGATGATTGGCGAGGGCGTGGGCTTGATGTTCGCCAAGTTGTGAGAGTTGGGTATCGTAAGATTGGCCTTGATACCGGCCTTCGGTATTGGCAATAGACTCGGCATGGCGGACGAGAAATATTTTCGACATAGATTTCGTGATTACTTCCGCCCCGAAGAGGTGCCAGCTGAAGTGAGTACTTGATTTGTTAGCTGTCACGGGCTGACCCGGTCCGGTTGCAACACCGGACAGCATCGTCCGATGGAATTCGGACTCCTGCCCGCAAATGCTACGCATTAAGCGCTGCTGACGGGCAAACGCTTTGGCATATTTTATTACAATCCTATTTCAGAAGCAACTGATTGCATGGCGGTAAGAGCAATTTTGACAAAGTCTTCGAGTTTGATACCGAGCTTTTCCTCACAGAGCAGGATGTCCTCACGCTTGGCGCCGGCGGCAAAGGACTTCTGGGGAAATTTCTTTAAAACAGATTCGACTGTCACATCGGCAAGTTTTTTGGCGGGTTGGACGAGGGCGCAGGCGACGATTAACCCTGTTAATTCATCGCAACAGAAGAGGGCCCATTGCATTTGGGTTTGGGGTAACTTGCCCTGATGAAACCAACCGTGGGATTCTATGCCTTCTAATAATTCAGGGTCGGTTTCGCTCAATTCACGGACCCAGTCGGCCATTAATTTGGCATGATTTACGGAATCGTCTTTGGTGAATTCATAATCGCCATCGTGCAGTAGACCGACAATCCCCCATTTTTGCGCATCCGTTTCGAAGTGCTTCGCTAACGCCCGCATCACGGCTTCGACCGACAGGCAATGCCGGCGCAGATTGTGACTCTGCATTTTGGAAGTTAACAAATCCCAGGCCTGGTCGCGGGTAATCATTTTTCGGGGCGGAGGGTGGGGAATAAAATGGTGTCTTTTAGAGATGGTTGGTCGGTGAGTATGGCTGTAAAGCGATCTATCCCTAGGCCCCAGCCGGCGGTGGGAGGCATGCCGTATTCCAAAGCCCGGACGTAATCGGCATCGTAGGTTTCGTGTTCCTCATGACCGGCTTCTCCCTGCTTTTCAGATTCTTTCCAGCGGGTGGCCTGATCGCCTGGGTCATTGAGTTCGTTGTAGGCCGTCAATATTTCTTCCCCGGCGACCAATAGCTGGAAAGACGCGGTAACTCTGGGATTTTCCGGCTGACGTTTGGCGAGTGTAACAAACTCTGTCGGCCGGTTGATCAAAAACAAGGGCCCTGTCAGGTGAGGACGAGTTGTGTGTTTGTAAAGTCGATCGACCAGATCACCGTAACCGGCGGACCCGGAGAGGTCAAGCTTAGTACTGATTTGCTTTTTGAGTTTACCTTCGGTATCTGCCTCTTCGATGTCAATTCTGGAGTATTGACGAATGGCTTCCCGGTAGGTGAGACGGGGCCAGGGGGGGGTGAAGTCCAGTTTTTGGCCTTGGTATTCTATTTGGAGTTTGCCGTGGACTTCCCCGACGATATCAGAAATTAATTGCTGGGTGAAATCCATCAGATGCTGATAGTCGGCGTAAGCCCAGTAAAACTCCAGCATTGTGAACTCGGGATTGTGAGCCCGGTCAAAGCCTTCGTTGCGAAAATCTTTGCTTAGCTCGTAGACTTTGTCGAAACCAGCAACGATCAGACGTTTGAGATAAAGCTCGTCCGATATGCGCAGATAAAAATCGGAATCCAAGGCATTGTGATGAGTAGTGAAAGGTTTGGCCACGGTGCCGCCGTAGACGGGCTGGAGTACCGGCGTTTCTACCTCAATAAATCCTTCCCGATCCAATCGATCCCGAAATAGCTTTACGATCTTGGTCCGCGTCAGAAAAACGTTTTTGACAGAATCGTTTATTAGGAGATCAACGTAGCGCTGGCGGTACCTTTCCTCGATGTCTTTCAGGCCATACCAGTCGTCGGGCAGGGGGCGTAAGGATTTGGAGAGGAGTTCGAAGTGCGAAACGTCTATTGTGGTCTCGCCAGCTTGGGTGGTTATTACCCGGCCCTCGACGCCCAAGAAGTCCCCAGCGTCGAAAAGTTTGAGAAAGTAATATTTTTCCGCCAATGTTTTTTCCTGAAAGAGCAGCTGAATTTGGCCTGAAGAATCTTTGACATCGGCAAAAACAACTTGACCGTGCTCTCTAAAACGCCAGAGACGGCCGACGACGTTTACCACTTGACCGAGGTTCCCTCGAGCCTGGGAAATGGAGATAAAACTTTTGGAGTATTTGGCAGGATATGGATCGACGCCTAAATCGCGAATTTTTTTTAATTTCTCTATCCTAGCTTCTCTTATTTCGGCAAGTCGTGAGGAACCCATGGCTTTAATTCTATTCTATTGCCATGATTGTGTACAGGATTTTGCCGGCTGGAGCGGCTACTTCAACTTTTTCCCCGACTTTTCTACCCATCAAAGCCTTGCCAAGAGGCGAGGAGGGAGAGACCTTTTTTTGACCGGGATCGGCTTCCCACTCGCCAACGATCTGAAAGGCAGTTTGTTTGCCATTTACGGTAAGAGTAACAGTATGGCCAACTTCTATGGCGCTTTTTGAACTCGGTTTGGCTACTTGAGCATTTTGGAGCAGATCCTCAAGCTCGGAAATACGGCCGTCTATGAACGCCAACTCTTCCTTGGCGGTTTGGTAATCGTTGTTTTCCGACAAATCACCCATGGAGCGGGCGTTGGACAGTCGGTCGACCAGCTGAGGGCGCTTGACGTTGACAAGATCACCCAATTCTCGCTTGAGAGTATCTAAGCCGGGAGCGGTGATTAAAATGGGATGTGAGTTCATTAAAAAAAGCCTCCTTGGAGGCGAGGGAATTTAGATCGTAGAGCGTATTCTAAAGCCGGAGGGCAAGTTTGTCAACCAAGGCCAAAAACAGTAAAATAGGGCCGTAAGGCGCTATCGTCTAGAGGCCCAGGACACCAGGTTCTCATCCTGGTAACCCCGGTTCGAATCCGGGTAGCGTCACAAAGTGGGAGATGGAGTGTAGGCTCAGGTATCGCGAATTTAAATAGCTTCGGAAAATAGTATACTAAAAGGTGTCAGCCGGTTAACGGCTTGGTTGCTGTGGAAAGACTGAAAGAAACCATTCTTTTTTTGATTCTGACCATTACCGTCAGCTTGGTCTTTACGTCTTCCGCCCAAGCCGTAGTTCGTACCTGGGATGGAGAGGGTACGGATGGGACTTGCGGAGGAGGTGTTGGCGATGGGGAAAAATGGTCATGTGATGCCAACTGGTCGGATGATACGCAACCTGGCGCGTCGGATATTGCAACTTTTAGTCCAACATCAACCAAAGACGCAAACATTGATTCGGGCTTTGCGGGTTCCGTGGCGGGGGTGGATATTAATTCAGGGTACACGGGAACTATTACAGCGAACCGAAGCCTGACTGTGGGTGTAAGCAATTACGACCAGGCGGCCGGAATATTTGACAGCACTTCTCAGGCTATTGATTTGGATGCCGACTTTATATTGTCCGGCGGTACCTTTACCGCTACGTCTGGCATCATGACTGTGGGAAATGACTTTACTGTCTCCGGAAGCCCCGTATTTAACAACAGTTCGGGAACAATCACCTTTGATGGGGGCAACACCTTCAACACCATTACCTGCGGAAGCATAACCTTCAACGCGGTTAACTTCAGTAAGTCAGCCGGAACAACACTAACTGTCAGCAGCGGTTGTACTATCCCAATTGCCGGTACTGACCCATCACTAACTGCCGGCACCATCTCAAACAGTGGAACAATAAATATAACGGGAAACCCTACATTACCCAGTTACACTTCCAATACTGGCGCAGTTTTAACAACAACCGGAACTTCAATGGTCTTGACCAATACGTTAACACTGACTGCAGGGACATTTCCAGCAAACATAACAACACTAACTATCCAAGGCTCACTAACCAACACTGGGAGCTTGCTTCCCAACGGTATCGACCTCACCTTTAGCGGCGGAGGAACATCTCACACGCACACTTGCGGCACTGTCAGTTTTGACTCTGTGACTATCAGTAAGGGCGTTACTTCAGTGGAAAATATAAATAGTGGCTGTGTTTTTCCAATTCCCGGAACCAACCCAACAATCACAGGATATATTGTAAATAGTGGAACCATAAACGTTACCGGAAATTTGACTATCACATCTTATTCTTCGCCCAGCTCAACTTCTGTTCTCACCATGACTGGAAATACCATATCGGCCACAGACGACTTAATTTTAACTAGCGGCGCATTTCCATCAGGAATAACAACTATAAGCCTTGCTAGAGACCTAGACAACTCAGGAAACTTGCTTCCAAACAATATTGCTCTTTCGTACACTGGCGGGGGCGGCAGCGGTAACGATCTTAACTGTGGTACTGCAAGTTTTGCATCAATCACCATAACTAAGGATGTTGCCTCCTCTGTCAGACTGGGTAGCAACTGCACCACTGATGATTTCACAGCCAACAGCGGGGGAAGTATTGCTAACCCCAGCTCCTCTCGGACGGTTTATATAACCGGCGATTTTTCCTATTCAGCCTCCCTAACTCTTGGCGGCGCCAATTTGACTCTTGAGTTTACTGGAAGCGCCGCCCAGACGCTCAGCCACACCGACAGTGGTGTTATTGAGGGAACCATCGGTTCTATTCTTCGCATAAATAAAACAGGCTCAAATGCCGCCTCCCTCACCACAAATTTTGTGATCAGCACTCAAACATGCACTGTTGTTGAAGGTATTTTTGACACAAACGGCAAAAACTTTGAATGCGGATCCACTTTTACGGCGGAAGACGGCGGTACCTTGAGGCTTGTCGGTTCTGAACGTGTAGACGACCCGACGCTTAACACCGGATCTACAGTAGTTTACAAGGGTGACGGAGATGGATCAGCCGATACGTATTTGATCAAGGATTGGTCTTATGTAAATCTGACTGCATCCTTCACGGATTCGGGAGACACCCTGGACGCCCCTACTTCAGATACCTTAACTTCCAGCGAGGTGGGCTACTGGAAAATGAACGAAGGGAGTGGAACCGTTGAGGACTCATCAGTCAACAACAATACAGCCACACCGACTAATGCAACTTTTTCCACAACCGTACCGGACATAGAAGATGCGAACCCTTACGCCATGAGCTTTGACGGCTCGGGCGACTATTTAAATATGGGAAATGATCTTAATTTGGCCCAAAACTTGAGCACCTTTACGGTCGCTGCCTGGGTCAGAAAAGCCAATAATACTGGTACAAATCAGATTTTTGGTTTGTCAACAGGTGATAGCACTGCCGACAGTCGTGTAGCCATCGCTACCACTACGGATGAAATTATTTGTTCGGGTACGGCCGGAGATACCGAAGCCGTTCAATCAAGAACCACATCCGCCGCTGATCTTATTACAGGTGTTTGGTACCACATGGTCTGCACCATAGATTATGCTAATGACACCATAACTATTTATCTTAACAGTGTTTCACAATCAGCAACGGGGACTGTTTCTTTCACCGCTACCTCAACTTCAAACACGGCTAGCCAAAGAAGCTCCATTGGTATTGATGAGGATAAATCGGGGAATGATTTTTCGGGACAAATTGATGAGGTCAGGGTTTATACAAGAGCTTTAACTCAAAATGAATTGAACGCTTTGTCGGGAGGGTTTACGACTATGACCATTTCTTCAAGGACAGTCTCAAACAATCTGACTATTTCGGGTGGTATTCTGGTCTCCCCCACAACTTTAAATGTAGGTGGGAATTTCACCAATTCCGCCACCTTCACCCACAATTCTGGAACAGTCACGCTCAATGCTACTTCTGATACCAAAACCCTGACCTCTGGCGGTACAAGCTTTAATAACCTCACCATGAATGACTCCGGCGGTAGTCTCACAGTAGAGCTCCAGGATGCACTAGACGTGAATAACGACTTAACAATTACAGGAGGGACTTTGGACGTTAAATCCGGGAGCAGCCATCAGGTAAACGTCGGGGGGGACTGGAGCAATTCGGACACGTTTACCGCAAGATCGGGGCTGGTGGTTTTGGACGGGACAGATCAGCAAATCTCCGGGACTACCACTTTCTCCAGCCTCACCAAAAACATCACCACCCCAGCCCGGACCCTGACATTTCCCGCCTCCCTCACCCAGACTTTCACCGGGACTT
>MEXP01000029.1 GCA_001773725.1 Candidatus Amesbacteria bacterium RIFCSPLOWO2_01_FULL_49_25
GTTAAGCATTATTCCAAAGAAGAACTTAAGGGAAAGTTAGTCCTGGGTGTAGTCAACTTTCCCCCGCGCCAAATCGGCCCCTTCGTCTCTGAAACTCTCACTCTGGGAGTGCCGGACGAAAATCATGAATGTATCCTAATAGTTCCGGACAAACTCCTCGCCCAGATTGGTGGAAAATTGTACTAGTATGCGATTGCTTTTTCTATCCAATACTCACTGCAACACCAACAAACAGGTAATTGATCAATTAAAATCCTGGGTAATTCCAGACAGGAGAGTCGTCTACTTTTCCTCTTCCCCTGACCCGTCCCGGAAATACTTCGCAGACGTTGCCGGTTGGTTCAAAGATGCCATTGGAATTTCAAACATGGCTTATCTGGATGCCAATTCCTCTGCCCTGGAAATCGCTGACCTTCAAAACGCGGGCGCAATTTATTTAAGTGGTGGCAACACTTACCATCTTTTACAAGCCTTAAAGGGTACCGGAGCGGCAAAAATAATCCGTCAATTGGCAATGGAAAGTGAAATCCCCATAATCGGAGTAAGTGCGGGAGGATTATGTCTGACCAAAGATGTTCGGGCCGCCACAGCCGAAAATGATGCCGGGATCACCGATTTCTCCGGACTCGGCCTGGTAGATTTTGGTTTTTACCCTCACTACAAACCAGATGCAGCCAGTCAAGATGAAATTAATGCGTTTGTCAGTTTAACTGGAATAGAAGAAGTGTTTGCCTTACCGGAGTATTCCGGCCTGGCGGTAACCAAAGACGGTTTGACTCCATTGGGAGAAGTAACCCGGTTTGTAAAAGGGTCAAACAGCCCGGAAATACTGCCTGGAAGCGATCCCGCTCTCGTGTCCTGAAACGAGTATGATACAATATAATTCTCGATGGACGAAGTTTCTGTCTCACCCCAGCCTCTTCCCCCACCACCTGCTCCGGACATACCTCCGCAGGTTACTCCTCCCAAACGAAATATTCTTCCCTACGTAGTTTTGGGTCTCATTCTAGTAACCCTTGTCGGACTTGGCGCTGTCTTGTGGATCAGGAAGTCTGCCCAACCCCCTGCCACATCCCAATTGGCTCAAGTTGTCTCACCCACTCCCGCCCCCCTACCTTTATTTTTGGAGTTAACCAGCCCCAAAAGCGATGAACTCGCCGTAGGTGAAGAGATTATTGTCAGCGGCCGGACTCTCCCCAACATTACCGTCCTCATCTACACCGACACAGACCAAACCTCGCTAGAAAGTGACGCCAATGGCCAGTTTGAATCTACAGTCAGCCTGGATGAGGGCAGCAACACCCTCACAGTGACAGCCTTCGCCGACAATGGAGACGAATTTAGCGAAAGCATCGACGTCGTTTACGATCCGCAAAGTCAATAATGAAATATTTCTTAGTCATAGCAGTCTTTCTTTTACTAACCCTCGCTTCGGCATCCTTTACCACGGCTGTCAAACCGGATCAGATTCCCGGACGGATGATAAGTTTAGAAAAACGCCCTCTCAAAATAGGCCCGGCCAAAGTTAAAGAAATTCTTAGTCAAATACGTTCAAACCAACCGGCTACCAAAAGCGCCAAACTCAACGCTCACAAAGTCTTCGTCAGGGCAGCTTCCGCCTCCGCTCTGCTCAAACGCCGGGCAGTTATGGGAATTATTCAGGCCATCGATGGAGACACTCTTACCCTCTCTCACCAAATTAAAACCGAGTCCAAATATACGGTATTTCTCACCCCCGATACTATCATCAAGTCCAAATCCGCCACCTCCTCTGCCAGTCTAACCGTGGGCTTGAGAATTGCCGTAGTCGGTGTCCCCGGTGCCGGAGGGATCACAGCCAGATTAATCCATATCATTCCCGGACGAGCGGTTGGCGTCTTTAGCCGGCCAACTTCGACAATACCCACCCCCACTCTAGTCTCTACCCCTTCGGCCACCATTTCTCCTACCTCCGCTCCCACCCCCACTTCCACCCCGTCACCCTCACCTTCTCCCAGTCCTAGCCCGTCTCCCACCCCTTGACCCCTATTTTTTCCAAGCTAAGTACCACAGTTTCACTGACTCGGTAGTCGTCAGGTAAACGCCCACAATCGCCAAAATCATTATCATTTGCGGCCAAGCTAAGCTGGTGAATCTAAACACCTCGCGCCCAATATCGGTAAATGGCAAAACTAAAGCGACCAGCCCAGCTACCCCTGTTAAAATCAAAATTGCCTTCGACGGGGCTAAGCCTTTCAGAAAGAAGCGTCTGGACCGGATCGAATACAAAAATACCAATTCGGTCAGTACGCTTCCCACAAACCAGCTGGTTTGCAGAACCTCAGGATTGAATCTATAAAAAACTCCGAAAAATACGAAGTCAAACAGCGTACTCACTATTCCCAAAACCGTTGCCGTTGCTAGCAAATTTTTCAGGTCAAAAGGCATCGGTCTTGATACCTCTCCCCGACTCACGTTATCCGTGGCAATAGATATCATCGGCAAGTCAGACAGCAGGTTCAAAAGCAAAATTTGTAGCGGCAGCATCGGTAAATAATTGACAAACAATGACGCAATAGACACCGCATAAAAATTTCCAAAATTGGACGACAATGTTGCCAAAATGTATTTCGACGTATTTATCGCCGCCTTTCTCCCTTCCTCAATTCCGTCAACGATCACTTTCAGGTCCTTTTTCAAAAGAATAATATCAGCCGCTTCTCTGGCTACGTCCGCCGCATGGTCCACCACCAGTCCCACATCGGCGGATTTTAAAGCCGGCCCGTCGTTGATGCCCTCGCCCAAAAAACCTACCCGGAAATTTTCCTGAAGTAAATCGACAATCTTATTTTTTTGTGCCGGCGTCACTCTCGCAAACACTCGATAACTGCGAACCACCTCATGTTGCTTGGCCACCTCTAGTTTATCCATCTCCGCACCAGTGATCACTTGACTTTCTAATTTAATCAAACCGATTTTTTTTGCCACTGCTCCCGCCACAGCCGGGCTGTCACCGGTCAATATCTTTATTTCCACTCCCAAGTTTTCAGCATCCTCAACAGCCGCCACCGATGTTTGCTTAATCGGATCTACAAGTGAGATTAAACCCGCGGGCCTTCCGTCTGCCGAAACAGCAATTATTCTCTTGCCCGTCTTGTCCATCTGTCCAACCCACACCTTTTCCTCCCGGCTTGCCGGTTTACCTCCAATCACTGTCTCATAAGCGCCCCGTTCAACACTGACGAGTTTATTGTTCCACTTCACCTTGACCTCAATTTTCCTGCCTTCTGGGTCGAATGGAACAAAATTTACAATTTTTGCCTCCCGTGTCAGTTTGTCTCGATCACCCACTGTCAACCTCTGCCAGATCGCCAGGTCGATCGGGTCCTTATTTGTGGTTGTGGTCATTGCCGGCAGGCACGTCAAGCCAGCCAAAGCCATCACTTCTTCCTCAGTCATCTCATACCCAAACACTTCATCTGCGGTCAGCTTATTTTCAGTTAGAGTCCCGGTTTTGTCCGTGCACAATATTTCAATATTTCCCAGATCTTCAACTGCCGCCAATCGTTTAACCACCACCCTTTTTTTGGCCAGTCTCAATGCTCCCCGGGATAGACCGAAAGTAATTACCACCGGCAGAGCCTCAGGAATCACCGACACTGCCAGGGCGATTGAAAACAGTGCCAATTCCACCCAACTTACGCTTCCACCCTTGGTTACCACGTTGATGCCCATAATTAGGACGATGGTCACCCCGATAATTTTCAGGATAAATTTGCTGAATTTTGCGATATCTTTTTCATAACTGCTCACCTGATCAATCTCCACCGTATCCCGCACCACCTGTCCCCACACAGTGGTGCCGCCGGTTGCCACCACCACCCCCCAACCTTGACCATGAGTTACTGTGGTCCCGGCAAATCCCAGATTTTCAGCTTTAAATATTTCGGCCACCTTATTTTTGGCAGTTCTTTCTGTCTTTATTTTCTCTATAGATTCTCCCGAAAGCACCGACTCATCCACACTCAACCCTTCGGTTTTTAGCCATCTTACATCCGCGGCAATAATATCTCCCGGTTCAACAATCACAATATCTCCCGGCACGATTTTTCCACTTTCTGCCAGCTCCGTTTTCCCATCTCTGACCACATGCGACTTTGCAGAAGTATATTTTTTCAGCATCTGTGATGTTTGCTCGGACCTGTATTCTTGAAAAAACCCCAACAGAGAATTAATTGCCACTATCGCCAAAATAACCCCCCCATCCACGATTTCGCCCAAAAGCATCACGACTACCGCCGCCGCCACCAGCAAATATATCAGCGGCGATCCCAGTTGACGAAAAAAAATATGCCACCACATCACTCTTCTGGCTCTGACTTCATTTGGGCCGTATTTAAGCCATCGTTTTCTTGATTCATCCTCACCTAAGCCTTCTAAAGATGTCCCCAGATTCAACAAAACTTGATCCGTCTCCAAATTGGCAAAGTCAAAAGTTCTCGGCTCCATCATGATATGATTTTAAATATAGTATAGCTAAATTATGCCCTTTCTCTACTGGCACTACACGATAGGCTTGCGCATCTATTTCAAACGCTGGTACCACACCCTGGCCCAAGTCAATCATTATTTCTCCCTCCCCGATTTACTTACGACTCTCTTTTCCCCCTGGAAAAGACTCGAAGACGACAGTGAACTAGTTGGATTCAACCCCATAAAAATATTTGAGAAAGTTACCTTCAATCTAATCTCTCGGGGTATTGGCGCCGTGGTTCGTTTCTTTGTTTTTATCTTTGGATCGATTGTCTTAGGTCTGGTGATCGTTGGTGGCATAGTTGGGTTTTTTCTTTGGATAATCCTTCCCCCCATCAGCTATCCGTATTTTGTCCAAAGTTACCACTGGCGGGAAAGAACAATTCGCCATCTCGTTAAAGATCTGAAAAGCTCTTCACACCCCTTGCGCTCCTTTGTTGTCAGCTCTCCCGGCAGATTTCTTCTCAGCCATACCGGCCTATCCCCGGATCAATTGGCCTCAGTTTTATCCGGCACGATCCCGTCCGATTTCACTGCCACTGATTTTTTTTCAGTTCTGAAAGAATTAATCGACACCAAAGAGATTTCGGAAGAGAAACTTCGTCACTTTGGCGTCACTTTCGCCGACATTTTGCTAACCGCTTCCTGGTGGGACAGCCTGGCTTTTCAAACCGACCCCCTCAGTCAACCTCTCGTCTTCGACTCCCCTGGTATCGGCCAGGAACTGGTCTTTGGTTACACCCCTGAGCTCAACAAATATGTATACGACTACTCTCGACCCCAATCTTTTGCCAGTCATTTGGTAGGTCGCGAAGAACTAGTAAGCCGTGTTGAAAGAGCCTTATCCACGAGCCGTAACGTGATAATTATTGGTCAGCCGGGAGTCGGCAAACGAACCGTCGCTTTTGAATTTGCACACCGGGCTTCAGGCGGACAATTTGGCACCGCCTTGTCATACAAGCGAGTCTTGGAACTGGACTACAATTTTCTCCTTTCCGACTCATTCGACATCAACTCCAAAAAAAACCATCTTCAAAAGCTTCTTTCCGAAGCCGCCCATGCCGGGAATATTATTCTAGTTATCCGCGACATTCATCGCTTAACCAATCCCCAAATAGAGGGCCTAGATTTTTCAGACATATTCGAAAAATACCTAACCCAGTTTCATTTGCCGATTATTGCTCTTTCCACTCAGTCCGATTACGAACAGTTTGTCGCCCCCCTGACCAGACTGCGCAAATATTTTGAGCCCATCGAAGTTCTTCCCCCGTCAACTGAAGATGCCACCCAGATCCTCCTCGGATCGGCCCGCACTTGGGAAGTTAAAACTGGCATCATCACCACTACTCCGGCCGTCAGGGCTATTATTTCTGGAAGCGAACGGTTTATTACTGAAATTCCCTTTCCGGAAAAAGCCCTGGAACTTTTGGACCACGTAATCACCTTTGCCCAACGGCAAAACATAAAATCAATTTCTGTCGATCACGTCAACCAAGTTCTGTCTGAAAAAACTGGCGTCTCGCTAGCTCGTCTAACCTCCAAAGAAAAAGAACTGCTCACCAAGTTGGAAGAAGTCTTTCACCGCCAGCTTGTTAATCAGCAAACAGCAGTCAATCTCATCGCAAAAAGCTTAAGGGCCAGATCATTGGGGATCAAAGACGATAAACGACCGATTGGATCGTTTCTTTTCTTAGGTCCTACCGGGGTGGGTAAAACCGAGTCAGCCAAAGTCCTCTCCCAAATCTACTACGGCGACACCAAATCCGTCCTCCGCTTCGATATGGCGGAGTACTCTGGCTCGGAGGGTCTCACTCGCTTGATCGGCTCCAGCGTCTCCGGCCGCCCAGGCGTATTGACTACAGCCATCAAAAACTCACCCGCCAGCCTTTTACTACTAGACGAAATCGAGAAATCTCCACCCGAAATTTACAACCTCTTTTTGGCTCTTTTGGACGAGGGTGAAATTACCGACGGCCTCAATCGAAAAGTCCTCTGCCGCAATTTGTTCGTCATCGCCACCAGCAATGCCGGCGCGGAGTATATTCGCCAGCTTGTCAACCAAAACGTTCACGGCGACCAACTTCAAAATTCCCTGGTCGACTATGTCCAAAAGCAACGCATATTCTCCCCCGAGTTTCTCAATCGTTTCGACGGCGTGGTCGTTTTCGAACCCCTAAGCCCCATTCACCTCACCGAAATCGCCCGTCTGATGTTGGAAAACCTCAAAACCAATTTGGAGCAAAAAAACCTTCATTTGCAAATCACCCCGGACTTATGTTCCCGACTGGCCCAAGACGGTTACGAGCCGGCCTTTGGCGCTCGCCCTATGAGGAGGCTAGTAGATTTAACATTGGGGGATTTGATTGCCACAGCCATTTTGAAAGGGGGCTTAGCTGAAGGTGACTCGTTTAGAATTGTTTCTTCCGCTAAAATGCAATATTATATACAAAAAGATGGACCCCAAAGTACTTGATTACTTGTCCCAAGAACGCATGAGCGTTCTGGCCACAGCCTTTGCCGATGGTTCTCCTCACACCGCCGCCATGCATTTTGTCTATAAGGACAAAGCTCTCTATTTCTCTACCCACTTTGGCAACCGTAAGCTCGATGGGTTAAACGCCGGTCACACCCAAGCCTCTGTCTGCATTGGTTTTAGCGAAACCGACTGGACAACGTTACAAATGGATGGCCACATCGAAAAGTCCGATCCGGTTTCGACCAAAAGCCTGATTTTATCCAAGTATCCCGAATCAGAAAAATACATGGACCCATCCACCGTCTTCCTCAAATTTACACCCCGCTGGTACCGCTACACTGACTTTAAAGTTACCCCCCCGGCTATAATTGAATCAGATGTTCACTCTACCTGATCTGCCATATCCATTGGACGCTCTTGAGCCGTATATCGACCGGGCCACCATGGAGATTCATCACGGAAAGCACCACAGAGCTTACGTCGACAATCTCAACAAGGCTTTGGCCGGTCAAGACGCCCTGCTCAAAATGCCCATCGAGGAGTTACTAAAAAATATCGCTCAGGTTCCCGATGGGTCTCGGCAAGCAGTTATCAATCACGGCGGCGGCCACGCCAATCACAGTTTTTTTTGGCAGGTGATGGCCCCGCCGCAAAATTCATCCCCCGCCGGCAAGCTTTTAACCGCTCTCAATTCCGCCTTCGGCAGTGTGGATAAGTTCAAAGAAGCATTCACAGCCCGTGCCATGTCCGTATTCGGCAGCGGCTGGGCTTTCCTGATTAAAAAACCGGACGGCTCACTAGCCTTAAAACGCCATTCATTTCAAAACAGTCCCTTAATGCACGGCAACACCCCAATTCTGGGCGTCGACGTCTGGGAACATGCCTATTACTTGAAGTATCAAAACCGCCGCGCCGACTACATTCAAGCCTGGTGGCACGTGGTAAATTGGCAAACAGTCGGGGATCTATTTAATTCCCGCTAACCATGTCCGGTGAAAGCACCCCCCCCACCAGAAACTATCCCTGGGCCAGGTTTTATCAGTTTTTATGAAAAGTTAGGTGTAAGTAGGCAAGCGACTCCTGAAGAAATTAATAAGGCTTTCCGGAATAAAAGCCAATACTACCATCCCGACAAACATCCGTCAGCCGAAAAAGAAATTTGGAGAGAGGCTTTCCTTGAGTTAACCGAAACGAAAGACATCCTGTTAAACCCGGAAAAAAGAGAAGTCTACGATTCCCGCCTGCCAAGGCTCGAGGCTAGCTATTATAAACGTCAACAGGAAGCCATCGAAAAGGAGACAAAAAAACCCAAACGCAAATATAGAATGGAAACAGGCGGTACAATCCCTTGTTTAGTCCCATCAACAGGTGAAGTACACTTCGGAACCGTCAAAGACGTTGTTTTTGATGAAAATCGAGTTCCACAAAGAGTACCGACTATTATCGATGCCATGTCCGGGGGAGAGGTCTTTGCCCAGAAAATTAATCAGCGTGGGTATATTGCCAATACCTTGTGTGCCATCTTCAACTATCTGGCGGAGCATCCAGTCATTGAAGGTTCACTCGAAGACTATCCAGCCGGTCTAATAGAAGAAGTAATCAGGTCTTATTTTCGCACTGGCAGTCCAGACGATTATCGTGGAATCCCTCGTACAGACAATCTTCGTAAAATGAGTAGAGTAATTAGGATATATATGGAAGAAAGAAAGCCTACCCGCCCCTCCTCGCTCTAATTCTATCCAGCTTGGTCAAAAACCTCTTTCGCAATCTCAAGGATTTAGGAGTAATTTCCAAAAGTTCATCATCCTGTATAAAATCCAGCGCTTGTTCCAGCGACAATTTCAAGGCCGGTGTGAGCACGGTTTTGATATCTGCTGAGGCCGCCCGGGTATTAGTCAGATGTTTGCCCTTACACACATTGAGTTCTATATCATTTTCCCGCGTTCCCAGTCCCACTATCATCCCTTCATACACTTCTTCCCCGGGTTCAATAAAAGTCAAACCCCTCTCCTGAGCATTTTCCAAAGAATATGCCAGCGCTTTCCCCGAGTCCAAAGCTACCAGAACTCCCGGCCGTACGTTATCGCTTGCCGGTTCCACGTCTTTATATCCGCTAAAAGAACTATTGATAACTACAGTTCCCTTGGTAGCGGTCAGAAGAATATTTCGCACCCCCATCATATTTCGCTGGGACATAAGATAGCTGACCTGTGTACCTCCGCGTCCATCGGCGGCCATGTCAGTCATTTTCCCTCGGCGCTTACCCATTTCCATCGTCACCGTCCCCACATACTCGTTCGGTACGTCGATAATTATTTCCTCAAACGGCTCCGTGTTTCCCCTCATGATCACCTGTGGTCTGGATACCTGCATTTCATACCCTTCCCGGCGCATGGTTTCCAATAGTATTGCCAAATGCAGCTCGCCTCGTCCAACCGCTTCAAACTCCCCCCCACCCAGATCGGCAAATCTCATTCCCAGATTTGTTTCCTTCTCCTTAAGTAACCTCTCTCCTATTTGACGCGACGTCACAAATTTGCCTTCCCGTCCCGCAAACGGCGACGTGTTCGCTCCAATAGTCAATTTCAGCGTCGGTTCCCCGACGGAAATTTTGGGTAGCGCTTCCGGATTAGCCGGATCGGCAATAGTTTGCCCGATTTCAATATCTCCCACTCCGGCAATGGCTACGATATCTCCGGCTCCGGCCTCTTCAATCTCAACCCGTTTAATTCCCTGGCTGGTATACAATTTCTCGACAGTGAAGTTTCCCACCCCGACCAAAGCCACCCGCTGACCCTTTTTGAGCATCCCCCTTCTTATTCGCCCGATACCCAACTTTCCCAAGTATGGGTCAAAATCCAGAGTCGAGATGAGCATTTGCACCGGCTCATCTGCTCGCATGACCGCATTCGGAACTTCTTTCAGAATCATTTCAAATAGCGGTTCCAAATCCGGGGCCAATTTATCTGGAGCCGCTCCCGCTCTTCCCTCTCGTCCTATCGCGTAAATTACCGGAAAATCCAAGTGACCAGTATGAGTTGCCAGTTTCAAAAACAGCTCTTCCGTTTCTGTCAGCACTTCCTCCGGTCGGGCATCTTTCTTATCAATTTTATTTATAACCAAAATGATTTTTAACCCCGCTTGTAGGGCTTTTGTCAACACAAACTTTGTCTGGGGTAGGGGGCCCTCCGCCGCATCTACTACCAAAAGAGCCGCGTCAGCCATATTCAAGACCCGTTCCACCTCGCCTCCAAAATCCGCGTGCCCAGGTGTATCGATGATATTAATCTTTACCCCCTTATAGAATACTGCCGTGTTTTTGGCCAAAATCGTAATGCCCTTTTCCCTTTCCAGTTCACTGCTGTCGAGAATCGTCGTTTGCGTCATTTCCGCCTGGTTGTCCCGAAACGTATGAGTCTGTTTCAACATCCCGTCCACCAGGGTGGTTTTTCCATGATCCACATGGGCAATAATAGCGATGTTTCGAATGTCTTCCATAAAAGAAGCGCTGTCACAAGCGCTCACCTATTTTACCAAATTTCTACCCGATTATCTTCCCAAACTCCTCAACACCGCCTCCAGAAACAGTCCAAATCTATAATCAACCCACTTTTCCAGGTACCACTCAGTAGGTGAACTCCCAGGATACTCCCAAAGCGAAATCTGCCTAGGTGCAATCAGCTCAGCTGCCATATATAATTCATTAGACGTCTATGCCCCCCAAAACCCACGCTCTTCTAACACGTCTCTATAACCAATTCGGCCAGAGAATCCTCAAAGTTATCCTCAAAAGAAACGGCGGCGATTTGCAAACCGCCGAACAAGTTCTTCAGGACACCTACGTTGCCGCATACAAATCTTTTCACACTTTTCATCATAAGAGTACATATTTTACCTGGTTATGCCGAATCGCTCTCAATAAATTGGCCGATTACTATCGTCATCAAGTTAACTCCAACTTTCAACTCAAAGTCGATTTGCCCTCACATGAATTATCTCCCGAGGAAAAGCTTGCTTTAGACGAACTTCGGGCCAAAGTCAACGCCTGTTTGAATCTTCTTCCCCCGGAGTATCGCCGCCTTCTGCACCTAAAATATTATGAAGAGCTTTCCAACAAACAAATTAGTCTGAAGTTAAACCTCTCGGCCAGGTCGCTCGAAGGCCGTCTCTACCGCGCCAAAAAACTCCTCGCCAATTTGTATGCAAAATCACCGTAAGGCCCTGCTTCATCTCAAGCGAGATCCGGTTCTGTCCCAGCTAATTTCAAAATACGGAGTCATTCACTACTCCAAAAGCCGGGATTATTTCAAAAGTTTAGTCTATTCGATCATCGAACAGCAATTATCAAACAAAGCCGCCGAAACAATTTATAAGCGCTTTCTTAAATTATTTCTCCATCGCAAATTCACTCCCGAATTAATTTTGGCCACACCGCAAGAACTGTTACGTGGCATAGGCACTTCTTGGGCCAAAGCCCGCGCGCTTCATGACCTTTCCCAAAAAGTACTCGACAAATCGGTTCAACTCGAAAACCTGGAATCTATGACCGATGAAGAAATAATTAACCACCTCACCCAAGTTAAAGGCATCGGCCGCTGGTCGGCCGAAATGCGGCTTATGTTTTCCCTCCACCGTCCGGACATTTTGCCCCTCGACGATGTGGGTATCCAAAACGCCTTCGTCAAACATTACAGTCTCAACCGTAAACGCAAAAACTTTTCCAAAAAGATGCAAAAAATCGCCCAAAACTGGCGCCCCTATCGCACCCTCGCCTGCTGGTACTTGTGGAAAAGCCTAGACAACGCCTAAAATTATTCTATGTCCGATCAAGTCGCAAAACTTGCCCCAGTTATTTGGTCCGAAATCCAAAAAGCAAAACATATTCTTCTCCACTGTCATCCTAATCCAGATCTAGATTCCGTTGGATCAGTATTAGCGTTAAAACACATTCTCAAAAAAATCGGCACGTCTGCTCAAGTTATTTCAGGAGACGATCCCATTCCCGCCAATACCCGTTTTTTACCGGGGGTAGACCAGATCATGAAGTCCGGTTTTACTGAAATTGATCCTAAAGATTACGACTTATTCATTAAAGACCGACCTAAAGTTACCTTTGCAGATAAGATCGATAGTTATAGACCACCACAACACAAATGTTGGATACGGTGATATAAATTTGGTGATTCCAGACCAATCATCTACCTGCGAAATAATTTACAATCTAGTTTGCCGAAAAGACAAACAGCTTGTCGATTTAGACGCTGCTCAATGTCTTTATGCGGGTATCTGGAGTGATACGGGTGGGTTTAGTTTCGCAAAAAGCGGGGATACATTTAGAACAATTGCTGACCTTATTGATAAAGGAGTAGACAACCAACTCGCGATAAACGAACTTTCTTCAAGCTCAACTAAGTACTTAAAATTCGTCGGTTATGGTCTTTATGAGTCAGCGGAGCACTTCGGTGGTCAAGTCCTAATCTCAAAATTAAGCCTGAAAAAGCAGCAGGAAATTGGCCTCTCTCCAGAAAAATACTTTCTGTTTACAAAACGGTAAGTTTTCATTTGAGTAGTTCTAAAGACCCCAAAATTACGGCGGTCCTTTATGAAAAAGAGCCCGGAAAGATAGGAATGAGTTTGAGATCGAACAATAGAAAGCAGCCAACGGATGTGTCTATACTGGCGGCTAGGTTTGGAGGCGGAGGTCACAAAGCGGCGGCGGGAGGAAAGTTTGCTGGAACTTTGGAAGAAGCAGAAATAGAGCTTTTATCAGTAGTTCAAAAACTCTACCCCGGCCTCGGACAACCGTAGTTGCTCGTTTGGGCTATACTTATATCCATGCTCGGTTTTTTGGCCAAGATAATTATCGTCGCGGCAGTGGTCAGTGTAATTGGATACGTCGTATTCATTCGCCGCGGCAGCTTACCCGATTTTCCCCTCTTCGCCCCGGATTATCTGCTGTCCAATGCTATCTCATCGGTAAAAAAAGTCGACCCTAAGGTTCTTTCCCAAAACGTCAGCGATTCGCTGGACAAGCTTATAACCCATCCGGATAAAAATTCCCCTGTGGTCTTAGGAGTCAAAATCACCAATGAGAGCTTAAATAAGCTCGTGGATGTCATTCAGACCCTCCCCCCGGACCAAGTCAGTCAGATAAAGCAGGCCATATGCGCCACAGCCTCGGGCAACTGACGTATAATCTTCTTCATGTCAGATCTCAATGTCCAGCTAGCGGACTTAAAATCTCGCCTTGACCAAATCAAAACCAAACTAGACCCCGAATTGCGCGCCAAACAAATTCGGGAGCTGGAAGCCAAGTCCTCTCATTCGGATTTCTGGTCCGACCCTCCCGCCGCCCAGGCCGACATGAAACGGCTGGCGGCATTACAGTCCGAAAGTAAGCAAATTTCTGATTTGGAAACCGAAGTCCATGACGCCGTATCCATGACCGAAGTTTTGGAAGACAAAGATGTTCAGAAAATTGCCAAAAAAATAGGTCAGCTGGAAATTAGGACTTTTCTCAATAGTCCTTACGACTCGGGCAATGCCATGGTGTCTATCCACGCCGGCCAAGGCGGCGTGGAAGCTATGGATTGGGTCGCCATGCTCCTTCGCATGTACTTGCGTTTCTGCGAAAGCCGCAGCTGGCAAACTCAAGTTATCGACGAAACTCCTGGCGAAGAAGCCGGTTATAAAACCGTCACCTTCACTGTCAATGGCCCATACGCCTACGGTTATTTGGTTCGCGAGAAAGGGACTCACCGGTTGGTCCGCCAGTCGCCTTTCAACGCCGACAACCTTCGCCAGACGTCATTTGCCCTAGTCGAAGTCTTGCCCGAACTACCCGAGTCTGATTCACAAATAACCGTTTCCGAAGACGAAATTCAGTTCGAAGCTTTCAGAGCCACCGGCCATGGCGGTCAAAACGTCAACAAAGTCTCTACAGCCGTCCGTCTCACTCACAAACCCACCGGAATCTCAGTTCAATGTCAAACCCAGCGTTTTCAGGAACAAAATAGAAAAATCGCTCTCAATTTGCTCAAAGCCAAGTTATGGGAGTTAAAGCAGCAGGAACGGGCGGGACTCGAGAAAAATCTCAAAGGCAAACACATCGCCGCCTCGTGGGGAACACAAATTCGCTCTTACGTCCTGCATCCTTACAAATTAGTCAAAGACCTGCGTACCGGTGTAGAAACTTCCCAAGCCGAGTCAGTTCTTGA
>MEXP01000030.1 GCA_001773725.1 Candidatus Amesbacteria bacterium RIFCSPLOWO2_01_FULL_49_25
AAAGAGATCACTTGAAAAATGCTTATCCTGTGCTAGTATGCGGAGGGAGGAAAGAATTTGAGTTTATGGCTTTGAAGTTTTCACCGAACGGTCTTTTTAGGGTAGAGGTGGAAAGGTTTGTAAGAGAAAAAGAACTGGAATTGGAAACGGGAATCAGTAGTTTAAGTGCTGAGCAGGTGCATAATATTCGGGCATGTGTTGGTGAGCTGGAGGGCTTGAGCATTGAAGAGGAAGTTGTGGATCCAGGAGAGAGGCTGACCGGTCCTGGTGTAGATATTCCAGTTTACATTTTGTTTTATGAGAGGAGTTCTGATCCTCAAAAGACGCCAGGACTTTTTTTGGAAATACACAACAATCTCAAACATACACTTGTTCCCATTGAAATATACATATTAATGTCAAAGGCCATAGAGGAACTTAATGTCGGTAGGGTGGATCCTGATTTACAAATAGCGATTGATGCAGCGATTCGTCAACGCGCCGAAATGGATTTTGACCGTACATATAGGCCAGATTTTTGTCCTAGAGTTGCGATAGAGAGACAACGTAAGAAACCAGGCCCTGAGAAATATGCTGGCTGGTAAAATGGGGGAGTGGAAGAAATTTGATTAGATTTTGGAGAGGGCTTTTAAGCGGCGGTCGAAGGTGAAGAGGACTTTTCCCGAGTCGCGTGCAAGGGCCAGAAGAAGACAGTTGGTGTCGAGGAGGTAGCTGATCATGCGAGGCCTTTGGACATGGCGGTTTCGAAAGCGGCCCGGGTGGTTTTGTAAGGGAGGCGCTTAGTTGAGGCAAAAATTCCGCGGAGCGAAGGAATGTCGGCGGAGGGGGTGATGATGATTTTGCCGTTTTCAGCGTGGACGAAGGCTTTGCGGATTTTATCCAGCTGGAATTGACGGCGCAGGGGAGCGGGAATGCTGATTTGGCCTTGGGAGGTGACGGTAACAAGGTGAGTCATACATTAAATTTGTCAAGTTACATTATATGGTTATATTGTTGCAAAGTCGATTGGGGCAACTATAATTAGTTTATGAGGAAATGGCTGGGGGGGTTTTTGATTGGCGGGTTGGTGTTGGCCGGAAGTGCGGCGGCGAGTGAGGGGACGGCGGAGCTGTCTAACGTGATTGGGGACGAGGCCAGGTGCTGGGTAGCGTCGATTTTGACCCAGGGATATACGTATAAACTTTTGGTGAGCTGCAGGGATCTGACGTATCCGGCTTCGGGGGAGGAGGTATTTAACTATATCTTGTGGGTTGTGCCGGCGGACGGGACGGCGCCGCAGAAACTGGGGCCATTGGGAGTGGGAAAAGCGGAGTTTGGGACGGCTACGAGATTTGGGAGCCTGTTTGTGAGCAAAGAGGGAGGGAAGAAAAAGACTCTGTTGGGGAAACAGGAAGTAGGGGAAGTGGTGATGAGGGGGGAGATGGCCCCGGTAATATTTTTGGATACGGGAATGGCGACACAGCCGACGCGGTCGCCGACTGCAGCGCCGACTGCGGGTGCGGGCGCGACGGAGAGAGTGGCCCAGTCGGTGAAAGTAGGGTCGACTATCTTGCGAATTGTGGTGGTGGCGTTTTTGCTGGGGATCGGGGCGATAGTGGTAGTAATTTTGGTTTCCAGCCTGGGAAAGGGGAAGAATATTCCGCCGGGGCTATAGTAGGTTAGGAGCGGCCCATAAAAGTGTTGATCATCTCGCGAAACATTTGGATCACGAAGGCGACCAGGTTTTGGAGAACTTGGATAAGTCCGCGGATGACGGTGGCGGTCCAGTAAGGCAGACGGTCGGTAATGGAGTTTTTGAAGCGCTGGATTGGGCCGATTTCCTGGCCGGGGTATTGGAGGGCCATAAGTTTAGAGCGGTTGGTAGCTAATAATTAACTGGGGCGACTGGTCGCCTTCTTTGGATGAGAACTGCAGGCCATCGGGAGAGGCGGGCTCCAGACCCAGTGAAAGTACGCTCGAGGAGGCGAGGAGGCCGGGGTCTATGGGTATTTCGATCCAGGAGCGATTTCTGGAGGCGGTTAAGGCGGCGATTAAACCGGAAGCAATCGGGGGGCGATTAGCATAGGTGAGGGAGTTTTCCGACCAGGAAGAGTCGGGGACCAATTTGAGGGCGTGGGAACCGCGGGAATACTGGGTGACGTAGAGGCGAAGGAGGGCGGAGCGAATGAGGCCAGAGGGCCGCGAAAATTTGAGGTAGGTGATTTTGGCAGGGAGGTCCACGCTGAGTTTTTTGTCTGGGCCGTAGTTGGCGCTGGGAAAGCGGGAATCGACGTAGGAATCGGCGGAGGGGGTGAGAGTAAGAGTAATTGGAGAGGCGGTGGGGGAAGGCACCACTTCGCTTGTCGGGGCTACGGTCGGAGTTGGGGTGGTTTGGGAAGTGAACTCGACTTGGTTGACGGGCTGGCCGTCCAGGTGATTGGGGGACGAGTCGAGAAAATTGTCGTCAAGGTGGTAGAGAGCTGTGGTGGAGACGTCTGAGGTATAGGGGACGACGGGGGGGGTGAAAGAAGTGCCATAGCGCGCGATCGAGGAGAGACGAATTTCGTCTATACGGCCGGCGAAAAATCCGGAAGAGGAGGTGTGGGCTCCGAGGTGTAAAGGTGAGTCGGACGGACAGGGGGAGGAGACGAAAGAGACATAAGTGGTGGAGAGAGTGCCGTCGAGGTAAATTTCCAGGCGGCCGTTGGGTATAATCTGGGCGGCCAGATGGTGCCAGGAGGTGATGTAATCTGACTGGGACGTGGGGATGGTTTGGGTGTAGGTGGTGGTGAGGTGACTGCAGTTAACTTTGGAATCGCTGACGAGGAATTGGTAATTGATGGTGTAAGTGTCTCCGGCAGGGGACAGTTGGCTGTTGATGACTAGGCCATAGTACTCTTTGCCCTGACTGGCAGAGGAGATGAGCCATTGGTTGGGAAAGGTTGTCCGGTCCGGTTTGAAGCGGAGTTCGAAGGTGGTGCTGGATTGGGGAGAAAGGATGGGTGAAGGGGGGATTTGGATGTAGGCGTCGAGGCCATTTAGCTGGACTGCGGAGGCGAAAGCGGCGGGGAGATTGTCTTGGGCCCGGGGGCGGAAGAACTGATTTTTGAGAGCGGTAGCGATGAGCAGGGGGAGGGTAGCGATGAAGAAAATGAAGGGGAGGAGACGGCGGAAGGTGGTCGGGGGATTTGAGGAATAACGCGGCATGTGAAATTCATTATAATGTAGTGATATGGGGAATAGAAAGTGGTGGTTGATGGCGGGGCTGGTGGGAGGGGGAATTGTGTTTTCGGTTTGGGATTATAGTAAGTGGCGACACATCGAGTTGGATAATTACGGACAGGGGAGGGGGGGAAGTGAACGGCGGGAGGCGGTAATGGAGTTAGTGGAGGTTTACAATAGCGAGCGGCTGGGGGTGCGATTTAAGTACCCAAGTGGGTGGGTGATTTCTGAGACGACAGACGGGGTGGAGTCGGCGGGAGGGGAGATAAAGGTTGAGGTAGAGCCGTCGCGGGAAAATTTGCCGGATATTGCGGATAGAGAGAAGGAGCGGCTGGTGGGTGAAGGGGCGGTGTGGGATGGGGAGAGAGGGTATGTGAATACCGAACGGGTGAAGTGGACGACGTTTGAGTGGGAGAGGGGGGGTAAATCATGGGCCGAGGGCTTGACCAAGAACGGGGACAAATTGATAAAAGCGGTGATCATGAAGGATGGGGGTGCGGATTGGCGGCAGTTTTTGGAGGGTGTGGTGTTTATAGCGGTTGAAGAGTGAGGGGGGGAAGGAAGGCTTGGAGTCTAGGGAAGGGTCTGGGAGGCGGTGGTGGTACCGCCGGACTTGAGATAGAAAGTGACGTCGAGTTGGAAGCCGTGGGGATTGGTGTGATAGACGCAGCGGCCGGAGGAGCAGGTGCCAAGAATTTGGCGGCGGACGGAGCGGCGCTGGCGGCCAAAAGTTCTGAAGCCCCCTTCGAATCCTTTGGTTACACCTCTGGTTTCGTAAGTAAGGACGTAGCTGACTCTGGCGACTGATTGGAGATTGGTAAGGGTGAGAAATACAAAACGGCGGGTGGGGTCCAGGCGGAAGGAAGCGCCGGGTGAGGCGGCGAAAGATTTTTGGGGTGAGAGGAAGGTGAAAAGTGAAACCAGGGTCAAAATAAATACTTGTTTTTTGAACATGGATATGATTATATATCGAGACTGAACATGAATAAAGGAGTATTGATTGGGGGAATACTGGTTGTGGCGGCGGTGGCATTGGCGGGCGGGTTTTGGATGGTGAGCCGGGGGCAGAAGATAGAGACCGGGGTGATGCCGGTTATTGAAGAAGAGTCTAGGGAGATTCTGGTGGAGCCGACAGGTGAGACAGTGATGGAGGAGACAGGAGCCGTGAAGGAGTTTGTGGTGGAAGGGAGTCCGTTTAAGTTTTTACTGGCGGAGATGAGGGTCAAGAAGGGGGACACGGTGAGAGTGACTTTTAAGAATATTAAGGGAACGCACGATTGGGTGCTGGACGAGTTTGACGCGAGGACGAATCAGATAGGGGAAGGAGAAGAGGAGGAGATTGAATTTACGGCTGACAAAGTCGGAACATTTGAGTACTATTGTTCTGTCGGAGATCACAGGGCGAGAGGGATGGCGGGAGAGTTGATTGTGGAATAGGGGGACTTGCAAGCGGGGTGGGAATTTGATAGCCTGGAAGGGATGAACAAGAATTTGCTGGTGGCGGCGGTTGTAGTGGCAGCAGTGGCGGCGATCGGGGTGTGGTACTTTTTGGGTCGGGGAGGAAAGGAAGAAGTGAAGATGCAGCCCAGTGTGCCGAGCGCGCCTGAGGTAGGGGTGACGGTGGCGCCTACTAAGACAGCTGAGGAGATAAAAGTAGAGAAGCAGGTTGTGAGCCAGCTGGTGACGGAGGTGGTGGTGGAGGCGAGCAAGTTTAAATTTGAGCCGAATGTGATCCGGGTGCCCAAGGGGAAGACGATTAAGCTGACGTTTAAGAGTGTGGACGGGATGCATGATTTGGTGATGGATGAATTTAATGTTCGGACCCGGCAGTTGAATGCCGGGGAGGAAAACGTGGTGGGGTTTGTGGCTGACAGGACGGGAACTTTTGAGTACTACTGTTCGGTGGCGGACCACAGGGCAAGGGGAATGGTGGGGACGGTAATTGTGGAGTAGAATAGTTGTTGATGAGAAAAAGTTTTTGGTTTTGGGCGAGTGTGTGGATGGCGGATGTATTGGCGATGGCTTATGGGTGGATGTATCCGGTGAAGCTGGCGGCGGCGTTTGCCTTGGAGATACTGGTTATATATATGTGGGACAGGAGGAAGCGAGACGGGGTGTGGCTGGGGGTGACGCTGATCATGGGGCCAATAGTGGATTTGGTGGTGGTAGGGGGCGGGGCGTGGAGTTACGCGGCTCCGTTTGTGGGGGGGATTCCGATCTGGCTGCCAATGGCGTACGGGATTTCGGGGTTACTGCTGAGAAGATTGACTGAGGAGTGGGGGAGAAAAAAATAACCTAAGTTGTGTGGGAGATCTTGCCTTTGGAGAATTTGTGATGGAGGAAATAGTAGATAGGGGGGATGATAAAAAATGTTCCTCCGAGGGCCAGCGCCCAAAAGAAGGCTGTTTCTTGAGGTACTTGATCGAAGAATAGAAAAGTGAGAATAGTCCAGGGTAGAGGAGCCAGGAAGCTGATGATGTAGTAGGTGGAAAACTTCATGGCGGTAAGGCCGGCGGCGTAGGAGATAAAGTCGTTTATCCAGCCCTGAAAGAAACGCATGATGAGCAGGGCCTTGACGCCCTCGTGGACAGAGATGTGATCTATTTTTTGCATGCTGGCACGGCCAACTAGTTTGATGACTATATTTCTGCCGAATTTTCTGGCAATCCAAAAGTTGACCACGCTGCTTAAAAGATATGCAATGTGGGTATAGATTAATGTCCATTTTCCGTAAATGGCAAATGATAGAAAATAAAATGGGGCCCCTTGTATAGGGGCCAGTACGTGTGAGAGAAACATAAAGAAAATAAAAACCAGTGGTCCCAGCGGTCCTGACTTGAGAATGGTTTCCCGGAGAGTTTCCAGACCAACTAGTTTTTGCAGGAAAAAGAGAAGAGCCGAGATTAATAAAATGCCAATAGTAACTAGAACCGCTTTTGTATAGCCGAAGCTTTTCATTAGGGTATTTTACAGTGTATTATGGGGGAATGATTGTGGTTAATTTTAAAACTTACAAAGAGGCGACGGGATATAAAGCTATTTCCCTGGCCCGGATTTGCCGGAGAGTGAGCGAGGAGACGAAGGTACGAATTGTGGCGGTGCCGCAGGTTGCCGATTTGAGATCTTGCGTGGAGACGGGTGCGGAATGCTGGGTGCAGCATGTGGATACAGCAGAGCAGGGTAAAAAGACGGGATGGATTACGGTTGAGGATGTGGAAGAAGCCGGGGCGAGGGGAACGCTTCTTAATCACGCGGAGCATAAGTTGACGGCTGAGCTGGTTAAAAGCATTGCCGAGCAAACGCGAGGGATGGCGTTTGAGCTGTGTCTGTGTGCGGCGGATGAGAAGGAGGCTGTTGAGCTGGACAAACTCCAGTCTAATTACTTGGCTTACGAGCCGCCGGAGCTGATTGGCAGTCGGGATAAGTCGGTGGCTTCGGAAAAGCCGGAAATAATTGAGAAAGTGGTGAAAGCGGTGGGTGTTTCGGTGCTGATTGGAGCGGGGGTACACAGCGGGGATGATGTAAGGGTAGGATTGAAGTTGGGGGCGAAGGGGGTTCTTCTGGCTACGGATGTGGTGCTGGCTGAAAATCCGGAGCGAGAACTGCGGGAGCTGGCGGAGGGGTTTAAGTAATTATCTTCCAGGTTAGAGGAAGACGCGGCCGGAGGTGAGGAGGTACAGGACTAAATCGCGGAGAATGGAGAGGCCGTAAATTGTGGAGCGGGTGAAATTGGCGGACGAGGCTTCGGGGAAGTAGCGCACCGGGACGGGAATTTCGCCTATCCTGGCGCCGGCGGCGATGGCGCCGAAAAGAATTTGCTGGTCAAAGACAAAATCGTCGGAGTATTTGTGGAAGGGGAGTTTTTTGAGGATGTCTCTGGAGAAGGCGCGGAAGCCGGTATGGTATTCGGAGAGGTTTTGGCCCAGGAGGATGTTTTCTAAAATTGTGAGAAAGCGGTTGCTGATGTATTTGTAAAGCGGCATGCCGCCGGCTAAGGCTTCGGCGCGGGTTCTTATCCGACTGCCGAGCATGATATCAAAACGGCCGTCCAGTATGGGTTTTATTAAATTGGCGGTTTGGGTGCTGTCGTATTGATAATCGGGGTGGATCATAACGACGATATCTGCGTCTTGGGAAAGGGCGAGAGTATAACAGGTTTTTTGGTTGCCGCCGTAACCGCGGTTTTGGGGGTGAATGACGACTTCCAGCCCCAGTTTTTTGGCGACTTTGACTGTCTCGTCGCGGGAGCCGTCGTCGACCAGGATAACTTTGTGGACGGTGTTTGGGGGAATGTCGCGGTAGGTTTTGGTTAGAGTCTTGGCGGCGTTGTAGGCCGGCATGACGACGATGACTTTTGGGTGTTTCATTTTGATTTCGGCTCGGCACGCGCAAAAGTTGTGTTCCTTGCGTTGACCACCTTGAATAATAAAACCAGGCCGAGTGTTGTCAATGCCCAGGAAAATTTGATGAGCAAAGTGGGGAGAAAGCGGGTGGAAACGGTGTGGGAGCCGGGGGGGAGAGTGAGGGAGAGGCGGCCGAGAGAGTCGGTGATTTTGGGGATTTCTTGGTTGTCCAGATATACGTGCTGGCCGGGAAAGTCGATTTGACGGAGGGAGATTTGGGTAGCGGAGGACGTGGCGACAGAAAAAGAGAGGCCGATTGATCCTTGGGAAAAGTTGGAGACGGGGAGGGGGGGATCCAAGGGCGGGGCGGGGCGATTGAGAAGGGAGACTGCGGCTTGGGCGGGAAAATATTCATTGTGGGTGCTGGTGGTAGCTTCAGAGTCGATGTAGGTTTTGAGGGGAACGTCGGTGTAAAGATTGACGCGGATGTGGTTGCGGTTGGTGTACAGAGCCAGGGGAATGAGCAGGAGCAGGAGAGGGTGAAGAGATTTTGGGGTGTGAATGAAGGTGAGGGAGGCGGAGAGAGAAGCCAGATATGTGGCGGGGACTAGAAAACGGGCGGGATAGTCCAGGGAGATGAATTTTTCGACGAAATCCCAGATAGGACGGGAGGGGTCGATGATAAGAAAGACGCTGAGGGAGTAGGAGATAAGGAGACCAAATATGAGAGGGCGATGAGAAGAGGGGCGGAGTGAGAAAATGAGTAAGAGGAAGACGGAGGCCCATTGGGCGAGGCCGACTTGATAGGAAATTTCCCCGTCTTTGGCAGAGAACTTGACCGGGCCGTAGCCCCATTTGGAATAGATGAGCTGACGAAAGTTGACGAAGCCGGTTTGGTAGATAGTGGCAAATCCGCCTTGTTTGTAGGCGCTGGCCCGGGTGAGGCGGGAGTAGTAGAGGGAGGGCAGGAGGTAAAAGGAGGAGAGAAGCAGACCTATTGAATATGTAACGATAAGAGTAACCGCAACGGAGGTTGAGATTTTTTTGATGTTTATGAGGATGAGGACGAGAGTGGGGACTGCGAGGGTGAGAGTGGTTAGGAGGTGAGAAAGGATAAGGCCGGACAGGCCGACGGGGAGAAATAGTTTGGCGGTTTGGGAATGGGAACCGCTGAGGATCAGGTATAGGCTGGACAGGTAGAGCGGGATAAAGACGAAAGTCCAGGCGACACCGGTGGAGGCCGAGACTAGGGTGACGAGAAACCGGTGGGGGGCCCAGAGGTAGAGAATGGAACCGATGAGTGAGGCGGGGCGGTTTTTGGTGATGAGGTGAGAAGAAATATAAAATGTGAGGCCGGAGAGAAAATAAGGAAGGTAAAAAAGAAGCTTGGTGACGGTAGGGATGGAAAGGCCAGCGAGGAGAAGGGGGAGCCCTACCAGCCAAGGCAGGTGGTATGAAAAGAAAAATAGCGGATAGCCAAAGCCTTGGGCCATGGAGGAGATCCAGTAGGGGGGAAATTGGCCATCACGGACCGTGTGGTAGTAGTGATAAAGACGGGCGACGTTGTGCCAAATATCGTGGGCGGTAAATAGTCCGGGGTGGAGGAGGGCGGACAGGCCAGTGAGGGAGAAAATAAGGATAACTAGAAGAGGCATTTTGGTGCTATTATACAAGGGTGATTTACATTGGGGCCGACCATCGGGGGTTTGAACTCAAAGGAGTAATTGAGGAGTGGATGAAGGGGAGAAAGTATGAATTTGAAGATATGGGAGCCTATAAATATGATCGGAGTGATGATTACACCGATTTTGCGATTGAGGTGGCGCAGAGGGTGGCGCAAAACCCGGAGAGGAATTGGGGGGTGGTGATATGCGGGTCCGGAGTGGGGGTAGAGGTGGCGGCGAATAAGGTGAGGGGGGTGCGGTGCGGATTGGGGTTTGAACCGGACCAGGTATACGCGGCGAGGAAGGACGATAATATAAATGTCTTGGCGCTGGCGGCGGATAACGTGACGGAGGAGGAAGCTTTGAAGCTGGTGGAAAGATTTTTGGAGACGGAATTTGTGGAGACGGAGAGTTATTTGAGGAGGATTGAAAAGATTATTAGATATGAGCGGCAAGTTTTTGAAAAGCATCCGGGACGTTGAGGTGGGGGGAAAGTCGGTGTTGGTGAGGGGGGATTTGGATGTGGATGATGGGGATAATCCCAGGGTGAGAGCTGTGCGCGAGGTGATTAATTTGTTGGGGAGTAGGTCGGCGGGGCGGGTGAAGGTGATAGGGCACAGAGAGACAAATTATGATATTTGTGTCCAACTGAGGGGGGAGTTTGGGGCGGTGGAGTTTGATGATCGGTTGAGGGATAACAGGGGTGAGAAGGAAAATAGCGAAGAATTTGCCAGGCAGTTGGCAGACGGGTGGGATGTGTATGTGAATGAGGCGTTTGCCACAAGCCACAGAAAACATGCTTCGATTGATGCCCTTCCGCGCCTGATGGCGGGTGAGGGTAAACAGGTGTGTGTGGGGGAGAGGTTTTATGCAGAGTTGGAAAAATTGGACGAGGTGTGGACTAAAGTGGGCAGAAAAGTGTTGGTTATTGGGGGCGTGAAGGTAGAGGACAAGCAGAAATTTGCGGAGACGATGGAGAACAGGTTCTCGGCCGTATTGAAAGGTGGGCTGCTGCCCGGGATAAAACTGCGGCCGGATGGATTGGATATTTCTGATAAGTTGATTGAGGAATACGAAAAAACTATTGCGGGGGCAGATGTGATATTGGCTGCCGGAGTGATGGGGAAGTATGAAGACGAGGGGGCGAGTGAAGGAACGAGGCGGGTTCTCTTGGCTATTACTAATAATGGTCGAGCTTATAAGATCGCGGGGGGTGGGGATATAGAAATGGCGATATCTAAATATGGGCTGACCGAGAAGTTTGATTGGATTTCGGTGGGAGGCGGAGCGATGCTGGAGTATTTAGCGACGGGGACACTGGTGGGGATTGAAGCGCTAGTTTGAAGGTCTGGTTCTGGTTTCTATGGCCCAAGCGATGAGTGAAAGGCTCCAAAGGCCCGTGGCTTGCCCTAGATTGTCAGGGGTAGGGTTGATAAGGAAATCGATGGTTTCTAAGATGGCACCGATTGCGGCGGCGGCGGAAGCGGCGATCAAGATCCAGCCATCTTTTTTGAAGGAGTGAAAAGGGTTCTTATCGGGTGAGGCCATGCGGGGCATTATATCATTGGGGTCGGTCTGATAAATTTGTGTATACTTAGGTTATGGTGAAGGTTGCTATCAATGGTTTTGGGAGGATTGGACGGCTGGCGTTTAGGGTGTGGCTTTTGAAACACGCTGGGGAGATGGAGGTGGCGGCGATTAATACTTCGGGTTCGATGAACGCGGCGGGATGGTGTCATTTGGTGAACCAGGACACCACTTACAGAAAATTTGAAATACCAGTGACTTGGGAAGAAAAAATAGAGGATCCATTGATTGGGTATTTAGTGGTGCCGAGTATGAGTTTTAAGGTTCCGGTATTGGCGCAGAAAGATCCGGAGAAATTGCCGTGGAGTAAGTACGGAGTGGAGGTGGTAATGGAGTGCACAGGGAGGTTTACGGATGAAGAGGGGGCTTTGAAGCACGCCAAGGCGGGGGCGAAAAAAGTCGTCATTTCGGCTCCGAGTAAAGGCGGTAATGTAGGCACTTTTGTACTGGGAGTAAATGAAGCAGATGGGAAGGTAGTGGTGATTTCCAATGCCAGCTGCACGACGAACTGCGTGACACCTGTCGCGGCTGTGATGCACGCCAAGTTTGGGATAGTTAAGGCCATGATGACGACCGTGCATGCCTATACGGACGACCAGGTTCTTCAGGATGGGTCGCATAAAGACTTGCGGCGGGCTCGGGCGGCGGCGGCCAATGTAGTGCCGACTTCGACAGGGGCGGCGATCGCGACGACGGAGGTGATACCAGAGTTGAAAGGCTTGTTTGACGGGATTTCGTTGCGGGTACCGGTGATTACGGGGTCGATATCCGACTTTGTGTTTGTGACGAGGAAGAAGACGACAAGAGATGAAGTCAATCAGGCGATCAAGGAGGCGACCCAGAATACGATGTATAGGGGAATTTTGGGAATGAGCGGAGTTGACGGGATAGCGGAACATTTGGTGAGTTCGGATGTTATCGGCAGTCCGTATAGTGCGATAGTGGATCCAGAATTTACGCAGGTGATTGATGGGGATTTAGTGAAAGTCTTAGCTTGGTACGATAACGAGTGGGGGTATACAAATAGGCTGGTGGAACAGACGATAAAGTTAGGTCATTAAGTCATTTTATGGATGGGCACAGTACTGATTATTCAAAAATAACCGAACGAATATATATCGGGTCGGATTTGTGCCGAGGGCCGACGTGCCCGGTGCATACGGAGGAATTTAAAAAATTAGGGATTTGCGGGGAGATAAATATGGAAATTGAGCACCCCGAAATGCCGCCAAAGTCGATCGATGCCTATTTGTGGCTGCCGGTAGTTGACAAGCAAGCTCCGACGCAGGACCAGCTAAGGCTGGGGACGGTAATGATGAAGCAGATGATAGACTTGGGGAACACAATTTACGTGCATTGCAAGAACGGGCACGGGAGAAGTCCGACATTGGTGGCTGCTTATTTGATTAGATTTGAAGGTAAGACGGTGGACGAAGCGATTCGGTTTATTAAAGAAAAAAGACCGGAGGTACATTTGGAGGAGGTACAGATTGAGGCGTTAAATGATTTGATTAAAAGATGAAAATAGTGCCGGCGATACTGACTAATGACCTCAAAGAGTTGAATGAAATGCTGCGAAAAATAAGAGATGCTAAGAAATTTGAGCGGGTGCAGATTGATTTTATAGACGGAGAATATGCCGCCAATCGGACTATAAGGCCGTCTGAATGTGATTTGATTCCGTATTTGCCGATAAAGTTTGATGCGCAGTTGATGGTGACTGAAAATAACGTGTGGGAATGGGCGAAGTATGCAGAAAAGGTTGGGTTTGAGCGGATAATTCCTCAGGTGGAAAGTATTTCCGAGCCGGAAAAATTTGACTGTCTGGCGATGGATATGCATTCACCTGTGGAGGTATTGAAACCTTACTTAAAAAATTTGAAGTATGTGCTGGTGATGTCTGTCGAGCCAGGGTTTGGGGGGCAGGAGTTTGTAAATGAAGCAATTGAAGATATTAAGAAACTAAGTGAATTGAGAAGAGTGAGGGGGTATAAGTATGAAATAGGGGCGGATGGGGGGATAGAGAAAGAACACTTGAAAATTTTGGAGGAAGCCGGCGCGGACGAGGCGGCGGTGGGGGCAAGAAGGGTGCTAGAATGGTGACATGGCTGATGGCGCGAAGAATGGGAGGCTGATCAAGACGGTGGCGTGTTTGGGATTTGCGGACGCACACGAGCATGATGAGTTGTTTAAGGAGGCGTATGAGGTAGGGAAAGCGCTGGCGCGGGCGGGATATATCGTGGCCAATGGCGGCGGGCCAGGTGTAATGCGGGCGACGACTTTGGGAGCTAAGGCTGTTGGCGGGCACGTGATTGGAGTGACGTTTTATCCCAAAGACGTGGCGATGTTTGAGGGGAGGGATAAAAATAATCCCATCGACGAGGAGATTACGGGGGCGAATTATCTGGAGCGGACGCTGAAGCTTTTGGAGGTGGGGCAGGCGTATGTGATTTTTCGGGGAGGGACGGGGACGGTGTCGGAATTTGCCATGGCCTGGGGATTGGCCAGGCTGTATTTTGGCCACCACAAACCGTTGATTTTGTATGGTAAGTTTTGGGAGAATATTATGGCGGCTTTTCTGGCAAACATGCGGATGAGGCCTGAGGAATTCCAGGTGTACCGGATTGTAAACAGTCCGGAGGAGGTGATAAAGACCTTGGAGCTATTTGAATTGGCCCTGCAACACGAGAGCCATGTTTATAATCCGGCGGAGAAAGCTTTTGAACTGTGAATTTTATGGCACTCGATACGCGCAAAAATCCATCCTCGACTCCCATTCGGCAAGCTCATGGGGTCCGGTTGCGGGCGGTTTTTGCTGGTGTATCTGCGTGCCTATTATTTTATGCTGACTGATGAGCAAATAAAAAATCTGGAGTTGAAGGCCAATGAGATCAGGCAGGACATAATTGAGATGCTGGTGGCGGCGGGGTCGGGGCATTCGGCTGGGCCGTTGGGGATGGCGGATGTGTTTACTGCTTTGTATTTTGGCGGAGTATTAAATTATGATCCGAAGGACCCATGGAAAGAAGACAGAGACAGGGTGATACTTTCTAACGGGCATATTTGCCCGGTGTGGTATCCGACTTTGGCTCACGCCGGGTTTTTTCCCAGGGGAGAATTGATGACTTTGAGGAAGTTGAACGGCAGATTGCAAGGACATCCGCATTACAGGGAATTGCCGGGAGTGGAAAATACGGGGGGGCCGCTGGGGCAGGGATTGTCGCAGGCGATTGGTCACGCGCTGGCTGTGCGGATGGATGTGGCGGCTGGAAAATTGCCAAAAGGGGAAAGAATGCCGTGGGTGTATGCTTTGATGTCCGACGCGGAATTACAAGAAGGGCAGAACTGGGAAGCGATTATGTTTGCCGGGAAGAATAATTTGCATAACTTAACCGCCGTAATTGACCGGAATAATATCCAAATCGATGGATTTACGGAAGATGTTATGCCCTTGGAGCCGATGGCAGATAAATTTAAAGCCTTTAACTGGTCGGTAATTGGGGTGGACGGGCATAACGTGCGGGAGATTGTGGATGCGTTCAATAAAGCGATGGCAATATTTGAGAACCCGACAGTAATTATTGCGCACACAATCCCCGGAAAGGGTGTGGATTTTATGGATTGGAATTATGAGTGGCATGGCAAGCCGCCAAATAGTGAGCAGGCGACAGAGGCTTTGGCCCAGTTGAGAACTTTGGGAGGAAAGATACAGTCTGAGCACCAATAATTATGATATTAAACCATAAATTATTTGAACATGACGTTGAACAGACACCGACTAGAAACGGGTATGGGGAGGGGCTGGTGGAGTTGGGAGAGACAAACCCTGGCGTAGTGGTTTTGACGGGAGATCTGAAAGAGAGTACCAGAGTAGAGGCGTTTGCGAAAAAATATCCGGAGCGATTTATCGAATGTGGGGTGGCGGAGCAAAATATGATGGGGA